>JAFDWC010000082.1 GCA_018268655.1 Actinomycetota bacterium
CGCTGCACTCCCCAGCGAAAAACCCAGCAAGCGGGGGGAGGCACCCCGTCCCCTTTGGCGGTTTCTAGGGTCGGGGGTGTTGACAGATGGGCGGTGGGGCTGCGGCAGACGGGCGGTGGGGCTGCGGCAGACAGGCCGGCGCGACGACGCGACGTCCAACCGCCAACGGGCGCCTTCGCTAGCCTCGTTGGCATGGACGACCTTTATCGCGACCAGATCCTCGAGCACTACAAGCGCCCGCACAACTTCGGCGCGCTCGAGCACCCGGACCTCGAGTACGAGGACACGAATCCGTTCTGCGGCGACGAACAGCGGGTGACGATCCGCCTCGACGAGGACGACCGGGTGGCCGAGGTCGCCTTCGAGGGCCGCGGCTGCGCGATCTCCACCGCCGCCACCTCGCTGCTCACCGACGAGCTGATCGGGATGAGCCGCGAGGAGCTGCTGCGGCTGCCAAAGGACTACGTCCTCGAGCTGCTCGGGATCGAGATCTCGGCGACGCGGATGAAGTGCGCGATGCTCGGCCTCAAGGTGATCAAGTCCGCCTCGCTCGGCAAGCCGGCCGAATGGGAGGACGAGGGCGAGGTCGGCGACCCGTCGGAAGCGGCGGCGCTCTAGCCGAACGCCGCCGCCGGCTCGGGGCCGCCGCTCGGAGCTACGGAGCGTTCCTGCGGGTCTCCTCGGTTGGCGCCATCACCGCGAAGGTGGCGCCGTGCGGGTCCTGGACGATCGCGAAGCGGCCGACCTCGGGGATGTCCTCGGGCCCGAAGGCGATCTGGCCGCCGCTCGACTTCGCCGTCTCCACCGCCGCGTCGGCGTCGGGAACGGTGAAGTAGACCATCCAGTGCGACGGAACCTCGTCGGGCACCCGGCCGGTGATGTCCATCATCCCGCCGCGAATGTCGTCGCCGTCCTTCCACAGGTGGTACGTCCCCATCTCGCCCATGTCCTGGTCTTCGACCGACCAGTCGAAGACGGCGCCGTAGAACTCGCGGGCGGCGCCGACGTCGCGGGTGCCGAGCTCGTTCCAGCCGAAGCCGCCGTCGTCGTTGACGAGCTCGGCGCCGGCGAAGCTGCCCGGCTCCCAGACCCCGATCACGGCCCCGGTCGGGTCGCTGAGGACGGCCATCTTGCCGAGGCCCATCACGTCCATCACCGGGGCGATCGTCTGGCCGCCCGCCTCACCAGCCCTGGCGACGGCGGCGTCGGCGTCGGCGACAGAGACGTAGGTGGCCCAGACGCAGGGCTGGCCCTCCTGCATCGGCGGCGAGACACCGGCGACGTCCTGGCCGTCCTTTTTCGCCCGCCGGTAGCCGCCCAGTTCCGCGGAATTCGGCAGCTCTGGGATCTCCCAGCCGAGCACGGCGCCGTAGAAGGCGGCGCTGGCGTCGACGTCCGGGGTACCGCTGAGTTCGACCCAGCAGGGGGTGCCTGGGTCGTAGCTGGTCCTGGTGCTCATCTCTCGCTCCTCTGTTCGAAAGGTCCTTTCTCCATCAGACCAGACGAGGCAACCAAAATCATCGCTCCGTTGTGAAAATCCGGCGTTCCGGTGGGGCGCCACCTGGCCGGGAGGGCCGCGCCGCTAAAATCCGACCGTAGAAGTAGGATTAAGTCTCATCCGGCACTAACCAACCCCGCAACTGGCAGCGGGGGGAAGGCATCTCTCCCTTGACCGAAACCGCAGGAACCAAGATCTCCGTCTGTCCGACCGCCGAGCTCGGCGCCGGTGAGAGGCGCCTGGTGGAGTTCGACGGTCGCAAGATCGGCGTCTTCAACTGCGACGGCGTCCTCTATGCGATCGAGGACCGCTGCTCGCACGACGACGGCCCGCTCGCCGAGGGAGAGTTCGACCCCGCCGCCTGCACCGTCGAGTGCCCGCGCCACGGCTCGCTCTTCGACCTCACCACCGGCAGGCCGAAGACGCTCCCCGCCTTCCAGCCGGTTCAAACCTTCCCCGTCGCCGTCGAAGGCGACACGATCACCCTGGAGGTCTCCTAGACCATGGCAACTCCCGAGGTCCTTGCCGAGAAACGAGAGCTGGCCGGCATCAACGCCGACTACAAGGAGAAGTTCGGCTTCAACGATCCCGAGACCGGCTACGCCTACAAAGCCCCGAAGGGGCTTTCCCGCGAAGTCGTCGAAACGATCTCCGAGTTCAAGGACGAGCCGCAGTGGATGCGCGACTTCCGGCTGAAGGCGCTCGAACACTTCGAACAGCGACCGACCCCCAACTGGGGCGGCGACCTCGACCAGATCGACTTCGAAGACATCCACTACTTCGTCCGTGCCAGCGAGACCAACTCGCGCGACTGGAGCGAGGTGCCGGAGGACATCAAATACACCTTCGACCGGCTCGGAATCCCCGAGGCGGAGCGGAAATTCCTCGCCGGGGTCGGCGCCCAGTACGAGTCCGAGGTCGTCTACCACCAGGTCAACGAGAAGCTCGAGGCCCAGGGCGTGATCTTCACCGACATGGACTCGGCGCTGCGCGAACACGAGGACTTGGTGCGGGAGTACTGGGCGACGGTGATCCCCCCCAACGACAACAAACTGGCGGCGCTGAACTCGGCGGTCTGGTCGGGCGGCTCGTTCGTCTACGTCCCCGCCGGAGTCACCGTCGAGATGCCGCTGCAGGCCTACTTCCGGATCAACACCGAGAACATGGGCCAGTTCGAGCGGACCCTGATCATCGCCGAGGAGGGCGCTGACGTCCACTACATCGAGGGCTGCACGGCGCCGGTTTACTCGACCGACTCGCTGCACTCGGCGGTGGTTGAGATCATCTGCAAGCCGAGCTCCCGGGTCCGTTACACGACGGTCCAGAACTGGTCGCAGAACGTCTACAACCTCGTCACCAAGCGCGCGATCGCGCAGGAAAAGGCGACGATGGAGTGGGTCGACTGCAACCTCGGCTCGAAGCTGACGATGAAGTACCCGTCGATCTACCTGCTCGGGCGCGAAGCCCACGGCGAGATCCTCTCGATCGCCTTCGCCGGCGACGGCCAGCACCAGGACGCCGGCGGCAAGATCATCCACGGGGCCCCCAAGACCTCGTCGTCGATCTTCTCCAAGTCGATCTCCAAGGACGGCGGCCGGGCGACCTACCGCGGCCTGCTCGAGGTCGCCAACGGGGCGAGCGAGTCGCGCTCGAAAGTCGTCTGCGACGCGCTCCTGCTCGACGAGGACTCGCGCTCGGACACCTACCCGACGATCCGGATCGACGAGAACGACGCCGACGTCGGCCACGAGGCGACGGTCTCGAAGATCGGCGACGAGCAGCTCTTCTACCTCCAGGCCCACGGGCTCGACGAGGAGGAGGCCTCGAAGATGATCGTCAACGGCTTCATCGAGCCTGTGACCAAGGAGCTGCCGATGGAGTACGCGGTCGAGCTGAACCGGCTTATCGAGCTGCAAATGGAGGGCTCGATCGGGTGATTTGGGGGACCGAGGACGCCGCGGGCTGCGTCCTCGGTGGAGCCGTGCAGAGCACTGTCTCCACCTGCGTCCTTGCCAGCGACGCCCTCGCCCTCACCAAATCACCCGATCAAGAGAACGGAAATGACGAATCTAGCTACTGAACCCGCTTGGCTCGAGGAGAGGCGCCAGCGCGGCGCCTCTCTGACCGAGAGCCTCCCCCTCCCCGATCACAAGTCGAAGGGCTGGGAATTCACCGACCTGGCGCGGCTCGATCTCGGCGCCTACGCGACCGTGAGCGCCGCCCCGGTGGTGCGGGGCGCCGAGGGCGCGACCGTGGTCTCGCTGGCCGAGGCGGTCGCCACCCACTCGGAGCTGCTGCACCAGAAGCTCGGCTCGCTGGTCCCGATCGAGGACCCCTTCGTCGCCCGCAACGAGGCTGAGTGGCAGGACGGGGTCCTGGTCCTTGTCCCGCGCGGGGTCAGGCTGACCGAGCCGGTGCGGATCGAGGTCCCGCTCGAGGCCGACGGCGGCGCCCTCAGCTGGCGCACCCTGGTGGTGCTCGAGGAGGGCGCCGAGGCGGAGGTCTGGGAGCACTGGTCCTCGCCTTCGGACGAGGTCGACGGGGTGCTCAACTCGGTGGTCGAGCTGAGCGTCGGCGACGGCGCCACCCTGCGCTACGTCAACACCCAGGACGTCTCCGAGAAGGCCTGGATCTTCGCCACCCAGCGCGCCCAGGTGGAGCGCGACGCCCGCCTCGACTGGGCGGCGCTCGGCTTCGGCTCCGGCAACGGCAAGGTGCGGATGGAGACCAAGCTCGCCGGCCAGGGGTCGGAGGCGCGGGTCACCGGCGGCTACGCCGGCGGCCCCGGCCAGCACCTCGACTACGACACCACCCAGGAGCACGCGGCACCGAACACCAACTCAGACCTCGCCTTCCGCGGCGTCCTCGCCGCCCGCTCGACCGCCGTCTGGCGCGGGATGATCAAGGTCGACCCGGGGGCGCAGCAGACCGATGCCTTCCAGGAGAGCCGCAACCTGCTGCTCTCGACCGACGCCCACGCCGACGCGATCCCCGGCCTCGAGATCCTCGCCGACGACGTCCGCTGCACCCACGCGGCGGCGATCGCCCAGGTCGACAGGGACCAGCTCTTCTACCTCACCGCCCGCGGCCTCGACCAGGCGGTGGCGAAGCGGCTGATCATCGAAGGCTTCCTCGAGTCGCTGGTCGAACGGCTGGCCGAGGGCCCGGTCCGGGACGAGGTCTCCGCCGCGCTCGAGCGTCGCCTCGCAGAGATCCTCTAGCGCTCTCCGTCGAGTCCGCGGTTGGCGGCGAATGGCGACGCCAACCGCGAACTCGACTCAGTGCCCCCGTCCGTCCTTCTTGCGGCGCTTGTCGGCGCGGGTGGTGTGGATGATCCCGCCGACCACGATCAGGACCGGGATCAGGTAGAAGACCCAGAGCCAGTGGCCGATGTGGGCCAGCGGCAGGGCGAGGATATGGGCCGCGGCCGTCATCCGTTCCCCACCGAGAGCAGGTAGAGGCCGAAGCAGGTGAAGGCGACCATCACCGCCAGCATCCAGTACTGCGAGCGCGAGGCGCGGCGATAGTCCTTCCAGTAGACCAGCGCCCGGTCGTGGGCGAGGGTGAGGCCGAGGACGTGCCCGGCGACCAGCGAGGCGACCTGGACGTACCAGATCAGGTTGGGGCTGAGCAACTTGAAGTCGATCCCGGCTTCGGCGGTGCCGAAGAGGTCGGTGGTCGCGGTCCCCAGCGGGTCGGAGAGCAGGTAGGTGAACTGGGCCTGCTCCTGGTAGACGAAGAGGCTGAAGTAGTGGGCGACGAGGTAGGCGAGGGCGATCGGGATCAGGGTATGGGCGAACCCCCGGAACAGGGTCTTGTAGGGCGGCGCGCCCGGCACCGAGCGCATCCCGCGGACCCCGAGCGCGTAGATGATCGCGACCCCGGCGAAGGTCACGAGCAGGTATGCCGTGTCGGTCCAGCGGAGGGCGTCGAGCGGGCTGAGGCCGATCTTTTCGGCCGCTTCCATCGTGTTCTGGATCGCCGCTTTGAGGGCTCCGTCCTGGGCCCCGTCGAAGCTGGTGGTCGCGATCGAGGCGAGGACGACGGCGGCCGAGCCCGGCACCGTCGCCCAGTGGGTAGCCGCCGCCAGCGGCCGGCGGCGGCCGATCCGCCCGTCCCTGACCCCGAACGGCGCCAGCTGGGCGAACATCCCGAAGAAGACCGCGAAGGTCTCGCCACGGCGGCACCATTCCTCGACCCCGAACAGGGCCATCATCGCCAGCGTGTAGGCGCTGTAGACGAGGGCCGCGACGCCCGCCGCGTGCGGGTCGAGGCCGACCGAGACGCCGCCGCTGGAGCCGTAGACGACCTCGAGCCAGACGAAGGCGAGGAGGCCGACCGCGGCGGGCCAGCGGCCGAGCCGGTCCGGGTAGCGGAGGTGGGCGGCGCGCTGACCGGCGATCAGGCGGAAGCCGCCGCCGGCGACCCGGCCGATCGCCCGCCACGGGTTGAAGAAGCGGAAGATGTCGCCGAGGAAGGCCGAGAAGAAGGGGAAGCCGAGCCAGGCGGTGACGAAGAGGAAGGTGATCGCGAAGTTGCGGTCAGGGGCTTCGGTGCCGTGGATGCCGCTGTAGGCGGCGACCCCGAGCAGGAAGACGCCCAGGGCCCCGCAGAGGACCTGCAGCGCCGGGCTGAGTAGGGCGGTCGGCAGCCAGCCGGCCGCGGGCCGCCAGCGTTCGTCCTCGAATTTCGGCTTGCGCCAGGCCGCCGAGAGGGCGAAGAAGGAGACGATGAGGACGATCGACGCCGCCCAGGCGAAGAGCCAGGCCGGGATCGGCAGGTCCTGCTTGGCGACGAGTGCGTGCGCGAACGGCACGTAGGGCAGGAAGCTCATCGCGGGCCCGCCAGGATAACTTCGCGCGGTGCGACCAGCCCGCGCCAACATCGCCGCCCCCGACCTGCCGGCCGGGATCGCCTGGATCGGCGCCGAGCCGGACTCGATGCCGGCGCTGACCGCGGGCGGGCCGGCGCTCGTCCACTTCCTCGACTTCGCCCAGCTGAACAGCGTCCGCACCCTCCCCTACGTCGAGCAGTGGCACCGCCGCTACCGCGAGGCGGGACTGAGCGTGATCGGCGTCCAGGCGCCGCGCTTCCCGTTCGGGGCAGAGCCGGGGCCGGTGCGAGCCGGCCTCGAGCGGCTGGGCATCTCGTTTCCGGTCGCGATCGACGCCGAGCGGGATCTGTGGTTCGCCTACGGCTGCGAGGGCTGGCCGAGCCTGTTCCTCTGGTCGACCGGAGGGGCGCTGAGCTGGGCCCACTTCGGCGAGGGCGAATACCTCGGCACCGAGGAGGCGATCCAGGCTGAGCTGCGGGAGCTCGACGCGCTCCGGCAACTGCCGGAGCCGCTGGCACCGCTGCGGCCCACCGACGGGCCCGGCGCGCGGGTGATGCCGCCGAGCGCCGAGGTCTTCCCGGGCGGCTCATGGGAGCGCCCCTGGACGGCCGGCGAGGACGGCGAGGAGCTCCGCCTCGAGTACGCCGCGGGGGAAGCGGCGGCGACCTTCGAGGGCGCGGGGGCGGTCGCGCTCGAGCTCGACGGCGAGCCGCTCCCCGACCTGGACCTGGGCGGGGCCGGGCTCTACGAGCTCACCTCGCACCCGCGCCACGAGGCGCACACGATCACGCTCCGCCCCGCGGCGGGAACGCGGGTCTGGTCGGTCGCCTTCGCGGCGGGCGTGCCCTAGAGCGTCACCTGGCCGGATCACGGCGAGCCCCTGCGCGAGCGGACGAGAGCGACGCCGCCGACGATCAGGCCAAGGGCGCCGACGACGAAGGCGGCGATCCCGAGGCCCTTGCTGGCGCTGTCGGAGTGGGAGCTGGAGCCGCCCGCCGGGGCGCCTTCGCCGGCGCCGGTTTCTCCGCCGTTGCCTGCGCCGCCGGCGGTGCCCTGCCGCGGCGGCTCGACCTCGCCCCCGGCTACGTCCTGGAGCACCCCGCCGGCGGCGGTGACGTCGATCTCCGGCGCCGGGTTTTCGGATTCCGGGCCGCCGATCCAGCGGGCGATTTCGCCGTCGCTGTAGGTCTGCAGGACCTTGAAGGTCAGCGTCTCCCCCGGCTTGCCCGGGATCTGGGTCGAGATCGGGAAGCTCTCGAACTCTCCCGGCGGGATCCCCTTCGCGCCCGCGCTCGGGGTCCATTCGATTTCCCGCACCGCTTCGGTGATCGGACCGTCGTCGCCCTGGATCGGCTTCGCCAGCTTCGTCTTCGTCACCTTCACCTCCCATTCGGGCAGCGCTTCCGGCGAGACCTCGACGAAGCCGGCCGGGACCTGGACCTGGACCTTGACGGTGTTGGCGGTGTCGCTCTCGCTCGGCACCCGGATCTCGAGCGCCGCGTAGGCTTCCGCCGGCACCTCGTTCGGGTGCAGGCTGACGTGAGCCTGGGCGGCCACCGGCGCGGCCAGCGCGCAGGCGGCGGCGGTGAGCGCGATCGTGATTCGTCGCATCTGCTTGCTCCTTGGTTCGAAATTGCCGTCGGCCGAAGCCGCGCCCGCCACGGCGGAACGCGGCGCAAGCCGCGGGGGCGGCGCCCGCCCGGCGAGGGCGGCGCCGAGCAGGGCGCCGCCGCGGAGGAGCTGCGGGCGGGAGGCGGCGAGCCGAGCCGCGGCAGGGCCGGCCGTCGCGGCCGGCGGGCGGCGGCGGAAGGCAGCCGCGAGCAGCAGCCGCTCGCCGGGGTAGCGGCCGAGCAGCAGCGTCGCCAGCAGCAGCAAAGCTGGCAGCAGGTAGAAGAGCGCGCTCACCCGATTCCCACTTCGACCGACTTTTCGAACTGCTCGAAGGCGGAGACGCGGAGGATGAAGTCGAGCCGCCAGCTGCCGGGCGCGTTGAGCAGCGCCGCGGGGACGACGTAGTGGCCCGGCCCGGCCGGTTCCGGTTCGAGCTGCAGCGGGCCGATTTCCTTCGCCGGGAGGGTCGCCGTGATCTTCAATTCCTTGCCCTTGGTGTATTGGGCGCCGGTCTTCGAGTCGAAGAGGTAGACGTGGACCTGGTTCTCGCCGACCTGGGCCGGGTCGACCGAGAGCTCGAGCTGGGCCGGGCCGAGGGTCGTCATCGTCGAGAACGGGCCGCCCTGGGCGGAGATCGGCGGCGCGTAGCTGGCCAGCGCCGCGGTGACGCCGAGGACGACCAGCAGCACCGCCAGCTCGGCTCGCAGCGCCCGCCGCAGCATCAACCCGGCGCGGCCCGGGGTCTCGCCGGCGGCGGCGATCCGCCGCAGCTCCGGCACCGAGCGGCGCCGGTTGTAGGCGGCGAAGCCGATCACCACCAGCAACAGCAGGAACTTGGCGAGGACGGCGCGCCCGTAGCCGGTCGAGAGGAGGTCCCCGGGGTGGCGGACGTAGACATAGGCCTGGACGACGCCGGTGAGGAGGATCGCCGCGACCGCGATCAGCGCCAGCTGCGAGAAGCGGCCCAGGTTCGCCGCCAGCAGGCGGCTGCGAGCGGCCGGCTCGAGCGCCCTGGTCGCCGCCGGCAGCGCCAGCAGCAGGGTCGCGAGGCCGCCGAGCCAGATCGCCATCGCAGCGACGTGGACGACGTTGACGGGGAAGTTGAGGCCGACCGGGGACTGGGTCGAAGCGTGGCCGGCGAGCCCCGGCGCCAGCACCAGGAAGGCGAGCGGGAGCGCCAGGACGAGGCGGGCGCGGCGGCGGCCGAGCAGCAGTGGCAGCGCCAGCGCGAACAGCGCCCAGGCGACGAAGGCCCAGCCCCAGACGGTCCCGAACCGCGTTTCGAGCGTGGCTTCGACGATCGTCCACTTCAGCGCCGAGAAGCCGGAGACGCCCGCGGCCTCGGCGCCCTCGAGGACGATGCTGGCAGCAGCGCCGAGCAGGCCGAGCCCGGCCGCCGCCCAGAGCAGCCACCGCCCGCGCTGCAGGAAGCGCCGCTCCACCTCTCCCGTGCCCTCGCCGAGAGCGGCGAGCGCCGGAGTGAAGACGATCAGGAGGAAGGCGAGGCCGCCGACCGCGAGCGCGATCGCCAGGTACTCGAGGCCGCGGGCGATCCCGAAGGCCGCCTCGGTGACCGGCCCGCTGCCCTGGCCGCCGAGCAGCTCGGCGACGTTCTCGGTCGGCGCCCTGCCGGCCTTGCCGATCGAGAAGACGTAGCCGCCGGCGACGATGTGGCCGTCGGCGGAGACGACCCGGTAGGTGGCGGTGTAGCTGCCGTCGGGGAGCCCGGGCTCGAGGTGGACGCCGAGCTTCTGGCCTTCGCCGCCCGGATGGAAGGCGTCGCCTTCGTCGACCCGCTCGCCCTTCGAGTCGTAGGCGCGAACGGCGCCGAAGTTGCCCTCGACCGGCTCGTCGAAAGTGAAGACGACAGCGGCGGGCTCTTTCTTCACGGTCGCCCCCTGCGGCGGGCTGGTCGCTTCGAGACGGGCGTGCGCGAACGCCCCAGCGGGAGCCAGCAATGCCAGGAGCAACCCCAGCGCCAGCGCTGACGAGAAGCGCCTCAAGCCCTACCAGGCCTCGCCCGCCGGCTTCGCCGGGTCCTGTTCGGGCCCGTCGCCAGCGGGGCCCGCGTCGTCGTCCCCTTCGTCGCGACGGCGCCGCCGCACGAACAGGACCAGGGCGCCGCCGCCGAGCACGATTGCGATCCCGGCGACGATGAACGGCAGCGGCGAGGTGCTGGCGGCGCCGACCCACCACAGGGTGCCGCTGATGTCGCCCCGGTTGCCGTCGACCGAGATCGGGATCTTGTAGTCGAAGATCTTCGTCTTCCTGCCGGTGTCCTTGACCTGGGGCGGCAGCGATTGCGACATGTAGTGCATGCGGTGGTCGTGCCAGATGAAGGTCCCGGATTCGTCGACCACCTTCCAGAGCGGCTTCGCCTTGGCGTTGGCGATCGGCGGCACCGTCACCTGGGCGAAGCGGCTGTCGTTGAGATAGGTGGCCGGCGAGCGCTGGTTGACCTCGACCGTGCCGTTGCGGAGGATCCGCGCGTAGGGCTCGCCGGAGTAGCCGTAGATCACGACTTCGTGGCCGTGCTGGTCGCGCAGCTGCATGTAGCTGTCGTAGTCGAGGACTTCGAATTCGACGCCGTTGGTCTGCGGCGAGACGCCGGTTATGACCGATCTGTAGTTGGGGTTGCCGCCGTGCGCGGAGGCGACGGCGGCGGGCGCCAGCAGCGCGAACGCGGCCAGCAGCGCGACCAGGCGGGCGCGGCTCATACCTATCTCCTTGTCGATGGCGCCCTCCCGGCGCCGGCGGCGTCGGAGGGCTAGCGGCTCAGGACCGGGGCCGCGGCGGGTGGCGCCCGTCCGGCCGCGGCAAGCGCCAGCGGCGCCAGGGCGGGCATGAAGATCGGCGCCGGGCGGAGCCAGCGGCGGGGGCGGGAGGCGACCGGCGCGCCATCGTCACGAGCGAGCGAGGCTACCCAGCGCTTGGCGGCGGCGGCGACCCTCAGCGCCACCGCGACGACGGCGCCGAGCGCGACCGCGAGCGGCACCGCCCAGAGGCCGCCTTCGCCGAAGACCCCGAGCAGGCCGGCAGGGTGGCCGGGGGCGAGCATCCCCTCGACGAGCTCCTGCACGGCGTAGATCCCGATCAGCGTGGCCGCGGCGAGCATCCAGACGAAGAGGAACGAGCGACCCTCCTGCCCCGCCTCGCCGTCGCGGCGGGCGCGGGCGAGGCCGGCGATGAAGACCCCGGCCGCGATCGCGACCAGCATCGCCGCCAGCGGCGCCACGGCGCCGAGGTAGGAGTGCCCCTCGGAGGCCAGCTTGGTGTCGGTGTGACCGCCGAAGGCGAGCTGGTAGCGGAGCTGGTGGACGGTCAGGACCGCGGCCGGCATCAGCGCCGCGGCGCGGATTCGCGCTGGCAGGATCATGTCTAGCCTGCTTCGCACGCAGCCCACTCTAGACGGAGGCAAGAATGATCAGCAGACTCGACTTCATCGGCGTTCCCTCGACCGATGCCGACCGCAGTCGCAAGTTCTACGGCGAGACGCTCGGCCTGCGCTCCGACCCGAAGGCCGAATACGAGTTCTGGGTTGGCGACACCTGCTTCGCGATCTGGGAGCCGGCCCGGCTCGGGATCGAGTTCCAGCCTTCGAAGAACGCTCACCCGGCCCTGCACGTCGACGACGTCGCGGCCGCCCGGGCGGAGCTCGAAGCCAAGGGGGTCGAGTTCCAGGGCGAGATCCTCGACACCGGCGTCTGCCGGATGGCGCTCTTCACCGACCCCGACGGCAACGACCTGATGCTGCACCACCGCTACGCGGACTGAACCGTTCGCCCCTTGTCGCCCCTCGGGCTACAAGGGGCGAACGCTAGCCGCGGGCCGCGAGCTGTTCGCGGATCTCCTTCGGCAGCATGAAGCGGACGTCCTCGTGGACGGTGCGGAGCTCGGAGACATCGGCGGCGCCGCGCTCGCGGAAGAAGCCGACGAGGCGCTCGACCAGCTCCTCGGGGGCGCTGGCGCCGGAGGTGATGCCGACCGTCTCGACCCCATCCAGCCAGGCCTCCTCGACCTGGGTGTGGTTGTCGATCAGGTGCGAGTCGGCGCCGTGCTCGCGGGCGACCTCGACCAGGCGGTTGGAGTTGGAGGAGTTGGTCGAGCCGATCACCAGCACCAGCTCGCACTCGGCGGCGAGCTGCTTGACCGCGATCTGGCGGTTGGTGGTCGCGTAGCAGATGTCGTCCGACTTGCTGGAGACGATCGCCGGGAACTTCGCCCGCAGCGCGGCGATCACCCCGGCCGTCTCGTCGACCGAGAGGGTGGTCTGGGTGATGAAGGCGACCTTGTCCGGGTCCGGCACCTCGAGCCCGGCGACCTCGTCGGCGGTTTCGATCAGGACGATCGAGTCCGGCGCCTCGCCGGTCGTCCCTTCGACCTCCTCGTGGCCCTCGTGGCCGATCATGATGATCGTGTAGCCGTCGGCGGCGAAGCGGCGGGCGGAGACGTGGACCTTGGTCACCAGCGGGCAGGTCGCGTCGACCGTCCGCAGGCCGCGGCGCTCGGCGTTCTCGTGCACGCTCGGCGCCACCCCGTGGGCGGAAAAGACGACGATCGCGCCCTCCGGCACCTCGGTCTCCTCCTCGACGAAGATCGCCCCGCGCTTGGAGAGCTCCTCGACCACGTGCTTGTTGTGGACGATCTCCTTGCGGACGTAGACCGGGGCGCCGTGGACCTCGAGCGCCCGCTCGACGGTCTGCACGGCGCGGTCGACGCCGGCGCAGTAGCCGCGCGGCGCGGCCAGCAGGACTCGTTTCGGAGCGGCGGTGGCGGTTGCTGCCATACCGTCAGGGTAGCTAGCCTAGGCCCATGACCGGGGCGACGAGCGGGGGGAAACGGGGGTGAGCGGGACCGAGGGCCGGCATCTCGACCGGCTGACCGCGGTCGACGCCTCGTTCCTGACCAACGAGAAATCGAACGCCCACATGCACGTCGGCGCGCTGCTGATCTTCGAGGGGCCGCCGCCGAAGTACACCGACCTGGTCGAGCACGTCCGCAGCCGCCTGGCGCTGGTGCCGCGGTTCCGCCAGAAGCTGGTGGTGCCGCCGCTGGAGATGGGCCGGCCGCTGTGGGCGGACGACGTCAACTTCAACCTCACCTACCACATCCGCCACACCGCGCTGCCGAGCCCGGGTGGCGAGGAGCAGCTGAAACGGCTGACGGCGCGGATCTTCTCGCAGCA
>JAFDWC010000083.1 GCA_018268655.1 Actinomycetota bacterium
CCTTCGACCGTCCCGTAGGAGGCGATGTTGAGGTAGGCGCCGAGGATTTCGCGGCGGCTGTGGTGTTCGAAGTACTCCTGCGCCAGCTTCGCCTCGACGATCTTGCGTTCGAGGTTGCGTTCCGGGTTCTGGATGCAGAGGTTGCGGACCAGCTGCTGGGTGATCGTCGAGCCGCCCTCGACCGCTTCGCCGGCTTCGAGGTCGGCGACGGCGGCGCGGATGATGCTCTGGTCATCGAGGCCGCCGTGTTCGTAGAAGCGCTGGTCCTCGATCGCGACCGTCGCCCGCTGCAGGGTCCGCGGGATCCGCGCGATCGGCACCGGGGTGCGGGCGACGCTGGCGTTGATGCGGCCGAGCCGGGTGCCGTCGGAGGCGTAGATCGTCGAGTCGCCGCCCTTGCCGACCGCCTTGCAGGAGGCGAGCGGTGGCGCGTCGGCGGCGACGTTGAGGACCCAGGAGGTGACCGCGATGACCGCGATCGCGACCACGGCAAGCAGGCTGCCCCCCACCACCAGCAGCTTCGCTCCCAACCCCCCTCGACGGCGCTGACGGCGCCGCACGCGCTGCGTCATCGCTTGCAGCGTACTGCCAGCTGGCGGGCTCGCGGGCGGGCGCGAACGCCGCTCAGGCCTTGGTGTCGCCGGTCGAGCGGTTGTGGACGATCCCTTCGACCAGGAGCTGGTTGGGGATCACCACGGAGCTGCCGTCGCCGGGGTCGATGTAGGTGTAGGAGAGGGTGATGTCGGTGACCCGGCCGCCTTTTTCTTCGAACTCGACCGTGTCGCCGATCCGGAACGGCTGGGAGACGGCGATCTGGATCCCGGCGACCATGTTGGCGATCGTGTGCTGAGCGGCGAAGCCGACGATCAGCCCGATCACCGCGGTCGAGGCGAGGACGCCGGTGGCGATCCGCTTCAGTTCGGTGAACTGGCTGAGCACGATCATCGCGACGACGACGAAGACGACCGCGATCAGAAGCCGGCGGAGGAAGCGCAGCCGCGTCCGCGTCGTGCGCGAGACCTGTGAGACTGCCGGCGACATGGGCACCAACTTAGCCGCGGAACCCGTCGAGCGCCCGCGCCCCGGCGGTTTCCCCTACGCCACCTGGGGAGGTTGGGCGGCGGTGCTGGGCGTGATCGGGGCCCTGGCCGCCGGTGTGGCGCTGGCGATCCCGTTCTCGATCATCGGCAACAACGGCCACGGCGAACTGGACACGTTCGGCAACATCGGCGTGCAGGCGATGACCGAGCTCGGCTTCCTGCTGGTGCCGATGGCGATCGCCGCCCAGCATGGGGCCTCGACCCTGGCTCTGATCCTCGCCCGGCTCGGCTTCCGCCGCTTCCGTCCCTCGGCCCTTAAGTGGATGGGGGCGACGGTGATCGCCTACCTCGTCTTCAACGCGGTCTACGTCGCGGTCTTCGGCGAACCGCACCAGGAGGACATAGCCGAAGGCTTCGGGCCGGTGCCGGTCCAGGTGCTGCTGATCGTCATCCTCGCCCCGATCAGCGAGGAGATCTGCTTCCGCGGCATGCTCTACGGCGGCCTGCGGACGAAGCTGCCGATGCTGCCGGCGGCGCTGATCGGCGGCCTCGTCTTCGGCGGGCTGCACGCGCTGACCGGGGTCAGCGCGGTGCCGCCGCTGATCGTCTTCGGCTTCCTGCTCTGCCTGCTCTACGAGAGAACCGGCTCGATCGTGCCGGGAATCGTGCTGCACATGCTGAACAACTCGGTTGCCCTGCTCGGACAGTAGAGTTCCGCTTTCCGTGATCCGCCGGCTTGCCCCCCTGCTCATCGCCGCGGCGCTCTTGGCGCTGCCTGCCTTCGCCGTCGCTGCCCCGACGCAGCCGCAGTCCCCGGCGCCGAAGCCCGAAGCGCAGGCGAAGGCGGAACCGGCGCCGAAGGCGACGGTGACGGTCGAAGTCGGCGGCCTGCAGGGCGGTAAGGCGACGATCTGGGACACGGTGCCGGTCACCGGCACGGTTTCGCCCTACGCCCCGGGGCAGCGGGTCGAAGTGGTCTTCTACCTCAACGGCAAGCCTC
Organism: Actinomycetota bacterium; assembly: GCA_018268655.1. GTDB lineage: Bacteria > Actinomycetota > Thermoleophilia > Solirubrobacterales > 70-9 > VAYN01. Next base: position 2,041 of record JAFDWC010000083.1, read on the forward strand.
TGGTTCGCCACAAGGTGGCGGTGACGCCGGGCGCCAACGGCGCCGGCAAGTTCGAATCGAGCGTGATCGTGCGCGAAGACGGCAGGTACGCGGTCAGCGCCAAGCACGCCGCGACCCCGCAGCTCGGTGCCGACAGCACCGTACGCAAGAGCTGGACGGTCGCCTTCCCCGGCCTCAAGCCGGGCGAATGCTCGCAGGTGGTCCAGGGCTTCAAAGCGGCGCTGGCGCAGATGGGCTACGTCTCCGGCGGCGGCAAGTGCTTCAACGGCCGGCTCGGGCGCGAGGTCCTCGCGTACCGCAAAGTCAACGACATGGACCGCACCCAGAAGGCCGGCCCGGGCCTGGTCAGGTCGGTCTACCGCGGCGAAGGCGGCTACCACGTCAAGTACCCGGACGCCGGTGAACACGCCGAGGTGCCGCTCGCCAAGCAGGTCCTGGTGCTGATCAAGAACGGCAAGCCGTTCGCGATCTACCCGGTCTCGACCGGCAAGCCCTCGACCCCGACTATCACCGGGCACTACGAGTTCTACCGCCAGGAACCGGGCTACAACTCGGAGGGCATGTACTACTCGTTCTACTGGCACAACGGCTACGCCGTCCACGGCTACGCGGAAGTGCCGAACTACGCCGCGAGCCACGGCTGCGTCCGCACCTTCATCGCCGATCAGCCGCGGATCTACGAACAGCTTCATTTCGGCGAGTCCATCTTCGTGTTTTGAGGGTGTGTGACGCGGCGCATATCGGCGTCCTCGGTCGCTCGTGTGCAGAGCACACTTCGCGACCCCCGCTGCAAGCGGGGTGCGAGCGCGTAAGCGCGAGTTCCTTGATCTGCTTGGTCACACGCCCTCAAACGGCTGATGAGCGATCTCGACGCAGCTAAGGAGACGCTTGTCGCCGAGCTGCGGGAGCACTCGCTGATCCTCGGTGAGGTGACGCTGGCGAGCGGGGCGGTGGCGCAGTACTACGTCGATGCGCGGCGGACGCTGATGCGGCCGAGCGGGTTTCGGGCCGCCGGTGAGCTGATCGCGGCGCGGGCGCACGAGCTCGGCGCAGCCGCGGTCGGCGGGCCGGCGACGGCGGCGATCCCGCCCGCCTGCGCGGCGATCGCGGTGCCGGCCGGGGCCGACCTCCTCGCCTTCTTCGTCCGCGGCTCGAAGAAGGAGCACGGGCTCCAGCGCTGGGTCGAGGGGCCGGTGGCGGCGGGGCTGCGGGTGCTGGTGGTCGAGGACACGGTGACTACCGGCGGCTCGACCGCGACCGCGGTCGAGCGGGTCCGCGAGGAGGGGCTTGAGGTCGCCGGCGTGGTCGCGGTGGTCGACCGTCTGGCCGGTGGCGGCGAGCGGATCGAAGCCACCGCCGCCGCTCCCTACAGCGCCCTGGTCACGATCGACGAGATCTACCCGGACCGGCCCGACCGCGGCTGATCGCCGCTAGCGCGGTTCGAGCCCGAGCACCGCGGTCCGCTTGCCGCCGGGGATCGCGACGACGAACTGGGCCCGCAGCTTGCCCCGCGACTGCAGCAGCAGCTTGGCACCGCGGGTGAGGCCGAGTTCGAAGCCGTGACCGCGGCGGCCGGCGAGGTGGAAGGAGCGGTGGCCGAGGGCGCGGGTCACGGTGTGGATGCGGGGCGGCTTGCCGCGGCGCGGGGTCGCGACCTTGAAGCTGGTCCGCAGCGAGAGCCAGCCGGGGCAGATGGTGCCTTCCGGCCAGGCGCAGGTGATCCAGGCGCGGACGCCGCGGCGGGTCTGGCGCAGGTTGCTGATCGTCACCGCGACCGGGATCCTGGCCGCCTTGCAGCCGAGCAGGGTGTCTTCGCCGGGAGCGATGTCGAGGGCGTAGACGCAGACCGTCTGGGAGCCCGAGACGGTGGTCAGGAACCTGCTGTCGAAGCCGTGGTTGGGGCCGGCTTCGGGGTGCTGGACGGCCACCGAAGGGCGGGCGACGTTGGCGATTTCGCCGAGTTCGTATTCGCTCGTGCCGGGAGCGCCGGCGCGGCCGCCGATGATCACCCGGACCGGCGTCGTCGCGGTCGGGAAGTTGGGGTCGTAGGTCCAGCCCTTGACCCGCACCGTGCCCGGTTCGGGGGCGCCGATCAGGTTGATTTCGCCGATCGGGTTGTCCGCGGCCACCAATCCACCGTTGCCTGCGGTCGCCGCGTCGACGTAGTCGCTGTCGATGTTGATCGTGACCCCGCCGTAGGTCTCGTTGTGGCCGCCCTGGTACTGGTGGATGCGCTGGTGCAGCGCCCACCCGGTCGAGGGCACCGCCGGGTCGAGCGTGTTCTTCTGGTTGTTCCAGTTGGCGATCCAGAGGTCGTCGGGGAGGACGTAGCCGGTGCCGAGCTGGCCGGCGAGGTCGGCGATCCCCGAGGAGCTCGAGCTGTAGACGCCGGAGACGTAGCCGAGGGCGTGCAGCTTCTGGGTCCACGACTGGAGGAAGGCCAGCGTCGCGCTGGTGGCGCTGCTGGTGCGCGAGTAGGCCTCCATGTCGAAATAGATTGGGCTGCCGGGGCCGATCCCCTCTTCTGTTGCTTTCGCGACCGCGTCGAGCGCCGCTTCTTCACCCTGCTTGACCGCGCCGCTCGCGGTCAGCTTGGCGCAGCTCGAGCAGGCTGAGGTGGGGGCCTGGAGGCCGACGTAGGTCGGGATCAGGAACCACCCCGACGCCGTCTGCGTGTTGACCCAGGTCGGGGTCAGGTTGGGCTGCGAGCAGGCGCGGTTGACGCCGCCGATGTAGACGCCGATCGCCCGGTACGGCGATCCGGCCCAGGCGTTCATCGACGTCTGGGAGGGCGTCGCGCAGGCGTCGAAGCCGAGGCCGGTGAAGACGGCGCCGCCGGCCGAGGCGGTCGCGATCTGCTTCTGCCCGGTCGGGATCGCCGAGGCCCGCGCCGCCGGCGCCCGCCCTTCGACCAGGATCGCCCGCCGCCGCCCGATCGCGTCGGCGGGGCAGCTTTGGTTGGCCGCCGGGGTCCCCAGATAGACGGCCCTGCGGTCGAGCCGGACGCACATCCCGGGGTGCTGGGAGAGCCGGTAGACCGGCCAGGAGCTGGGCGCCTTCACCGTTTTCCCCTGGAAATGGAGCACTCGGGCCGACGCTCCCGGGGCGAACGCGAGCAGCGCCACCAGGGCGGTGACGGCCACCGCGCCCAGCGCCGCTCCCGTCCAGATGCTTCTCTGCCGTTTGCCGAGCTCCACGTCTCTGTCCCCTAACGGGTTCGGCGCCCGGAAGTTGTGCCCTGCTGATCGCGGCCGCTGGGCGGGTCCGCCCCCGCCAGCGCCTGTTCGAGCGCGGCCCCGAGCTCGAGGGCGCCGCCAGCGCCTGCCGCCGTCGCGAACCGGTCCTCGCCGAGGGCGGAGCGGGAGGCGTCGAGATGGCGGTCTATCGCCGCCGCTTCGGCCTCGCTCCGCGGTTCGCCGGCCTGCTCGCGCTGCGCTGTCGCCGCGCCCCAGAGTCGGGCGGCGAGAGCGTCGTCGCCTCGCACCGCGGCGGTGGCGGCGAGCTGCTCGAGCGATCTCATCAGCGACGGGCGATCGTCGAGCCGGCGCTGGACCTCGACTGCCTCGGCGAGGAGCGCGGTGGCCGCCTCGGCCTCGCCGCGGGCGAGGGCCAGCGCCGCCTGCCCGTTGAAGGTCTGGGCCAGGCCCCATTGGTTGTCGAAGGCGCGATCGAGCGCCGCGCTCTCCTCGAAGAGCGCGGCGGCTTCTTCGAGCTCGCCCTGGTCGACCGCGACGACCCCGAGGTTCGAGAGCGGGTCGGCGAGGCGCTGGCGATCGTCGAGCGCGCGATAGAGCTCGATCGCCTCCTCGAAGGCGGCGCGCGCGGCCGCCGTATCGCCGCGCTCCCGGGCCATCGCCGCCAGCGAGTTGAGGGCGACCCCGATCCGCGTCTCGTCACCGGCGGCTCGGAACATCGCCAGCGCTTCGCCGAAGGTCGCCTCGGCCCGCTCGTCGCCGCGCTGGGAGCGCAGGATCCCGAGCGGCTGCAATGCCCGCCCGCGCAGCAGCGCCGGCGCCTGCGGAGCCGCGGCGAGCGTGCGCTCGAGCTGCAGCGCGCCCTCGGCGCTGTAGCCGTGCGTGTACCAGAAGAACCCGAGCGCGGCCGCGATCCGCAGCGCCACCAGCGGCTCGGCGCGGTCGAGCGCGGCGCGGAGGTTGTCGTGCTCGCGCTCGATCCGCTCGCCCCAGACCGCCTGCTCGGGGCCCTTGAGGCCGGGCTCGGCCCGCTCGGCGAGCTTGAGGTAATGGGTCGCATGGAGCTCCCAGACGGGCGCGGCGGGGTCGAGCAGCTCGACCGCACGCTCGCGCAGCACCTCGAGCATCGCCCAGCGCTCGGGCAGCCGCCGCAGGAGGCTCTGGCCGGCGAGGCGGTCGAGGTCGGCGGGCGTCGCGCCGAGCACGGCCTCGGCGGCCTCGGCGTCGAGGCCGCCGGCGAAGGCGCCGAGCGCGGCGAAGCGCTGGCGCTCGTCCTCGTCGAGGAGGTCGAGGCTCCAGTCGATCGCGGCGCGCAGCGCGCGATGCCGATCGGGCACGTCACGCGGCCCACCGCTGGCGAGGTCGAGGACCGGCAGGCCCGCGGCCATCTCCTCCGCGCTCATCCGGTCGACCCGCGAGGCGACGAGCTCGATCGCCAGCGGCAGGCGCTCGACGCGGGCGACGACGTCGGCGACGGCCGCGGTTGCGACGAAGCGACGGTCCCGAGCGCGGGCGCGGGCGCCGAACAGCTCAACGCCGCCGTCCTGGTCGAGCGGGTCGACGGCGAACTCGTGCTCGCCGTAGAGGTCGAGCCGGACCCGGCTCGTGGCCAGGACGCGAACTCCCGGGGCGCCCGCGAGGAGGGCGCCGACCGCCGGCGCGGCGTCCAGCACCTGCTCGAAGTTGTCGAGCAGGAGCAGCGAGCGATGCTCGCTGAGCTGCGGCACGAGCGCGGCCTCGGCGTCGACGCCGACGGCGTGGGCGATTGCCGGGACCACCGCCGCCGGGTCGCGCAGCGGCGCCAGGTCGACGAAGTGGGCGCCGTCGGGGAAGTCGTCGAGCAGCGCCTCCGCCGCCGCCAGCGCGAGCCGGGTCTTGCCGATGCCGCCGGGCCCGGTCAGGGTCAACAGCCGCGCCGGGTCCCGCAGCAGCGACGCCAGCTCCTCGACCTCGCGCTCGCGGCCGACCAGTGGGGTCGGCGGGGCCGGGAGGTTGCGGCGGCGCCGGCTGCTGGGGTCGGCGAGCGCCGGATCCTGGCGCAGGATCCCCTCCTGCAGCTCGCGCAGCTCGGCGGCGGGCTCGATCCCCAGCTCGCCGACCAGCAGCTCGCGCCCGGCGCGGAAGCAGTCGAGCGCCTCGGTCTGGCGCCCGGCGCGGTAGAGCGCGAGCATCAGCAGGGCGCGGGCGCGTTCGCGCAACGGCTCGCTCGCGACCAGCTCACGCAGGTCGGGCAGCGCCTCCTCGTGGCCGCCGCGCCGCAGCCGCCGATCGGCGAGCAGCTCGCGGGCGCCGACCCGGAGCTCTTCGAGCCGGGCGACCTCCGCGCCCAACGAGCCTTCGATGCGGACGTCGGAGAGGATCTCGCCGCGCCACAGCGCCAGCCCCTCGGCGAGCTCGCCCTCGCCCGGCTCGCCGCTGACGAGCCGCTCGAAGCGGTGGGCGTCCGCCGCCTGCGCGGTCGCATAGCTCGCTCCGGGCCCGCCGACGATCGCCGTCGGGCCGAGCGCCGCACGCAGACGGCTGACGTAGACCTCGACCGCGTGGCCCGCCGAGGCCGGCGGCGTCGCGCCCCAGACCTCGTCGATCAGCCGCTCGCGTTGCAGCGGCCGCGGCGCCGCCAGCAGCAGCGCCGCCAGCAGCAGCCGCTGGCGCGGGGCTCCAAGCGGGATCGCGCGCCCTTCGGCGCGGGCCTCGAGCGGCCCCAAGATCAGAAATTCCAAGTTCCCGGAAACCATGTCGCCAGCTGCCATGACGGGTCTGCTCGACCGCGTTGAGCGTTCGTTGAGCGGTCCCGTCCAGGCTGCGCCGCATGAAACCAACTCGCCTTCTCCGACGCATTCCGCTCTCCCTCCGACTCTTCGTCATCGGACTCGCGGTGCCCGCCGCGCTCGGCTTCTCCGCCGCTCAGGCACGCGCCGCGGGCGAGACGCTGACGCTGGTCCAGAACGATCCCGCCGCCGTCGTCGGACAGGCGACGAACTTCACCGCCAGCGGCACCCTGAACCCGGAAGACACGATGTTCGGGTTCGACATCTTCATCTTCGTCAAGAACGCGGCCACCGACCCGACCTGCGGCCCGAACTTCGAAAGCGAGAGCGCGACCGCGATGCATTCCGGCGGCAACGAGTCCTGGGTGAGCCCGCCCACCGGCTTCCAGGTCGGGACCGGCCCGAGCTTCAGCCAGCCGTTCAAGATCACCTTCACCGGCCCTGGCACCTACCTGCTCTGCGGCTACGTCCAGGGCGACTTCTCCACCTTCGCCGGCGCCACCCTCCGCGGCAGCGTCGCCGCCGCGCCCGGGACCCCAACGCCGACCCCGCCCTCGGGCTCGCCCGGCACCGGGACCGCGCCCCCGACCCTCGTCCGCGCTCCTTGGATCACCCGCCGGGGCCGCCTGCTCAGCTGCCACCCGGGCTCCTGGAAGAACGCGCCGACCAGCTTCAGCTACCGCTGGTACGTCGACGGACACGGCAGGAGCGTCTCCTCCGCCAGCACCCTGACGATCCGCCGGGCGCTGAGCGGCCACACCGTCGCCTGCCGCGTCACCGCCAGCAACGCTGCCGGCGCCAGGACGGCGGCAACGCGCGCCATCCGCGCCAGCTGAACGAACGTCGCCGGTCAGGCGGGTCCGAGCGCGCCCGCCCGACCGGCGACCGATCGGCGGTAGTGCCCCGAGCTGGATTCGAACCAGCGGCCTATCCCTTAGGAGGGGATCGCTCTATCCAGCTGAGCTATCGGGGCTGGGCGAGTGATTGTCGCTCAGATCAGCCGGGCGGAGCCGGTCAGCCTTCGTAGAGGCTCTCTGAGGCGAGGGCGAGGCCGCGGGAGCTCCAGAGCCGGACCTCCATGTAGATGTCGTCGCCGTAGCCCTCGAGGGCGTCGAGGGCGATCAGGGTGAAGCGCTCCTGGGAGATCGCCTCCTGGTCGACGGTGTCGCCGTCGAGCTCGGCGGTGGCGGCGACGGCGCCGCGGACGAGGGGGCGGCCCCAGATCAGGGTGACCGCGCCGGCGCGCCCGTTCTCGCCTCGCCAGCGGCCGATCACGTCGTCGTTGAGGTCGATCTTCCAGCCGGCGTTGTCCTCGGCGAGGACGTCGGTGAAGTCGGCGCTGGCGGCGAAGTCGGTCGGCTCGCCGTCCAGAGGCTGCACGTAGGAGACGTGGCCGAAGAGCTCGATCCGGCCCTCCTCGCTCTCACTGCGGACCGAGGCCGGGACCCAGACGCGGCCGCCCCAGGCGCGCTCCGGGAACCAATCGATCTCCTCGGCGACCTCGGCGCCCGCCGGCAGGTCCTCGATCGCGTCGCAGGCGAGCACGAACTCCTCGCGCAGCCGGGCCGCGAAGCGGCCGTGGGGAATTCCCTCCTGGCTGGTGTCGGCGATGAACCTGGGGATCGGGCGCGGCTCCGGCGGCACGCCGGGGACCCTACTGGGATACCGATCTCTTCCCCACCCGGCCGGGGGAATGTCGGTACCGCGACTTTCCCGAGCTCCGAGTTGTGGGGCTCTACGCCGCCTGGGGGACGGCGGCGGGCAGGCGGCGGAGGAGGGTGACGGTGGCGACGATGGCGAGGGCGCAGACCCCGGCCCCGATCAGGAAGGCGAGCTTGTAGCCGTCGGTCAGCGCCGCCATCTGGCCGTGGCCGCTGGCCAGCAGGTTGTTGGTGTGGGTGGTGGCGATCGTGCTGAGGACGGCGATGCCGAAGGTGCCGCCGACCAGGCGGCTGGTGTTGACGACGCCCGAGGCCAGCCCGTTCTGCTCCGGAGCCACCCCTTTTACCGCGACGATCGTCGCCGGCACCATCGACCAGCCGGCCCCGAGCGAGGTCAGCATCCCGCCCGGCAGGATCGCCGCCTCGTAGGGGCTGTTCGGGCTGAGGGTGGCGAGGACGAGGAAGCCGGCCGTCGTCAGCGAGAGCCCGAGCACCATGGTCGCGCGGACGCCGAAGCGGGCGACGAGCCTCGGTGCCGTCGCCGAGGCGGCGAAGATCAGCAGCGTCATCGGCAGGAAGGAGATCCCGGCGAGGAGGGCGTCGTCGCCCTGGACCTTCTGCAGGAAGAGCGAGACGAAGTACCACATCGCGAAGGTCGAGAAGAAGAGCAGGGCGACGATCAGGTTGGCGGCCCGTAGCTGCGGCATCTTGAAGACGTCGAGCGGGATCAGTGGGTCGCGGGCGATCCGCCCCTCGACCAGCACGAACAGGGCCAGCATCACCAGGCCGCCCGCGATCGGCAGCAGCACTCCCGGCGAGCCCCAGCCGAGGATGTCGGTGCGGACGATCCCGTAGATGACCGCGGTGAGGCCGCCGCTGATCAGCACCGCGCCGGCGAGGTCGAAGCTGCGTCCCTCGGCGGCCGGCGCGATCTGCGGGATCAGCCGCCGCCCGACCAGCACGACCGCGATCCCGACCGGGACGTTGAGGAAGAAGATCGCCGGCCAGCCGAAGGCCTGGGTGAGGGTGCCGCCGAGCAGCGCCCCGGCGGTGCCGCCGATCCCGCCCATCGCCGCCCACATGCCGAGCGCCCGGTTGCGCTCGCCGCCCTCGGCGAAGGAGGAGGTGATGATCGCCAGGCTCGCGGCCGAGATCACCGCGGCGCCGAGGCCCTGCAGCGAGCGCGCCCCGATCAGCAGGCCCTGGGTGTCGGCCAGGGCGCAGATCAGCGAGGAGGCGGCGAAGAGGCCGGTGCCGACGAGGAAGACGCGGCGCCGCGAGAGCAGGTCGGAGGCGCGGCCGCCGAGCATCAGGAAGCCGGCGAAGGCGAGCGTGTAGGCGTTGACCACCCACTGCAGCCCGCTGTCGGAGAAGTGGAGGGAGCGCTGGATCGAGGGCAGCGCCACGTTGACGATCGAGACATCGAGGATGACCATGAACTGGGCCAGGCAGACCACGATCAAAAGGGCGTCAGAGCGGCGTAGTCTCATAGTTCGACGGTCATCGTACCAAGGTCCATTTCATCGTATAATCGACGCGTGCCAGTGGCTGATTTGGACACCGAGCTCGACCTTTCGCTGGTCCTGCACGCGCTCAGCGATCCCCAGCGCCGGACGATAGTCCGCGAGCTTGCCGCCAGCGAGGAGCCGCTTCCCTGCGGCACGATCGAGCTCGAGGTCGGCAAATCGACCCGCACCCACCACTTCCGGGTCCTGCGCGAAGCGGGGCTGATCGAGCAGCAGCGCGACGGCACCCGCAAGCTGACCAGCCTGCGCCGGGAGGCGATCGAGGTGGCCTTCCCGGGCCTGCTCGACGCCGTCCTCAATCCGGCAGCGACTCCCTGAGATCAGCCGCCGCTCGCTCCGGCGGGTAGATGTTGATGTCGATCCCGGTCGAGAGCTCGAAGCCGGCCTTGATCGTCAGCCGCGGCGCGATGTCGACGTGCCAGTGGAACTGGTCGGCCCCGCGCGGCGCCGTCCGCACCCAGAGGTTGAGCTCCGGCGGCCCGTCGAAGCGGGCCGCGAGGACCCGCATCGCGGTGCGGATCATCGCCGCGCCGACGGTGTCGTCCTCGAAGCTCGCCGTCTGCCGCCGCGGCAGCACCCGCAGCTCGAACGGGGAGCGCGAGGCCCAGGGGCAGATCAGCGCCGCCTCGTCGTCGATCGCGACCAGCCGCTCGCCCCGCCGCACCTCCTCGACGAGGACGTCGGAGAGCAGCCCCGAGCCGGCGGTCCGTTCGGCGTAGGCCCCGGCCCGCTCGCGCTCGCGCGCCACCGCCGCCGGCACGAACGGCAGCGCGTAGAGCTGGGCATGGCTGTGCTCGAGCGAGGCGCCTGCGCCGCCGCCCTCGTTGACGATCAGCTGCCGGTAGGAGGCGTCGGGGTGGGCTCGCATGCGCTCGCGCCAGGTGGCGACGGCGGCATCGAACTCGCCCTCGTCGAGCGCTGCCATCGCGGTCACGTGGCGGGGCGAGTGGATCACCACCTCGTGGGCGCCGTGGGCCGGGCGGGCGGAGAAGAGGTCGGGTTCGCCGGCCCGCCGCGAGGCCAGCAGCGGGTCGCCGCTGGAGGCGAAGGCGCCCGCTTCGGCGCCGGGGCTGCCGGCGGCAGGCGCCGGGCCCCCGGCGCCACCCGCCTCCGCTGATGCCCCGTCGGCAAGTGCCGGGTAGAGGTTCGGCACCACCCGGGTCCGCCAGCCGCCGGCGTCGGTATCGCCGCCGCCGGGCCGCAGCGCGTAGACCTCCGGCGGGGTGCGGTCCTCGTGGCCCTCGCAGAAGGGGCAGTCGGCGGCGCCCTTCGGCTCGCTGCGCTTGATCTGGAAGTTGTCCGGGCGCGCGGCCCGGCCGGGGGCGAGGATCGTCCTCAACCCCGTCAGCTGGTCGATCCGGATCTCGGGGGCGGCGGTGGTGACGGCGGAAGAACTCGCCACTAGGGCTTGGAGGGTGGCAGATCGGCGGGGGGCTCGGTCCCCTCGCCGGCCAGCGGGTCCGGTGGCACCTCGGGCCGCGGCCCGGGTTTCGGCGGTTTCGGCGCCGGGCGGCCGTCGTGGGAGCCGCCGGCTTTGCCGAGGAACGGCTCGAGCACGTCCATCGGCAGCGGGAAGACCACGGTGGTGTTCTGGTTGGAGCCGATTTCGAGCAGCGTCTGCAGGTAGCGCAGCTGCAGCGAGGCCGGGTTGGTGCTGATGATGTCGGCCGCGTCGGTGAGCTTCTGCGCGGCCTGGTACTCACCCTCGGAGTTGATGATCTTCGCCCGCCGCTCGCGCTCCGCCTCGGCCTGGCGCGCCATCGCCCGCTGCATCTGGTCGGGGATCTCGACGTCCTTGATCTCCACCGCGGTGACCTTCACCCCCCAGGGCTCGGTCGACTCGTCGATGATCTTCTGCAGGTCCTCGTTGAGCCGCTCGCGGTCGGCCAGGAGCTGGTCGAGCTCGGCCTTGCCGAGGACC
>JAFDWC010000084.1 GCA_018268655.1 Actinomycetota bacterium
CAGGCGATAGCCGCGTCCCGCCAGGCGGGAACGTAGAGTTGCGCCGGTGACCGCTGGCGCCCCCGAGCTCTTCCTGATCGACGGCAACTCGCTCGCCTACCGCGCCTTCTTCGCCCTGCCGGAGTCGATCGGGACCAGTGACGGCCGCCCGACCAACGCGATCTACGGCCTCGCCTCGATGCTGGTGAAGATCATCGACGAGCACCACCCGGCCGGAGTCGTCGTCGCCTGGGACGCCGGCACCTCCGGCCGGACCGAGGCCTACGACCTCTACAAGGCCAACCGCAAATCCCGCCCCGACCTGCTGCGCGAGCAGTGGCCCCACCTGATGCCGCTGGTCGAGGCCTTCGGCTACACCAACGTCAGGGTCGAGGGCTACGAGGCCGACGACGTGATCGCCTCGATGGTCCGCGCCGCCCGAGAGCAGGGGATCGAGGTGATGGTGGTGACCGGCGACCGCGACGCCTACCAGCTCGTCGCCGAGGGGGTGCGGGTGATGAGCACCTCGCGCGGGATCACCGAGACCAAGGTCTACGACGTCGCCGCGGTCGAGGAGCGCTACGGGGTGCCGCCGGAGCTGATCACCGACATGATGGGCCTCCGCGGCGACACCTCCGACAACATCCCCGGCGTCCCCGGGATCGGCGAGAAGACCGCGACCCAGCTGCTGCAGCAGTTCGGCTCGCTGGAGGGGGTGCTGGAGAACGTCGAGCAGGTCTCGGGCGCCAAGCGCAAGCAGAACCTGGTCGAGCACGCCGGCGACGCCCGCCTCTCGAAGCAGCTGGCGACGCTCCACTACGACATCGAGACCGGGGTCGACCTCGCCGCCGCGATGGGCAGCGAGCCGGACCGCGGCGCGCTCCGCGACTTCATGCGCGAGTTCGAGCTGCGGGCGGTGATGGAGCGGCTCGAAGAAGCGCTGCCGGAGGGGCAGGCGGTGCCGGGGCGGCGGGTCGAGACCGAGCTCGAGGTCGAGGCGGTGGCCGGCACCCCGGAGCAGATCGGCGAAGGCCCGGTGGCGCTTGGGATGGCCGGCGACCGCTGGGCGGCGGCCGAACCCGATCGCATCCTCAGCGGCTCCTGCAGTCACGACGAGCTCGCCGTCGCTCTCGCCGGCAAGCCGCTCGCGGCCCACGACGCGAAGTCGCTCGGCGGCGGCCGTCACGGCCTGCTGGCCGCGGCGGCGCGGGAGGGGGTCGAGCTCAGCCTCGACCACGACACGATGATCGCCGCCTACCTGCTGGAGCCGCAGCGGCGCACCTACGAGCTGACCGAGCTCGCCGCCGACGCCGGCATCGGCCTCGCCGCCGGGCCCGCCGCGGAGGCCGACGCCGACGGCCAGCTCTCACTCGGCGAGGAGCCCGAGGCGGGCCTCGACCCGGCCGAGGAAGCGCGCCTCGTCGCCGCGCTCGCCGAGGTCCAGCGGCCCCGCCTCGACCAGTTCGAGCTGAGCGGCCTCCTGCGCGAGGTCGAGCTGCCGCTGGTCGGCGTCCTGGCGGCGATGGAGCGGCGCGGGCTGAAGCTGGACGCCGAGCGGCTTGCCGCCGTCGGGGCCGGCTTCGGCGAGCGGATCGAAACCCTCGAGGCCGAGATCTTCGAGCTGGCGGAGGAGGAGTTCACGATCGGCTCGCCGCAGCAGGTCGGCCGCGTCCTCTTCGAGAAGCTGCAGCTGACCCGTAAGCGCCGTGGCAAAACCGGTTTCTCGACCGACGCCCGCGTCCTCGCCCAGATCCGCGACGAGCACCCGATCGTCGAGAAGATCGAGTCCTGGCGCGAGCTGACCAAGCTCAAGAACACCTACCTCGACTCGCTGCCGGACCTGATCGATCCCGAGACCGGCCGCGTCCACACCACCTTCAACCAGGCCGCGACCACCACCGGCCGCCTCTCCAGCACCAACCCCAACCTGCAGAACATCCCGATCCGCAGCGAGCTCGGCCGCCCCGTCCGCGCCTGCTTCGTCGCCGGCGAGGGCAACCAGCTGCTATCCGCCGATTACAGCCAGGTCGAGCTCCGGGTCCTCGCCCACGTCGCCGACGAGCCGGTGCTGAAAGAGGTCTTCCACGCCGGCGAGGACGTCCACGCCGCCACCGCTGCCGAGGTCTTCGAGATCGCCCGCGACGAAGTCGACGTCTCCCAGCGCTCGAAAGCGAAAATGGTCAACTTCGGGATCGTCTACGGGCTGACCGGGTTCGGCCTCGCCGACCGCCTCAACATCCCGCGCAAAGAGGGCGAGGAATTCGTCGCCCGCTACCTCGAGCGGATCCCCGCCGTCCGCGGCTTCCGCGAGGGGGTGATCGAGCAGGCCCAGGAGGACGGCTACGTGACCACGCTGATGGGGCGGCGCCGGCCGATCCCCGAGCTGCGCTCCGGCAACCCGAACACGCGGCGGCTCGGGGAGAGGCTGGCGATCAGCACCGTGATCCAGGGGACCGCGGCCGACATCATCAAGGTCGCGATGGTGCGGGCCGAGGCGGCGCTCGAGGCGGCGGGGATGGCGACCCAGCTGGTCCTCCAGATCCACGACGAGCTGCTGTTCGAGGGGCCGCCGGGGGAGATGGAGCGGGCGCGGGAGCTGGTCGTCGAGGCGATGACCCGCGCCTACGACCTCGACCCCGCGCTCGAGGTCGACGTCGGCGTCGGCGGCGACTGGCTCGACGCCAAGTAGTCCGCCGGGCCCGGCGCCGAATCGGCGAACTCGGGCGGGGCGATCGCCAGGTAGTGGTTGAACGACCACTCGACGAAGAGGCGCCGTCCCATCAGCTTGATCGCCGGCCCCAGCAGCCGCGGCGGGATCCGCGGGATCAGCTTCTGGACCCGCAGCATCCAGCGGAACTTCCACTCGTGCGAGTCGTGGAACTCGGCGTAGCGCTCGGCCGCCTCCTCGCGCGTCCGCTCGCCGGCGACGACCGCCCGCAGCTCCTGCCCGAGGGCGATCCCGAAGTAGAGCGCGGTGCGGATTCCCTCGGCGGTCAGCGGCAGGCAGTGCCCCGCCGAGTCGCCGGCGAAGAAGACGCCGCCCTCGGTCGCCCGGCGCAGCTTGTGGGGGATCCAGTTGCCCTGGTAGCGGACCCGGTCGCGGCCGAGGTCCTCGGCCAGCAGCTCGGTCGTCTCCCGCACGTGGAACCGCGGCTGGAAGGAGCCGACCCCGATCCGGGTCTCCTCGCCCGCCGGGAACGACCAGCCGTAGCCGGCGGGCACGTAGCGGCGGTCGATCCAGACCTCGAGGTCGGCGCCGCCGCCCTCCGGGTGCACCTCGAGCCCCCGCGAGAGCGGCGCGTCGGGCGGCTGCACGCCGTCGCCGACGGACAGCATCCGGCGCCAGCCGAGCGCGTCGACTACCAGCGGGGCGCTGATCGTGCCGCGGTCGGTGGTCACCGCGATCGTCCCGTCGCCGGCCACCGGCCCGCGCCCGTCGACCTTGGCGGGCTCGAAGCGGGCGTCGCACTGCTCCCAGAGCAGGTCGCAGAGCTCGCGGTAGTCGAAGGTCGAGAAGGTCCAGGGGAGGCGGTAGCGGGCGTCGCCATGGGGCGTGTGCAGGACCAGGGTGTCGAAGCGCTGGCGCTCGGCCGCGAGCAGCCCGAGCTGCCGCATCCACTCGGTCGGGATGCCGCAGGCGGAGGTCTGGCGCTCGCCGATCTCGTAGCGATCGATGACCAGCACATCGGCTCCAGAGCCGGCCAATTGGCGGGCCACGGCGAGGCCGGCGAAGCTGGCGCCGCAGATCAGGACGTCGTGGGAACCGTCGATCGGGGTGCGCTCGGCACCCCGCTTGGTGGCACGGGTTGGCATGCTGGGCAGCGTATCCAGAACGGACCTGCCATCATGCGCGTCCGTGTCCGCGACCGAGACCATGACTGCCCCTGCGCCGGCTGAACTAAACGCGACTCCCGTCGAGGGGTCCGGCGGCCTGCTGCTCGAAATCGGCGGCCAGATCGTCCCCAACTACGCGGCGACGATGGTCTCCTTCGAAGAGGGCGATGTCGTCAGCGGCAAAGTCGTCCGGATCGACAAGGACGAGGTCCTGGTCGACATCGGCTACAAGGCCGAGGGGGTCATCCCCAGCAACGAGCTCTCGATCCGCAAGTCGGTCGACCCGGCCGACGAGGTCGACCTCGGCGAGCAGGTCGACGCCCTCGTCCTCACCAAGGAGGACTCCGAGGGCCGCCTGATCCTCTCCAAGAAGCGGGCCCGCTTCGAGAAAGCCTGGCGCTCGATCGAAGTTGCCGCCGATTCCGGCGAACCGGTCAAGGGCCGCGTGATCGAGGTCGTCAAGGGTGGCCTCATCCTCGACCTCGGGGTGCGCGGCTTCCTGCCCGCCTCGCTGGTCGACATCCGCCGCGTCCACAACCTGGACGAGTTCATGGGCCAGGAGCTCGAGTGCAAAGTGATCGAGCTCAACCGCAGCCGCAACAACGTCGTCCTCTCGCGCCGCGCGGTGCTCGAGGAGGAGCGCAAGGAGGTCCGCGAGCAGATCCTTGGCCGGCTCGAGCCGGGCCAGGTGGTGGAAGGCAAGATCTCCAACATCGTCGACTTCGGCGCCTTCGTCGACCTCGACGGGATCGACGGCCTGATCCATATCTCCGAGCTTTCCTGGAGCCATGTCAACCACCCCTCCGAAGTGGTCGCGATCGGCGACACGGTGCGGATCAAAGTGCTCGACATCGACCGCGACCGGCAGCGGATCTCGCTCGGCCTGAAGCAGACCCAGGAGGACCCGTGGCAGCGGGTGATCAGTACCCACCGGCCCGGCGACGTGCTCGAGGGCACGGTGACCAAGGTCGTCGCCTTCGGCGCCTTCGTCGAAATCCTGCCGGGGGTCGAGGGCCTGGTCCACATCTCCGAGCTCGCCGACCACCACGTCGAGAACCCGAGCGAAGTGGTCGAGCCCGGCGCGAAGCTGAACGTGAAGATCCTCGAGATCGACGAAGACCGGCGCCGCCTCTCGCTCTCGATCAAGCGGGTCGAGGGGCAGAACATGCCGATGCAGGGGCTCGGTGAGCAGATTGCGGCGGCGCAGCAGCAGCCGGCGGATCCTGTCGCGGAGGACGATCCCTCGTCCTCGCAAGCCTCGGACGGCGAGTCGCTCTCCACGCCACCCGCCGCAGAAGCGCCCGCGGCTGAGCTTTCGGTCGACGAGAGCGAGCCGGTTGCCGAGGAGCCGGTGGCCGAGCCGGCCGACGAGGCCGCCCCGGCTGACGACACCGGAAACGGCGAGCCCGACCAGGTCTGAGCGGGCGCCTGTGGCGCCGCTGACGATCGGGCTCACCGGCGGCATCGCGGCCGGCAAGTCCGAGGCGCTGAAGGCGTTCGCGCGGCTCGGCGCCGCCACCCTCTCCAGTGATGCCGTCGTCCACGAGCTGCTCGAGTCCGAGCAGCTGAAGCGGCTGCTGGTCGAGCGCTGGGGGCCCGAGGTGGCGCCGCCGGCGGGCGTTGACCGGGCCCGGATCGGCGGCATCGTCTTCGCCGACCCCGAGGAGCTGACCTGGCTCGAGTCCCAGGTCCACCCGCTGGTCGGCGCCCGCACCGAGGCCTGGCTGCGGGAGCTGCCGGCGACGACCGAGTTTGCCGTGGTCGAGGTGCCGCTCCTGTTCGAGGGCGGCCGCGCGGACGTCTTCGACACCACGGTGGCGGTGGTCAGCGCCGATGAGCTGCGACGCCAGCGGGCTGCGGCCCGCGGCCATTCCCTCGTCGACGAGCGCGAGGCGCGCCAGCTCAGCCAGGACGAGAAGGCGGCGCGGGCCGAGCACGTCGTCGCCAACGACGGCTCGGTCGAGGACCTCGAGCGCGAGTTGTCCGCGCTGCTCGCGAAGCTGAGGCGATGACGAGGACGTACCAGCGGCGACCCAGGCGCTGGCCGGCCTTCGGCGCCGTCGCCGTCGTCCTCGGCCTGATCGTCGGGGTCCTGATCGCCAGCGGCGCTTTCGACAAGGCGATCAAAGAACTGACCCTGCCGCTCCAGCACGAGGACATCATCCGCCAGCAGTCGAAGGAAAAGGGGGTCGACGCGGCGCTGATCGCCGCCGTCATCTACGCCGAGTCGAAGTTCAACGACGCCGAATCGAGCGCAGGCGCCCGCGGCCTGATGCAGATCACCCCGGACGCGGCGAAGTTCATCGAGAAGCAGAGCGGTGGCACCACCTTCAAGCTCGACGACCTCTCCAATCCCGAAATCAACATCCGCTACGGGACCTTCCTGCTGAAGGAACTGCTCGAACGCTACGGCGGCGACGAGGCGGCGGCGCTCGCTGCCTACAACGCCGGCCCCGGCAACGCCGACAAGTGGGGAGGGAGCGGCCTCAGCGTCGAAGACATCCCCTTCCCGGAAACCCGGGCCTACGTCGAAGAGGTGCTCGCCAAGCAGCGCGAATACCGTCGCGAGTACGCCCACGAGCTGGGCTATAAGTGACCATCGGGAGTAGCTTGAGCCGGTGGGGGCGACAGTGAGGGAGGCACCGCGACCGCGCGTCGCAGCGCTGGCGCTGGCGGTCGGGCTCGTTCTCGCCGACTCCTCGATCGTCGTCCTCGCCCTGCCGGACATCTACCGCGACCTCGGCACCAGCGTCGCCGGCGCGGTCTGGGTCCTGGTCTCCTTCAACCTGGTGATGGCGCTGGCAGCGGTGCCGGCGGCGCTGGTGGCGCGGCGGCTGGGGCCGGGGCGGACCGCCGCCGTCGGCCTCGCGGTCTTCGCCGGAGCCGGGCTCGCCTGCGGGGTCGCCGACCAGCTCTCGACCCTGATCATCGCCCGCTGCGTGCAGGCGCTGGGAGGCGCCGCCGCGGTCACCGCCGCGCTCGAGCTGTTGCCGGCTGTGGTCGGGAGCGAGCGCCGCGCTGCCGTCGTCTGGGCCGGCGCGGGAGCGACCGGCGCCGCGCTCGGCCCCGCCGTCGGCGGGATCCTGACCGAGCTCGTCTCCTGGCAGTCGGTCTTCCTCATCCAGGTGCCGCTGGCGTTGGCAGCGGCGGTGCCGATCCTCGCCGTCGCCCGCGATGAGGCGTCGACGCAGGTGATCGCGGCCGAGACCCGCCGTGCCGGCCGCCCGCACCTATGGGCCAACCTGGCGCTGGCGATGATCAGCGCCTCTATCGCCGCAGCCCTCTTCCTCCTGGTCCTGCTGCTGATCGAAGGCTGGCGGCTGACGCCGATCGGGGCCGCGATCGTGGTCACGGTGATGCCGGCCGCCGCTTACCTCGGCAGCCGCCTGGCGCCGCTGGTGCCGAGCGAGCGGGCGCGGGCCGCCGCCGGCGCGATCCTCGTCTCCGGTGGCCTCGGCGGGCTGGCGCTGCTGCCCCACGCCAGCATCTGGCTGACGCTGCCGCCGCAGATCCTGGTCGGTGTCGGGCTCTCGCTGGTCCTCTCGGCGCTGACCGAGACGGCCCTGGCCGGCCGCGCCCCGCAGGCGATCCACGGCGGCTGGACGATCTCGGCCCGCCACGCCGGCGTCGTCATCGGGCTGCTGGCGCTGACCCCGATCTTCACCCACGACATCGAAGTTCAGCGCCGCGACGCGATCAACGCCGGCACCGCGGTCCTGCTCGACTCGCCGGCCGAACCGCTGCTGAAGATCGAATTGGCGAAGCGGATCTCCGAACGGCTAGGCGAAGAGCACGGGAAGGTGCCGACGATCGGTCCGGCCTTCGAACCGCTGCCCGAAGACCCGGCCCAGCGAGCCGAAGTGGTCGGCCTGCGCGAAGAACTGCAGGAACAGCTGAACCGGGGCGCCACCCATGCCTTCAGCCCCTCGTTCGGGATCGCCGCCCTGCTCGGGCTGCTGGCGCTGATCCCGATCGGCTTGGCGCGGCGGGTGGACCTGTGAGCCGCGCCAAGCTCCTGGTCGGCGGCGCCATCCTCGCCTCGCTACTCCTGGTCGGCGCATACTTCGCGGCCGGCGGCGCCAGCTACGAGCCGTTGCAGACGCAGGACCCCTGCAAGCCGCGCCCCTGGCGCGACCCCGAAGGCCTGCAGCAGATCGCCGAGCAGTTCTCGCTCTCCGCGCTTGACGGGGCGGCCTGCCAGCTCGGGGTCAGCCGCGAGACCCTCGCCCAAGCCCTCGCCAGCCCCGAAGCGCGCGAAAAGTTCGCCAAGAAGTACGGGATCGACGACGAAAAGCTGGCGAAGGCGATCCGCGCCGGCCTGATCCGAGCCGTCGACGACGCCGAAGAAGCCGGCGCCCTCACCCCGATCCTCGCCGTCCCCCTCCGCGGCGCGCTCGAACAGATGCCGCTGGAAGAGGCGATCGAACTCGTCAAGGACGGCCGCAAGCTGTTCGAAGGCGCCAACGGAATCCTCGGCCCCGTCAGCGGCCTGCTCGAACAGCTGCTCCCCTGATCAGCCTCGTCGCTGCTCGACCACAAATCTGAGCTGCCGCTGATCCCAGCGCACGCCCCGCAGGCAGGCGGTCGCGGTGGTCCCCAGGACCGCCGAGAGCTGGGCGAGCCCGACCGACCCGGGGTCGGTTTCTCCTCGCTCGATTCTGCCGACCTCGATGGCCGTGAGCGAGCAGCGACCGCCGACCGCCTCGTGAGACAGGCCTCGCGCTTCTCGCTCGCTCCGAATGTTCTCCCCGATTCTCTCCAGTGGCTGCATCCGCTCGTCCTCTGTCTCGATGTGATCGATCAACGTCGCTCCGCCGGCTCGGCGGAAAGCGGCTCCTGCCAGCCGATTCCGGCCAGCAGGGCGCCGATCGGCACCTCGAGTGCGCAGGAAAGCTTGGCGAGAACCTCGACTTCCGGAGCGGTTCGCCCCCGCTCGTACTCAGAGATCTGAGTGCGATGGACGCCTGCAAGAGCCATGAGGTCTTCCTGGGACAGCTTGCGTTCCTCACGGATCTGCCGCAAATTCGCTCCGAATTCTCGCCTGAGATCCAAGCCCCCATGCTCTTTCCTTTCCCGGTGCCGTTTCCACAGGGGGCCTGCCGACAGTAGATTACCAGACACTAAATTGCCTACAACGGGAACGGCGTCTCGGTTGTCAACGGCGCGGTGACGACGAAGCCGCTCGCGAGCCTGGCTTTGGAGTGCCGAGCCGGGCGTCCAGCTAAGGTCACGAACGTGCCGGAATTCGAACTGAACCCTGCCTATACGCCGACGGCGGATCAGCCGACGGCGATTGCGGGCCTGGCCGAGGGCATCGCCGCGGGGGAACGGTTCCAGACGCTGCTCGGCGCCACCGGCACCGGCAAGACCTTCACGATGGCGGCGACGATGGCCGCGGTCCAGAGGCCCTCGCTGGTGATCGCCCACAACAAGACGCTGGCGGCGCAGCTCTGCAACGAGTTCCGGGAGTTCTTCCCCAACAACTCGGTCGAGTACTTCGTCTCCTACTACGACTACTACCAGCCCGAGGCCTACGTGCCGGCGCAGGACCTCTACATCGAGAAGGACTCCTCGATCAACGACGAGATCGACCGCCTCCGCCACGCCGCGACGGCGGCGCTGTTCGCGCGCCGCGACGTCGTCATCGTCGCCTCGGTCTCCTGCATCTACGGGATCGGCTCGCCGCAGGTCTACAACGAAAAAATGCAGCTGTTCAAAGTCGGCGCGGAGATCGACCGCGATGACGTCCTGCGGAAGCTGATCAAAATGCAATACCAGCGCAACGACACGGTGCTGGGCCGCGGCTCCTTCCGGGTCCGCGGCGAGGTGCTGGAGATCATGCCCTCCTACGCCGAGTCGGCCTTTCGCATCGCCCTCTTCGGCGACGAGATCGAAGCGATCCAGCACTTCGACCCCCTGACCGGAGAAATCCTCGACGAGATCGACCACGTCTCGGTCTGGCCGGCCTCCCACTACGTGACCAAAGACGAGACCCTGGAGCGGGCGGTCGAGGAGATCAGGGCCGAACTCGAGTCGCGAACCGCCGAGCTCGAGAACGAGGGCAAGCAGCTCGAGGCGCACCGGCTGCGCCAGCGGACCGCCTACGACATCGAGATGCTGAAGGAGCTCGGCTTCACCTCCGGGATCGAGAACTACTCGCGGATCCTCGACGGCCGCCCGCCCGGCAGCCCACCGCACACGCTGATCGACTACTTCCCGGATGATTTCGTCGTCTTCGTCGACGAGTCGCACCAAACCGTGCCCCAGATCGGCGGCATGTACGAGGGCGACCGCTCGCGGAAGACGACCCTGGTCGACTACGGCTTCCGGCTGCCCTCGGCGATCGACAACCGGCCGCTCAAGTTCGAGGAGTTCCTCGAGCGGGTGCCGCAGCTGGTGATGGTCTCGGCGACGCCGGGGCCGTTCGAGAAGGCCGAATCGACGCGCACGGTCGAGCAGATCGTGCGGCCGACCGGGATCGTCGACCCGGAGATCGAGGTGCGCGAGACGAAGAACCAGATCGACGACCTGATGAACGAGATCCGGGCCCGGACCGAGGCCGGCGACCGCACCCTGGTGACGACGCTGACCAAGAAGATGGCCGAGGACCTGACCGCCTACCTGCTCGAGTACGGGGTCAAGGTCCGCTACCTGCACTCCGAGGTCGACACCCTGGAGCGGATCCAGATCGTCCGCGACCTGCGGCTCGGCGAGTACGACGTCCTGGTCGGGGTCAACCTGCTGCGCGAGGGCCTCGACCTGCCCGAGGTCTCGCTGGTCGCGATCCTCGACGCCGACAAGGAGGGCTTCCTGCGCGGCGAGACCAGCCTCGTGCAGACGATCGGCCGCGCCGCCCGCAACGTCGACGGCCGGGTCCTGATGTACGCGGACAAGCAGACCGATGCGATGCAGGCGGCGATCCGAGAGACCGACCGCCGCCGCGCGATCCAGCTCGCCTACAACGAGGAGCACGGGATCACCCCGGCGACGGTCCGCAAGGGCATCTCCGAGATGGCCGAGTTCCTGGCGATGGAGGACCGGGCACCGCGCCGGCGTCGCCGTCGCCGGGCCGATGACTTCGCCTCGCCGGAGGAGCTGGAGAAGACCATCGTCTCGCTCGAGGAGGAGATGTTGGCGGCGGCCGAAGACCTGCGCTTCGAGGAGGCGGGTCGGATCCGCGACGAGTTGAAGGAGCTGCGCCGCGACCTCGATGGGATGACGGCGGCCTAACGGAAGAGGTGGATGGATGGCGGTGAACGTGAGCGAAGCGACCTTCGACCGCGACGTGGTCGAGCTTTCGAAGCAGACCCCGGTCGTGGTCGATTTCTGGGCCGAGTGGTGCGGCCCCTGCCGGCAGCTGGGCCCGGCGCTGGAAGCGGCCGAGGCAAGCCGCGGCGGCCGCGTGCTGCTGGCCAAGATCGACGTCGATTCGAACCAGGGCCTGTCGCAGCGCTACGGAATCCAGGGCATTCCCGCCGTGAAGGCGTTCAAAGGCGGCGAGATCGTCAACGAATTCGTCGGTGCGGTGCCGCCCGCGCAGGTCGAGGCCTTCTTCGATTCGCTGGTTCCGTCCAGGGTCGACGAGCTGCTCGCCAAGGGCGACGAGCTGTCGCTGCGCGAGGCCCACGAACTCGACCCGCGGCGGGCCGACGTCGCGGTCGCGCTGGGCCGGGCCCGGCTCGCGCGCGGGGCGGAGGACGAGGCGCTGGAAGCGGTCGCCGGGCACCCCGGGGACTTCGACGCGCAGGGGATCGCCGCCCGTGTCCGGCTCTCCAAGGCCGGGGTCGGCAAGGAGGGCCTGGAAGCGCTCGGCCGGGGCGACCGCGCGACCGCGATCGACTCCCTGATCGCCGAGCTCCCCAACCACCCGGGCAACGGCGACGGGGATTCCACCCGCGACCTCCTGCGCCAGGCGATCGTCGGCGTCATCAACGAGGACCCGGCCGACCCGAATGCCCGCGAGTACCGCAGCAAGCTGGCCACGGCCCTGGGTTGAGCCGCACTCCCGCGACGTTGTCCCCGCATAGCGGGGACGAATCGTGCCGGTCGAGACCCGCAGGCCTGACTCCCGCAACGTTGTCCCCGCTATGCGGGGACGAATCGCTGCGGTGCTAGAGGCTGTGTTCGTGCCGGCGACGTTCGAGGTGGACGCGGAGCCGGCTCGCCACCTCGCGGGGGTGTCGTTCGATGCGGCGGGCGGTGACTCGGACCACGTCGATTCCCGTCAGCTTCATGTTCTCGGTCCGCAGGCGGTCCGCCTCGAACGCGCTGCGAGTGCCGTGGGCTTCCCAGCCGTCGACTTCGACTGCGAAGCGCTCCGCCTCCCAGTAGGCGTCGATCTCCCATTCGTCGACCCAGGTGTTCAGCGCTGGGCGGGGAAGGCCGGCCTTTTTCACCAGGTCGAGAAACATGAGCTCGGAGCGGGCGCGATCGAAGGCGGGGTCCCGGTAGAGGCGGATCGCCTCCCGCAGTTGTCCAGACCCCGGTGCTCTCGGCCGACGCTCGAGTAAGGCATCGATTTGGACGAGGTCGAGGAGGTCGCGGCGACGGGCTCCGTCGATGGCGGTGGTCAGGTCATGGGCGGATCGGGTCGCCGCGACGTCGAACAGGGTCTGCGGGAGCGCCGTCACTGGGATGTTGTCGATGCGCCCCCATTCCGAGCCGGGCTCGGCCGCACGGTGGACCCGAATGCCGACACGGTGGCGACGCCGGGTGATGGTCGTCACCTCGATGTCGGCTGGGCATCGAGGTAGAAGGCCCCAGAGCCAGGCGGCAGAGCCATGGCTGATGAGCGCGTCCACGTCACAGGCAAGCACGGCGGCCATGCAGCGCCCGCGGTCCCCAAGGCGGTCGTGGCCGACCGCGTAGACGCCGCGGTGGATCCGCCGCAGGCGAAACGCCTCGAAGGATCTCGAGATCTTCCCCTTCGAGAAACCGAGCTCGCGCAGCTGCCGGAACGACACCACGCCGTGCTGCCGGGCCGCCAGCTCGGCCAGGGCCTGATGCGAACGCATTTCTCCCCGCATACCGGGGACAAGTGCACGGGGGTGGCGGATTCTCCCCACGGGAACGTCTGTTCGCCTGCGTAGACTTATGTGAAGTGGCCGCCTCCGACCGGATCGTCATCAGTGGTGCCCGTGAGCACAACCTCAAGGACGTCGACCTCGAGCTACCCCGCGACGCGCTGATCGTCATCACCGGGCTCTCCGGCTCGGGCAAGTCGAGCCTCGCCTTCGACACGATCTACGCCGAGGGGCAGCGTCGCTACGTC
>JAFDWC010000085.1 GCA_018268655.1 Actinomycetota bacterium
CAGCGGTGAGTGGTAGGGGGAGGCGGAGAGGTCGAAGATGCGGGGGGTGATGCCGGCGCCGAGCAGGCGATCGACGACGTGGGAGCCGATGAAGCCGCCGCCGCCGGTGACCAGGACCCGCATGTTGGTTGCCTTCGATTGCGCCATGACTACTACAGAGCGGTAGTAGAATACCCGGCCGCCTGCCGGGAAATATGCGCCGAGCGTCTGAAGGGAATATGAGAAGCGACGAGCGAGGGCCGGGGTGAGCGGGCGGGACGGCCGCAGGCCGGCGGGGGCGCTCGAAGGGGAGATCCTGGCCGCGCTCTGGGCGGCGGCGGCGCCGCTGACGCCGGCCGAGGTGAAGGACCGGCTCGGCGACGGCCTCGCCTACACGACGGTGATGACCGCTCTCACCAGGCTCCACGAGAAGGGCGCCGTGCGGCGCCGGAAAGCGGGTCGCGCCTTCGCCTACGCCCCGACCCTCGACGAGGCCGGGATGACCGCCGCACGGATGAACGAGCTGCTCGGCTCGGGGGCCGAACGCGAGGCCGTCCTCGCCCGCTTCGTCGGCACCCTCTCGAGCGAGGATGAGCGGCTCCTGGCCGAGCTCCTCAGCGCCGGCCGGCAGGAGGATCCAGAGGCGCCCTGACGACAGTCAGCAGCCCCTCGGCGATTTGCTCTGGGCTCGGCGGGCAGCCGGGGATCCGGATCGCCACCGGGAGCAGCTCCTCGAGCGGCGCCGCCAGCTCGGCACGGTCGCCGAGGACGCCGCAGCCGAGGGCGCAATCGCCGAGGGCGGCGACGAGGCGGGGCTCGGGCATCGCCTCGTAGGCCCGGCGCAGGGGGCCCTCCATCCGCTTCGTGACCGGCCCGGTGACGAGGAGGACGTCGGCGTGGCGGGGCGAGGCGACGATCCCGATGCCGAAGCGCGCGAGGTCGTACTGCGGAGCCGCGGTCGCGGTCAGCTCGTGCTCGCAGGCGTTGCAGGAGCCGGCGTCGAGGTGGCGGACCGCAAGCGAGCGAGCGCCGCTGCGCGGCGGCAGGGCGGCTTCGCGGCGGACGCGCTGGAGGTGGCGGAGGAGGACGAACATCCAGACCTAGCGGTCCACGCAGGCGTAGCAGAGCTCGAAGCTCTTGTTGATCAGGGGGAAGTCGGGCAGGAGGTTGCCGGCGGCGGCGTGGACGAGGGCGGGCCAGTTGGCGTAGGAGGCGGTCCGCAGGTGCAGGCGCCCGAGGTGCTCGCCCTCGAGCTCGACGGCGCAGACCGTCTCCCCGCGCGGCCCCTCGACCCGGGCGACGCCGATCGGGCCGGTGCTCCCCCCGGCGGCGGCGTCGCCGGGCCGGACCGGCTCGGAGAGCAGGTCGTCCAGCAGCTCGAAGGTCACCGGCAGCTCGGCGGCACGCATCTCGAGACGGGCGGCGACGTCGCCGCTGGCGGCGGGCGGCCGCGCCGGCGCGAAGGCCGACCCGTACCAGAGGCCGGGGCTGGTCCCACGCGTATCGATGTGCAGGCCCGAGGCGCGCGCCGCCGGTCCGACGGCGCCGAGCTCGCTGGCGTCCTCGGTACTCAGCACCCCCACCCCGCCGAGCCGGGCCTGGAACGAGGCGGCGAAGGCGAGCTCGCGCCAGGCGGCCTCGGCGTCGGCCCGCAGCTCGCCGAGCTCGCCGCGGGCGCGGCCGGCCGCGGCGGCGTCGAGGTCGAGGACCGAGCCGCCGACGGCGACCGTCCCGAACAGGAAGCGGTGGCCGGCGAGCTCGCAATTCAGCCGCAGCGCCCGCTCCTTCAGCGTCGCGAAGGCCATGTTGCCGGGGGCGAAGCCGACCCCGGCGCAGATCGCGGCGACGTCGTTGAGGTGGTTGTAGAGGCGCTCGAGCTCGAGCAGGACGGTGCGGCCGCGGCGCAGCTCGCGCGAGGGCACCAGCCCCAGCGCAGCCTCGCAGGCCTGGGCGTAGGCGACCGAGTTGGTGACCGAGCCAGCGCCGCAGGCCCGCGCCGCGAACGCCAGCCCGGCGGCCGGCGAGCGCCCCTCCGCCGCGCGCTCGAGCCCGCGGTGCTTGTAGAAGAGGCGGGTGTCGAGCTGCAGGATCCGCTCGCCGACGACGTGGAAGCGGAAGTGCCCGGACTCGATCACGCCGGCGTGGGTGGGGCCGACCACGACCTGATGGGTCCCCCTCCCCTCCACCGGCACGGTCCAGCTCGCGGTCTCGGGAGCATGGGTCGCGAGCGGCCGCTGCGATTCGCGGCCCTCGAAGCGCAGGTCCCGCAGGTCGTGGGCCTCGCGCTCGTCCCAATCGGCGGCCGGGATCAGGTCGACGATCGTCGGCGGGTCGGCGGCCCCGGCATCGGCGCTGAGGACGAGGGTCTCGGCGCCGTCGGCGAAGAGCGCGTTCCAGCGCCGCGCGGCGCCGGTCCCCGAGGCGTAGGCGCCGCAGAAGCGGCCGCCCCGGTCGAGCGCGCCGAGGCATGCCTCGCGCCAGGCCGAGAGGGCGATCACAGGGGGCGCCGAGTTCACGAGCCGCCCCCGGTCAGCGACGCCACCAGGTCGGAGCCGGGCAGGGCGTAGGCGGCGACGGTGAGCGCCAGCAGCGCCGCGGCGGCGGCCGAGGCCAGCAGCGCCAGCGCCCGCGCCGAGCGCGGGGCCGGGCCGGTCCCGCGCTTCCTGCCTTCGCCGAGCAGGCCCTCGATCAGGGCGTGGGCGAGGCCGAGGAAGCCGAGCGCGAGCAGGACCGCGGCGAGGGCCGAGACGCCGAGCAGGCCCGCGTCCATCCCGCCCAGCAGCACCATCAGCTCGGAGACGAAGAGCGGCGAGGGCGGCAGCCCGGCGAGCGAGAGCAGGCTGACGGTCATCGCCCCGGCGGTCGCGCGGCTGCCGCGGGCCACCCCGCGCGGCGCCCGGCGGGCGCTGGCCGGGTCCTGGCGCAGGAGCGGGATCGCGGTGTAGAAGCCGAGCGACTTGGCGATCCCGTGGCCGGCGACGTGGACGAGGACGCCGGCGATCGCCAGCGGCGTCCCGAAGCCGATCCCGAGCGCGAGGACCCCCATGTGCTCGAGGCTCGAGTAGGCGAGCAGGCGCTTCCACGGCAGCGGCCGCCAGAGGAACGGCACGGCGACGGCGAGCGAGACGAGGCCGAAGCCGCAGAAGAGATCCTGGACGGCGCTGGAGCCGAGTGCCGGTTCGAGCGCCAGCTTCGCCCGCCAGGCGATCAGCAGGACGGTCGGCAGCAGCGCCGCCGAGAGCAGGGCGCTGACCGGCGGCGGCGCCTCGGAGTGGGCGTCGGGCAGCCAGTTGTGGACGGGAGCCCAGCCGATCTTCGCGGCCAGCCCGACGACGATCAGGACGAAGGCGAAGAGCGTCGCCTGCGCCGGCAGCGCGGCGGCGCCGCCGGCCAGCGTGCTCCAGTCGAGGGCCGAGAGGCTGCTGCCGCCGGCGGCGGCGAAGAGGACGACGATCCCTAGCAGCGCCACCGCCAGCCCCAGCGTCGTCAGCACCACGTACTTCCAGCCCGCCTCGAGGGCGCTGCGCTTGCCGCTGAAGGCGACGAGCAGCGCCGAGGCGGCCGTCGTCGCCTCGATCAGGAGCCAGGCCAGCGCCAGGTTGCCGGCCAGGGGCAGCGCCAGCAGCGCCGCCCAGAAGAGGTGGAAGGCGGCGTAGTAGTAGACGTGGGAACGGCGCTCGCCGAACCAGCTGCGGCCGGCGTGGCGCAGGTGGGCGGGCGAGACGACGGCGCTGGCGAGGCCGACGACGGCGACCAGGGCCAGGAAGACGCCGGCGGCCGGGTCGAGGACGTACCAACCGCCGGCCGCGGCGGCGCCGGGGGCGGCGGCGATCGCGATCACCGCCACGGCCAGCGCCAGCGCCGCGGTCACCAGCGCGCCGCCGAGGTTGAGCCGGTCGGCGGACCGGGTGGTGGGAGCGAGCAGGGCCGCCGCCGCGGTGACCACGGGCGCGGCCACGGTGCCGATCGCCAGCGCGCCGGCGGTGCTCATCGCGGGCCTCGGGCCGGGTTCTCAGTCACGCAGGCCCCGCAGGAGGTCGGTGTCGCCGCTGCCGAGCGCCTCGTGGATCTTCTCGCTGAAGGCGGCGGCGACGGTCACCACCAGCACCAGGTCGAAGACGACGCCGAGCTCGACCACGGCGGGGATTCCGCCGGGGACCGAGACCGCGAGCAGGTAGACGCCGTTCTCGGCGACGATGATCCCCAGCACCTGCAGGATCGCCGGCCGGCGCATCGCGACGATCGCGATCCCGAGGCAGAGCAGGGCGAGGGCGCCACTTTCGGCGGCGCGATCGGCGAGCCCGAGCGACGGTACCGCAAGCGCCGCAACAAGGCCGACGAAGGTCGCGACGAGCAGCCGCACGAGCGCGCTGCGCGGCGGCGCCACCAGCGCTGGCTCGCGGGTGCGGCGGGTCGAGATCGCGAGGATCGCCGGCAGCGCCAGCGCCCGCACGAGGAGGATCACGCCCGCCACCGCGAGGCCACTGCCCTCGCCGGCGAGCGTCAGCGCCCCGACTCCCAGGACCAGCGCCTGGACCGAGACCAGCAGCGTCGCCAGGCTGCGTCGCCGCACCAGCATCACCCCGAAGCCGAGGCCGACCAGCGCCGCGATCACCCCGCCGCTCAAGGGATCCCACCGGTTTCGGGCGCAATTCGACCCGGACTCGGACGAGCGGAGACCACCGTGTCGATTCGCGCGCTCACAGGCCGCCGATCAGGAAGCTGGCGAGGCCGGCGAGCGCGAGCAGGCAGCCGCCGGCGAGCAGCCCCGGCGCCCGCAGGATCCGCATCTTCGCCTGCGCGGTCTCGGTCAGCGCGAGGCCGGCGCAGAGCGCCGCGACCCCCGCCGCGAGCCAGCCGAGCTGGGCCCAGAACCCGCCCCCGTGGGGCAGGAACAGCTCCGCCCCGAGCACGAGGACGATCCAGTGCCGGGCCGCGGCGCTCCACTCGAGCAGCGCCAGGTCGCGGCCGGCGTACTCGAGCAGCGGTCCCTCATGGACCATCGTCAGCTCGAGGTGGGTGTCGGGATTGTCGATCGGCTGGCGCCCGGTCTCGACCAGGATCACGAGGGCGAAGGCGAGCGCGCCGCACCAGTGCACCGGTTCGGTCCAGGGGCCCGAGCCGGCCGCCGCGGCGGCCATCGCGACCAGGTCGGTGCTGGCCGCCGGCAGCGCCGCGAGCAGCAGCGCCAGCACCAGCAGCGGCTCGGCGAAGACGGCGAAGGTGAGGTCGCGGCCCGAGCCCATCAGGGCGAAGCCCGAGCCGGTGTCCCAGCTCGAGGCGGCGAGCGCGAAGCGGGCGAGGGCGAGCAGGCCGACGAGGACGAGGGCGTCGTTGCCGAGCGACCAGTCGGGGGCGCGGCCGGCGATCGGGACGAGCAGCAGCGCCAGGACGGTGGCTGCCGCGACGAGGCAGGGCGCCAGCCGGTAGACGACCGTGGTCGGCTGCGGATCGGCCAGCGACTTCCCCCAGAGCCGGCGCAGCTCGCGGTATGGCTGGAGCGGCGAGGGGCCGCGCCGCCCCTGCAGCCGCGCCTTCATCGACTGCACCAGGCCGGGCAGCAGCGGTGCCAGCGCCAGCCCGCCGAGCACCTGGATCGCGGCCGCGAGCGCGGTCATCCGATCACCCCCACCCGGACCGCGACCAGCACCGCCAGCAGCAGCGCCAGCAGGTAGGCGGCGTAGCCGCGGACGCTGCCGGACTGGATCCGCCGCGCGACCCGGGCGCCGGCCAGGGCGCGGCGCCGGGCCGGCCCGTAGAGGGCGGTGTCGAAGAGATGCGGTATCTCGCCGCGGTAGCGGACCGAGCGGACCAGGCCGCCGGCGCGGACCACCTCGACCTCGCGCCGCGGCCGCAGCACGCCCTCGAGCACCAGCCGCAGCGGCTTGCTGAAGGCGTCCGAGCTCCAGCGCAGCGCCGGCTCGATCCGCTGGCCGCAGGCCCAGGCCGGCACCGGCGCGGCGCGGCGCCCGCCGCGCAGCCGCCAGAGCAGCGCGGTCAGGCCGACGATGCCGACCCCGAGCCAGAGCGACGGCAGCGAGCCGGTGCCGGGGACGACCAGCGCCGGCTCGGTGGCGATCCGGCCGCCCCCCGGCGCCAGTTCCATCAGCGCCGGCACGATCAGGCCGGGGACGAGGCCGAGGGCGACGCAGCAGCCGCCGAGGAGGACCGGGGCGGCCCTCATCGCCGCGGGCGGCTCGACCGCCGCCGCCACCTCGGGCCGCCGCGGCTCCCCGAGCAGGACCAGCCCGACCGCCTTGACGAAGCAGAAGAGGGCGAGCGCCGCGGTGGCGGCGAGGCCGGCGGCGGCGAGGGCGCCGGCGAGGCCGAGGCCGAGCGCCGGGCCGAAGGCGAGGTGGACCAGAGCCTGCAGGGTCAGCCACTCGGAGGCGAACCCGTTCAGCGGCGGCAGGCCGGCGATCGCCATCGCCCCCAGCGCGAAGGCGGCGCCGGTCCAGGGCATCCGCCGCAGCAGGCCCCCGAGCCGGTCGAGGTCGAGCGAGCCGACCGCGCGCTCGAAGGAGCCGGCGGCGAGGAAGAGGAGCGCCTTGAAGACCGCGTGGTTGAGGGTGTGCAGGAGCGCCGCGGCGAAGGCCACCGCGGCCCAGGTCGCCTCGCCCTCCGAGGCGAAGAGGATCGAGGCGCCGAGGCCGAGGGCGGCGATGCCGACGTTCTCGATCGAGCTGAAGGCGAGCAGCCGCTTGAGGTCGTGCTGGAGGAGCGCGTAGAGGACCCCGCCGAGGGCGGAGAGGAGGCCGACCGCGAGCACCACCAGCCCGACCCAGAGCGGAGCCGGCGCCGCCCACTCGAACAGCACCCGGATCAATCCGTAGAGGGCGACCTTGACCATCACCCCCGACATCAGCGCCGAGACGTGGCTCGGCGCCACCGGATGCGCTCGCGGCAGCCACGAGTGAAGCGGCGCCAGCCCCGCCTTGGTCCCGAAGCCGATCAGGGCCGCGACCAGGACCAGAGCCTGGGCGCCGCTGCCCTGCGCGGCGAGGGCGCCGGGGTCCGAGAGGGCGCCGTAGTGGGCGAGGGCGAGGACGCAGATCCAGACGCCGGCACCGCCGAGGTGGGTCACCGCGAGGTAGACGAAGACCGCGTGGCGGACGGCGGCATCGTGGCGCCGCAGCAGGATCGCCGCCGCCGGAGCCAGCGTCATCAGCTCCCAGAAGGCGAGGAAGAGCGAGGGGTCGCGGGCGGCGACGACGCCGCAGAGGGAGACGATGAAGAGCCCGCCGAGCGCCGCCAGCTCACGCTCGTGCGCGGCGCCGGCCAGGTAGTCGCGCGCGTAGAGCAGCGAGGGGAGCGCGACCAGCGCGATCGCCGCCAGGAAGAAGCCGCTCAGCCCGTCGATCCCCAGCGCCGGGTGGAGGCCGTCGCGGAAGCCGGCGCCGACCGGGGCGGCGCCGAAGAGGACGAGGGCGCCGACGGCGCCGAGCAGGCCGGCGCCGACCGCCTGCAGCGCCAGCGCCGGCGGGGCGGGCAGCCGCAGCAGCGGCAGGATCGTGCCGGCGAGGAGCAACGCGCCCCCGGCGGCGGCCAGCAGGTCGACTGCGCTCAACCGTGGCCTATCGCGTGCGGCTCTTCGCGGCGGCGGCAGCGGGGCTGTCGTCCGCCCCCAGCTCCCCGAGCAGGGCGTTGGCTTCCTCGAGGTGGGAGCCGATCACCTGCCGGGCGCTCTCGAGCAGCTGGAAGACGCGCGGGTCGCGGACGCTGTAGTGGACGCTGGTGCCTTCCTTCCGCGCCTCGAGGATGCCCGCCCGGCGCATCGCCGCGAGGTGCTGCGAAGCACCGCTGGAGTCGAGCCCGAGCTCCGCCTGCAGCTGCCCCACCGTCATCTCCCCGTCCCGCAATAGCTCCAGCACCCGCACCCGGGCCGGGTGGCCGAGGGTGCGGAAGAACTCCGCCTTGACCTGGTGGATCGGCGTCGCGGTCCCGGCCGAGGTCTTCGTCGCCGCTGCCATCTGCGGGTTACCATATCTTAAAAGCTCGTAAGATTATGACCGACTCTTTTGAGACCTCGCGAGCCGTCGAGGCGGCGCTGGCGTTGATCGAGCGCCACGACCCCAGCTCACTGCCCCAGGCGCTCGCCCTGCTCGGCGACGCCGCGCCGATCACCCCACAGCGCTTCGAGATCGTCGCCGAGGCCTGGGACCGCTACTTCCACATCAGCTCGATGCCCTGGGACTGAGCCGCGGTCGTCTGTCAGCGGCGGGAGGCGAAGAACTCGCGCAGCAGGGCGGCGCACTCGGCTGCGCGGACGCCGGCGATCACCTCGGGGCGGTGGTTGAGGGCGGGCTCGGAGAGGACGTCGAGGACGGAGCCGGCGGCGCCGGCCTTGGGGTCGGCGGTGCCGTAGACGACGGTCGGGATGCGGGCGAGGACGATCGCCCCGGCGCACATCGCGCAGGGCTCGAGGGTGACGTAGAGGGTGGTGCCGGGGAGGCGCCAGCCGCCGAGCGCGGCGGCGGCGGCGCGGATCGCCAGCACCTCGGCGTGGGCAGTCGGGTCCTGGCGTAGCTCGCGCTCGTTGCCGGCGGCGGCGAGCAGCTCACCGTCGCGGAAGATCGCGGCGCCGATCGGGACGTCGCGGTGCTCCTCCGCCCCCCGCGCCCGCTCCAGCGCCGCGCCCATCGCCTCGGCGTGCGCGGCCGCTGCCGCGGCGGGGGCTGCTGCTCGCTCGCGCTCCATCGCCCGCGGAGTATGTCTCGCCCGGGCCGGCGGCGCCGGCGCGGGGGCTTAGGACTCGTTGAGGGCGAAGTCGGGAGCCAGCGCCGGCCGCAGCTCGCGGTGGTCGTCGAGGGTGACGACGATCTCCTCCCGCTCGGGCATCGGGGCGGCGACGCTGGGCCGGCGGCCGCGCAGGCGCTCGTGGCTGCAGACGACGTAGCACCACTCCATCAACGCCAGGCGCGAGGCGGGGTCGATCGCGACGATCGTGGCGCCGACCAGGTGCCGGCCGCCGGACTCGCGGCAGCTGCGGATCTCGACCTGGGCGTTGACGTCGTGGCGCTCGCCGGCGGCGTCCTCGAGCGCCAGCATCACCGCGGGCCGGGAGCCGACCGTCATCGGCCCGTCGGCGACCAGGCCGAGGCCGGCGGCGGAGGCGTCGACGAGGCGGGCGTGGGTGTAGGCGTCGGGCGCGAAGCAGTGGGCATCGGCGTCGCCGTGGAAGCGGTAGACGAGCCGGCGCTGGCGGCGGCGGCCGACCGCAACCACCGTGGTCAGGAGCCGGCGCAGCTCGTAGAGGCCGAGCAGCGGCACGATGATCGTGGCGATCCCCGGCAGCGCCGGCAGCAGCCCGGCCCCGGCCAGATCCACCAGCCGCAGCAGGGTCCCGCCGGCGATCAGCACCGTGCAGAAGAGGACGAGGTGGAGCTTGCGCAGCGAGCCCCAGCCACCGCGGTCGTTGCCCTGCTTCGGCGTCACCTTGAACTGGGTCCGGCCCGGGCGGACCGCGCAGCGCAGAGCGCGGGTGTAGATCTCCATCGTCAGCAGCTCGTAGTGGGCGGTCTCGGGGATCCGCATGTAGCCACGGGCGAGCGCGGTGCCGGCGCTGAGGTTGAGGACCACGTACGGGAGCCAGAGCGCGGCCAGGGCGACGACGCTGATCCGCATCGGCAGCGCCCCGGTCCAGAGGACCAGGCCGAGCGTGAGCAGGAGCAGCAGCCGCATCGGCGGCGCCAGGTAGGCGAGCAGGCTGGCCAGGTAGGAGAGCCGCTGGCGCCAGCTCAGGGTCCGCGCCCGCAGCGGCGACTCGGGCAGGGTGAAGACGGCGAGGTTGCCGCGGGCCCAGCGGTCGCGCTGCAGCAGGTAGCCGTCGAGGTCGTGCGGGGCCAAGCCCTGGACCAGGATCTCGTCGTGATAGCGGCTGCGCCAGCCGTGCCGGAGCAGGCGGATCGTCGTGTGGAAGTCCTCGGCGATCGTCTCGGTGGCGACGCCGCCGATCGAGAGCAGCGCCTCGCGGCTGATCAGCGCCGCCGAGCCGCACCAGTAGGCGGCTCCGTGGCGGTCCTTGCCGGGGCAGACGACCCGGTAGAAGAGCGACTGCTCGTGGCGGCCGACGACGTAGTGCTGGACCGAGTCGTGGTTGAAGAAGTCGTGCGGGGTCTGCACCACCGCCATCCGCTCGTCGTCGAAGTAGCCGACCAGGGCGTCGAGAGTGTCGGGCATCGGCACGTGGTCGGCGTCGAGGATGAGGACCAGTTCGCCGTCGGTCCGCGGCAGCGCCGCGTTGAGGTTGCCGGCCTTGGCGTGGGAGTTGTCGGGGCGGGTCAGGTACTCGGCCCCGGCCAGCGCCGCGATCTCCGCCATCTCCGCCCGGCGCCCGTCGTCGAGCAGGTAGGTCGTGTGGGGGTAGGTGAGCGCCCGGCAGCCGGCGAGGGTCGCCATCACCACCTCGACCGGCTCGTCGTAGGTGCAGACGTAGACGTCGACCGCCCGTCCCGGCGTCGCCGGGGGCCGCCGCCGCTGCGGTCGCGACCAGGAGAACCAGGCGAGCATCGCCAGCGCGTAGATCCCGTAGACCTCGGTCACCAGCAGCATCGCGAAGGCGACCGGGTTGGCGCCCTGGCCGCTCCAGCCGATGCGCCAGGTCAGGTAGCCGGCGCCCCAGACCAGCGCCACCAGCGCCAGCCCGCGTAGCAGCGTCGGATGGCGGTCGAAGAACCGCCCTGCTCGGGTCTGCTCGCCGGCGTCCACACCCCTCTTTCGGCAGCTTCGCTCGAACTTCTTTAGCCCGGGGCCACGGAATCGGCCGCCTCGCGTCCCTCGATCGGAGAGGATGTGCCGCCAGGAGGTCCTGGAGCAATCTCGAAAACTTCGCCGACTTCGCCGTGTTAGCTGAGTAGCCGAGCCGCCTGGGGTGCGGCCGGTCGATTTGCCGCCCGATGAACAGACCGAAGACGATCCTCGCCGCCGCGACCCTGGTCGCCGTGATCACCGCCGCCGTCGCCGCCCAGAGCGCCGGGGCGGCGATCGGCCTGGCGCCGGCGCACGGCTTCGCGCCGCGGCAGCTGCTGGTCAAGGTCGAGGGCGAGCGCCACGGGCACGCGATCCAGCTGCCTCGCGGGGTCGCCGTCCAGCAGGCGGCGCGGGCGCTGCGGGCCAACCCGCGGGTCGACTACGCGGTCCCCAACTACATCGCCACCGCCTCGGCCGCGCCGCCTCGGGCCGGGGCTGCGACCGAAACCGCCTTCGCACTCCCCAACGACCCCGGCACTCTCGGCGGCTCGGCGGAAGCGGCGGCGGCGCCCGGCGACTGGACCACGAAGCAGTGGAACTTCCTGCCCTACGAAGGGGTCGCGACCGCGCAGCTGCCGCTCTCGCCCGGCGGGATCAACGCGGTCGAAGCGTGGCAGAACCTGGCCGCGGCCGCCCACCCCGGGGCCGAAGGGGTGACCGTCGCCGTCCTCGACACCGGCATCGCCTACCGCGCCGACGGCCCGCGCTTCCGCAAGAGCCCGGACTTCACCGCCAACCAGTTCGTCCCCGGCTATGACTTCGTCGGCCGCGACAACGTCCCGCTCGACGAAAACGGCCACGGCACCCACGTCGCCGGGACGATCGCCGAGAAGACCAACAACGGGATCGGCCTCACCGGGCTCGCCTACCGGGCGAAACTTATGCCGGTGCGGGTGCTCGACGCCCGCGGCCGCGGCAACGCCGCCGAGATCGCCCGCGGGATCCGCTACGCGGTCGCCCACGGCGCCCAGGTGATCAACATGAGCTTCAACTTCGGCTGCAACAAGCGGGTGCCGACGGTCGACGAAGCGCTGCGCGAAGCCTTCGCACGGGGAGTCGTAACGGTCGCCTCCGCCGGCAACCTCGGCTCGGAGACCTGCGTCTCTGAGCCGGCGACCGGGCCGCGGGTGATCGCGGTCGGCGGCACCACCGAGGGCGGCTGCCTCGGCTACTACTCGCTGGCCGGGCCCGCGATCGACGTCCTCGCCCCCGGCGGCGGCAACCCGATCGGCGGCTGCCCCTCGATCTCCGCCCGGCCGATCTACCAGGTGACGCTTCGCCCCGGCACCACCAACCAGTTCGCGATTCCCGGCAACTACGTCGGCACCTCGATGGCCGCCGCCCACGTCAGCGGCCTCGCCGCGATGGTCCTCGCCAGCGGCGTCCTCGGCAAGCAGCCCTCGCCGAAGGCGCGGGTGGAAGCGGTGATCCGCCGCATCCGCTCGACGGCGCGCAGCCTCGGCCTGCCGGCCACCCAGCAGGGCGCCGGGCTGATCGACGCCGGCAAGGCGACGAACCCGGTCGTTCCCTGACCAAGCGGGTCAAGGACGCAGGGAGCGAAGCCTGCTCCGCACGTGAGCGACCGAGGACGCCGGCCGCGCCGGCCAGAGAACGTCAGGTCGTGCGGACGATCATCACGCTGCAGGGTGCGTGGTGGGAGATGTTGTTGGGGACGCTCCCCAGCAGGTAGCGGCGGGCGCCGGTCATCCCCTTGTTGCCGACCACGATCAGGTCGGCCTTGGTCGCTTCGGCGGTGTTGAGGATGGCGTCGGCGGGCTCGGCCTCGATCGGGTGCGTGGTCACCTCGATCCCTTCCCTGCGCGCCTCCGAGGCCGCCGCTTCGAGCACCAGGTTGACGTCCTCTCGGGGGCCGATCTCGTGCTGGATGTCCGCCGGCGCGCCCTCCTGCTCATCCCGCACCCGCCGGCCGGAGACCGGCTGGTAGGCGCTGACGATGCTGAGGCTGGCCCCCGCCAGCCTCGCCAGCTCGATCGCCTTGCGAACCGCCCCGCCCGCGGTCTCGGACCCGTCGGTACCAACGACGATTCGAGTGAACAAGCCGCCCTCCCTCTGCTCGGTGCCTGGACGCCGCGGAGTGTAAACGGGCGGGGGCGGTTCGAGGGACGGTGGGGCGGATTCGAGGGCGGCGCTCGGGGATCCCTCCCCGGACGGAAACGGCAGCCTTCGGCTGGGGGACGAACCGCCTTCGATGCGGATTCGAGGGCGGCGATCGGGGGTCCCTCCCCGGACGGAAACGACAGCCTTCGGCTGGTTTCCTGAGTGTCCGGGGAGGGACCCCCGATCCCCGC
>JAFDWC010000086.1 GCA_018268655.1 Actinomycetota bacterium
CGCTGCACTCCCCAGCGAAAAACCCAGCAAGCGGGGGGAGGCACCCCGTCCCCTTTGGCGGTTTCTAGGGTCGGGGGTTGCGGCGGATGGGCGGTGGGGATTGCGGCGAATGGGCGGGGGTTGGGCGGTGGGGCCGGTGCCTGCAGCCGCGCCAGCGCCCTACGAGCCCCTAAGCCTCGCCCGGCTCGAGCGGGCGGAAGTCCGAGGTGCGGGCGCCGCAGACCGGGCAGAACCAGTCCTGGGGGATGTCCTCGAAGGCGGTTCCAGGCGGGATGCCGCCGTCGGGGTCGCCGATCTCGGGGTCGTAGATGAACCCGCAGCTTTCGCAGATCCAGAGCGTCGCTTCTTTGGTGCTGGCCTCCATCTTCGCCCTATACCCCTATTTGTCGAAGCTGACCGCGACCGGTTCGCGATCGCCTTTGTCTTCGAGTTCGAAGTACTGGCGGGCGGTGAAGCCGCCCTGGTTGGCGATGATCGAGCCGGGGAACTGCTGGATGTCCGTGTTGTAGGACTGGACGTTGGAGTTGTAGATCCGCCGCGAGGCTTGGATCTCGTCCTCGAGCTCGGAGAGGTTGCGGCTCAGCTGCTGGAAGTTCTCGGTCGCCCGCAGGGTCGGGTAGTTCTCGGCCACGGCGCGGAGGTCGGTGAGGGCGCCGGTCAGCTTCGTCTCCGCGGTGGCGGTGTCCTGGACGCTCTGCGCCGACATCGCCTCCGCCCGCGCTTTCGTCGCTTTCTCGAAGACTTCGCTCTCGTGCGACGCGTAACCTTTGACCGTCTCGACCAGGTTAGGCACGAGGTCATGGCGTCGTTTCAGCTGGACGTCGATGCCGCTCCAGGACTCGTCGACGCGGTTGCGCGAGGCGATGATCGAGTTGCGCTTCCCGATGTAGTAGAAGACCGCGAGAAGGATCAGGACTACGACGACGATGACGACGATGATCATTTGCGCTCCTGGTAGTCGGACCGGCCTCGGCGCATCATAGATGGGTGCTAAGCAGGAAGCCGAAAGCTGGGCGACGACCGTCCAGGAGTACGGCCAGCGGCACGACCTCCGCTACGAGCCGGTTGGCGGGATCAACCCGGTCGACGGGCCGGTCGCGCTCTGCGTCGGCGGCGTCAACCGCTTGACCGGCCAGCTGGCCGAGGGCTTCTGGGGCTCGAGCTGCGACGCCGACGAAAGGGAGCTCGGCGGATTCTTCAACAAGGCGGTGCTGCCGACGGCGCTGCTGGCGAAGGCGCACATGCCGGACCTGGCGCAGGTCGTCCCCGCCTTCAACGTCGAGTCGCTGGAGGGGGCCGAGCACGTCACCCAGCGCTTCTCGCGGAAGGTCGAATTCGAGTCGATCGACTTCAACAAACGCTTCTGGGCGACGGTGCCGAAGGAGTACGACCCGGTCGCCCTGCGGGAGCTGTTCAGCCCCGGCTTCCTCAGCTGGGTGACGACGATGAGCGGCGAGATCGAGTTCGGCGTCAACGACCGCCAACTGTGGTTCAACTGGCGGCTGCGTGAGCGCAGCGAGGAGGAGCTGAAAACGGCGCTGGCCAACGCGGGCCAGCTGTTCCGGCGGCTGCAGTCGGAGATGGACGAGAGCGGAATCCACACCTACCCGCCGGGGCCGTGGCACGCCGGGCTCGCGCCGTTCCCAGAAGCTTGAGGGATTGGCGCATTTGTCCCCGACGCAGGGGACTAAAGCGCCATGGTCAGCGTGGGTAGTCCGGGTCGTCCGGGAGCAGAACCCGGGCGTCGTCGCGGGTCCCGACGACGACCGGGAGGATCGGCTCCACCGTGGCGGTGCGGTAGGCCGCGATCGCGGCGTCGGCGGTCGCGTGCTCGGCCAGGCGGCCGAGCTGGCTGATGGTCGGGAAGGCGAGGTCGATCTCGCCGCTGTCGGCCGCCGCCAGCGCCGCGGCGGGCTCGAACCAGCGGGCCTCGACCGTCTCGGACCCGTCCGGCCGAGGCGGCGTGTGGGCGGGGGCGAGGGCGAGGTAGAAGCGCGCGTCGAAGCGGGTGGCGACGACCGCGGGGGTGATCCAGCGCGAGAACAGGACCAGCTCCTCGTCGGCAGGCAGCTCGATCCCGGCCTCCTCGCCGAGCTCGCGCACCGCGCAGGCGCGGCGGCCAGCTTCGCCCGCGCCGTCGGCCGGGTCGACCGAGCCGCCGGGGAAGACCCACACGCTCGGCATGAACCGGGCCTCGGCGCTGCGCTTCAGCATCAGGACCTCGAGCGCCCGCTGGACGTGCTTGCCGCCGCGGCGGAGGAGGACGATCGAAGCGGCTGGCCGCGGCTCCGAAGGCGGCCCGAAGCTCGGTATCTCCGCCGGGTCGACCCTCCGCTCCTCCGCCATCCGCCCACCCTACGGCACGGGCGCGGGCGCTCAGGTGAGGGCGCGCTCGCGGGCGCGCCGGGTCCAGGCGCGGCCGGCGAGCCAGGCGAGCAGCGCGAGCAGCAGCAGCGGAGCGAGGGCGGCGAGGCCGACGATCGTCACCCCGGCGGCGACCGAGAGCAGGTGGCCGGCGTCACCGAGCGCCTTGCCGACTCCCCAGCCGCCGCTGCTGCCCCCCGGTGCGAGCGCGCCGCTGCCGCTTTCGATCCGCACCGTGACCCGCGAGAGGCTGGCACGGCTATTGAGGTTTGAGAGATTCGCCTTGAGGCGGGCTGCGTGGCCGCGCTCGGCACGGAGCTCGGCTTCGACCACTTCGCGTTCCGCTTCGGTCGTCGTCGTGGCGAGCTGGGCGAGGAGGCTGTCGATCCGTGCCTGGGAGTCCTGCAGCCGTTCGCGGGTGCTGACGGTCGGGGCGGTGATGTCGGTGGTGGTCTGGTGCCGGCTCAGGACCTCGCCGATCTGCGAGAAGGCCGCCATCGCGTCGCCGAGCTTGCCGCTCGGGATCAGCAGCTCGAAGGTTGCCTCGGCGTGCGTGCCACGGCCGTCGCGGGTCGAGGAGCTGACGACCACGCCGTTGTAGGCGTGGACAGCTTCGAACACCTTCGAGGAGGCCGTGGCGACTTCGCCCGGGGGGGTGCCGATGACGATGTCGGCGCCGCGTTCGACGTCGCGGTGGGGGGCGGCGGCAGCGGCCGGGGCGGCGGGCGCAGGGGCGATCGTGGTGCCTGCGGCGCTGCTTTCCATCGGCTGCCGGTTGGGAGCCGACTTGGCATTGGCGCCATAGGTGCCGGAACCCTCGGCGGACTTCGGCCCGGTCGGCGCCGCGGAGCCGGCCGTACCCGCGCTGTCGATCTGGAGCGCTGACTCCGAGCCGTTGGAGCCGGCGAGCACCACGGTCGCTACCGCGATCGCGGCGAGGGCGGCGCCGCCGGCGGGGATCAGGAGGTGCCAACGGGAACCATCCCCGATCCAGGCGAGGAGGCGGGCGAAGGGGTTGCGGGCCGTCCGCGACGCTCGCCGCGGGAAGCCCGCGGCGAGGCGCTCGTCGAGCTCGGCGGCGAAGGCCGGGCGGGGCTCCGGGCGGAGCGAGTGCAGCGCCGCCGCCAGCTCGGCCTCGCCCATCTCGCTAAATGGCTTCATCGCACGCCTCCCTCAACTTGGTCACGGCTCGGTGCAGCCTGGTGCCCGCGTTCGACTCGGTGATGCCGAGGACGGTGGCGATCTCGGCGTTGGCGAGGCCGGCGAAGAACTTGAGCGCGATCAGCTCGCGGTCCCGCGGCGCCAGGGTCGCGAGGGCCGCGTTGAGCGCGAGCCGGCGTTCGCTCTGTTCAGCGCTCTCGACCGCGGGGACCGAGGCGAGGTCCTCGGGCTCGGCGGCGAGCTCCGCCTGGCGCCCGCGGCGACGGAGCTCGTCGAGGGCGGCGTTGCGGGCGATCCCGAAGAGCCAGGCGCGCGGCTCGCCGCGGCGGCGATCGAAGCGCGAGCGCTTGCGGTAGGCGCGCTCGAAGGCCGCGGCGGTGACTTCCTCGGCGGCGGCCTGGTCGCGGAGGAGGCCGGCGACGTAGGCGTAGACGTCGTCGCGGCTGGAGCGGTAGAGGTCGTCGAAGGTCAGATCCGCTTCGGGGGGCTGCTCGGTCGGCGTCGCCACGAGTACTCCAGCCTGGCTCATGTACCTACTACGACAAGCTCCCCGTCCCATCACACGACATTTTCGCCGCTGGGCCGGAGAGTGATTCGCCGCCCACACACTTGCCCCGGTAGGGGGTGGGTGTGGAGGTGTTAGGCGGAATGCTGGGCCGGCGCCGGTAGCGAGGCGACGGCGGCTTCGATCGACTCGGTGGTGATCGCGAGGAGCTGGCGCAGCTCGTCCTCGCTGATCGAGAGCGGCGGGACGAGGACGACGGTGTCGCCTAGCGGACGGACGATCGCGCCGCGCTTCCGCGCTTCCAGCGTCACTCGGTGACCGAGGCGCAGGTCGGCGTCGTGCTCGCCGAGGTCGATGCCGATCATGAAGCCGCGCCAGCGCACCTCGGCGACCTCGGGCATCGCCGCGACCGCCGCCAGCAGCTCCTCGAGCAGGCGGATCTTCGGCTGCATCGCCGCGATCGTCCCCTCCTGCTCGAAGATGTCGAGGCTGGCCAGCGCCGCCGCGCAGGCGAGTGGGTTGCCGGTGTAGGTGTGGCCGTGGAAGAAGGTCCGCTGCTCGGCCGGGGCGCCGAGGAATCCCTCGTAGATCGGCTCGGTGGTCAGGGTCGCCGCCAGCGGCAGGTAGCCGCCGCTGATGCCCTTCGCGACGCAGAGCAGGTCGGGGGCGACGTCTTCGTGCTCGCAGGCGAACATCGCCCCGGTCCGCCCGAACCCGGTCGCGACCTCGTCGCAGATCAGCAGCAGCCCGTGCTTGTCGCAGAGCTCGCGGACCGCGCGCAGGTAGCCCGGAGGGTGGACGATCATCCCCGCTGCCCCTTGGACCAGCGGCTCGACGATGACCGCCGCGATCTCGCCGGCGCGCGCGGCAAGCACCCGCTCCATGTCGGCGGCGTCGCCGGGCTCGGCCGCGTGGGTCTCGAACAGGAGCGGCCGGTAGGTGGCGTGGAAGAGGTCGATGCCGCCGACCGAGACCGAGCCGATCGTGTCCCCGTGGTAGGCGTCGCGGAGGCGGACGAAGCTGTCGCGGCCGCGCTCGCCCCGCTGCTGCTGGTACTGGAAGGCGATCTTCAGCGCGATCTCCGCCGCGGTCGCCCCCGAGTCCGAGTAGAAGACCCGGGTCAGGCCCGGCGGCGCGATCTCGACCAGCCGCCCCGCCAGCTCGGTCGCGCCCGGGTGGGAGAGGCCGAGCATCGTCGAGTGGGAGATGCGGTCGACCTGCTCGTGGATCGCCCGGTCGATCGCCGGGTGGCGGTGGCCGTGGACGTTGCACCAGAGCGAGGCGGTGCCGTCGATGTAGCGGCGGCCCTCGGTGTCGAAGAGGACGGCGCCCTCACCGCGCTCGATCATCAGCGGTGTTTCCTCGCCCCAGCCCTGCTGCTGGGTGAAGGGGTGCCAGAGGTGGCGGTGGTCCAGCTGCTCGAGCTCGTTCCGGTTCATCGGGGGCGCCTGATCCTATGCCCCGGAGACGCTTAACGCTCCCGCAACGATTGCTCTTGAGAAATAGTTGCGGAAGTGCAACAATTACGGCCATGCAAGCTACGTCCGCAGTCGAGGAGATCGTCGAGGGGGGCACCGACGCCAGCCCCGAGGAGCGCGAGACCGCGGCGCGGGTGACCGCGCTGATGCGCCA
Organism: Actinomycetota bacterium; assembly: GCA_018268655.1. Lineage (GTDB taxonomy): Bacteria > Actinomycetota > Thermoleophilia > Solirubrobacterales > 70-9 > VAYN01. Next base: position 5,663 of record JAFDWC010000086.1, read on the forward strand.
CCTCTTCCTCTGGGACCGCGGCAACCAGCTGCGGGTGATGGAGGAGACCGGGCTCTCGCTGACCCAGTGCAAGGCGATCCTCGAGATCGGCGGCCTCGGCGAGGTCATGCCCAGCTGCCAGCTCAAGGAACTGGCGGAGCGGCTCGGCGCCTCGACGCCGGCGATCAGCCGCGCCGTCGACGACCTCGTCAAGAAGCAGCTGGTGACCCGGGTCGAGGACCCCGACGACCGCCGCGCCCGGCGAATCGAGCTGACCGCCAAGGGGCGGGAGGTGGTCGACCGGATCGTCACCGTGCGGCTCAAGGGCATCACCGCCTTCGCCACCTCTCTGACCGCGGCCCAGCGGCGCAAGCTCGACGTCGCCGTCGACGCGCTGATGGATCGCGAGGACATCGCCGAGACCTATCAGCAGTTGAAGGGAAGTGAGCCCGCTTGACCCGTTACCGCCACCTGATCACCGACGAGAACCGCAAGTGGTGGACGCTTGGGGCGATGTGCTTCGCGCTGTTCATGATCATGCTCGACAACACGGTCGTGAACGTTGCCCTGCCGTCGATCCAGAAGGACCTCGGCGCCTCGATCTCCGGCCTCGAGTGGACGGTCAACGGCTACACGCTCTCCTTCGCCGTACTGCTGGCGACGGGTGGCCGGCTCGGCGACATCTTCGGCCGACGCCGCATGTTCCTCACCGGCGTCGTCATCTTCGCACTCTCCTCGGCGACCGCCGGGCTTGCCGTGGACGAGACCTCGCTGGTGATCAGCCGCGTCGTCCAGGGCGTTGGCGCGGCGCTGATGATGCCGGGCACGCTCTCGATCATCACCAACGCCTTCCCGCCCGAGGAGCGCGGCAAGGCGATGGGAACCTGGGCGGGCGTCTCTGCCCTGGCGCTGGCGATCGGGCCGGTGCTCGGGGGCTTCCTGACCGAGAACGTGACCTGGCGGGCGATCTTCTACATCAACATCCCGGTCGCGATCGGCGCCGTCGCGGCGACTCTCTTCGCGGTCCGCGAGTCGCGCGACACCTCGGTCGGGCGCGACGTTGACTACCCCGGCGTCGCCGTCCTCACGGTCGGCCTCACCGCGCTCGTCCTGGCCCTGGTCGAGGGCAACTCGTGGGGTTGGGGCTCGCCCCAGATCCTCGGCCTGATCGCCCTCGCCCTGGTCGCGCTGCCCGCCTTCGTCCTGGTCGAGAACCGGGTCAAGGCGCCGATGGTCCAGTTCGACCTGCTCGCCGACCGCAACTTCCTCGGCGCAATCGTGGTCGCGATGATCATCAGCTTCGCGATGCTGGGCGTCTTCTTCTTCCTCGCCCTCTACATGCAGGACATCCTCGGCTACTCGCCGCTCGAAGCCGGGGTCAGGTTCCTGCCCTCGACCCTGATGATCGTCCTCGTGGCGCCGGTCGCCGGCCGTCTCGCCGACCGCTTCGGCCCGCGTTGGCTGATCGCCGGCGGCCTCACCCTGGTCGCGGCGTCGCTTTTCAGCTTCAGTGGGATCGCGGTTCACTCGACCTATCTCGACCTGCTGCCCGGGTTCATGCTGCTCGGCATCGGCATCGCGATGACGATGTCGCCGATGACCAGTGCAGCGATGAACGCCGTGCCGGTGCAGAAAGCCGGGATCGCCTCGGGCGTCCTCTCGATGTTCCGGATGGTCGGCGGCAGCCTCGGCGTCGCCGTCACCGGCGCGATCTTCCAGGGGCTGGTCAGCTCGAAGCTCGACTCGCTGCTCAGCGGCAGTGGGATCAGCGCTGCCCAGCGCAGTGGCATCGCCGAGTCGCTCGGCAGCGGCTCCGTCTCGGGAGCGCTGAAAGGGCTCGACCCGGCCCAAGTGAAGCAGGCCACCGCGGCTGGCAGCGAAGCCTTCGTCTACGCGCTCAGCAGCGCGATGGAGGTCTCGGCCGCCGTCGCCCTAGCCGGCGCCGTGGTCGGGGTCGTCGCGATCCGGGCCAAATCGAGAGCGAGAACCGAGACCACGGTCCCGGCGGCACAGGAGCGGGTGGCGTAGTGTCGCCGCGCGATGCTGATCCTGCTGCCGCCGTCGGAGGGGAAGGCCGCGCCGAGCGCGGGGCCGCCCGTCGAGCTCGAAGCGCTCGCTTTCGGCGCCGCGCTGCTGGAGTCAAGGCTGAAGTTGCTTGGAGCGCTCGAGCGGCTCGCCGCGGAGCCGCTGGAGCGGGCGGTGGCGATACTCGGCGTCTCCAGCGGCCAGGCGGGTGAGGTCGAGCTAGACGCGAAGCTGCGCGGCGCCCCGACGGCGCCCGCGGCCGAGGTCTACACCGGCGTCCTCTACGACCGGCTCGGACTGCCGGCGCTGCCGAAGCGGGCGCGTGAGCGGGTCCTGATCGCGAGCGCGCTGTGGGGGGTGCTGCGGCCCGAGGACCGGATCCCGTACTACCGCCTCTCGGCGAAAGCGAAGCTGCCGGAGGTCGGCGCTCTCGCCGGCTTCTGGCGCCCCGTCCTGAAGGAAGCGCTGCCGGATGAGGAGGGGAGCCTCGTCGTCGACATGCGCTCCGGCGCCTACGCGGCGGCCTGGAAGCCGCGGCGGGCGGAGCTGTTGGCGGTGCGAGCCTTCAGCGAGGTGAAGGGCAAGCGCAAGCCGGTCTCCCACATGGCGAAGGCGGTGCGGGGCGAAGTTGCGAAGGCGCTGCTGGCGGCGAAGCGGGCGCCGGCGGATGCCGCGGGCGCGGCGGACCTCGCCGCCAAGGCCGGCTTCGAGGTCGAGCTCGGCCCGGGCCACCTCGACGTGATCGTCGCTGGCTGAGGCGCTGCAGCCGTTGCGCTCCCTATAGGGGGGTCAAGGCTTGCAGCGCGGGCCAGCTCCCCGGCGCGGCGAGGTCGAGCGGCGGCAGCGTCAGCACCGGCGCTCGGCCGAGCGCCGCGATCGTCTCGCGGTTCGACTCCTCGACCTCGGACGGCCGCCGCGGCCACGGGGTTAGGACGACGGATCGCGCCTCCAGCCCCACCGCTCGCACCGACTCCAGGGTGAGCAGGGTGTGATTGATCGTGCCGAGGCCGGGGCTCGCCGCCACCACCACCGGCAGGCCGAGGTCGACGGCGAGGTCGCGGACTAGGTAGTCGGGGGAGAGGGGGACGAGGAAGCCGCCGACCCCCTCGCAGACCAGCGCGTCAGCGCCCGCGCCGGCGGCGCGGGCCGCCTCCCGCAGCAGCCCGGGGTCGATCTCCTCGCCGGCCAGGGCCGCCGCCAGGTGCGGCGAGGCGGGCGGGCCGTAGCGGTAGGGGGCGATCTCGGCGTCGCTCTGGTTCGAGCCCGCGGCCCGCCGCAGCAGCGCGTGGTCTGGCTCGACGCCTTCGTCGAGCCCGGTCACAGCCGGCTTGAAGACGGCGACCGCGCCCCCCTCGCTGGCCAGCGTCCGTGCGATCACCGCGGCGACGACGGTCTTGCCGACCTCGGTCCCGGTGCCGGTGACGAAAACCCCGGCCGGAAGCCCGTCCATCGCGGCCCCCTACCGGGGCGCCGCGACCCGCTCGGCGGTCGCCAGGTTGAGCTCGCGCGCCGCCTCGCCGATCGTCCGTGCCGCCGCCTCGAGCTCGGGCGGCTGGTGCGTCGACATCACCGTCAGCCGTAGGCGCGAGGTCCCCTCGGGCACCGTCGGAGGGCGGATCCCCTGGGCGAAGACGCCGCGCTCGAGCAACAGCTCGCAAAGACGCATCGTCGGCTCCGCACCACCGATCCGGACCGGCAGGATCTGGGCTTGCGAGTCGCCCACGGCCAGCCCCTCGCTGGCCAGCGCCTGCCTCAGCACGGAGGCGTTGCGGCGCAGCTTCTCGATCCGGTCGGGCTCGGCGCGAAGGACCGCCAGGGCCTCGGTGGCGGCCGCCGCCGCAGCGGGCGGCAGCGCGGTCGAGAAGATGAACGGGCGCACCGAGTTGACCAGGTAGTCGACCGTCTCGTGGTCGGCGCAGACGTAGGCGCCGTAGGCCCCGAGGGCCTTGCCGAGGGTGCCGACGACGACGACGTCCGGCTCGCCTGACAGCCCGGCCGCGGCGACGGTGCCGCGGCCGCCCGGCCCGACCGCCCCGGTCGCGTGGGCCTCGTCGACCAGCAGCCGGGCGCCGTGGCGGCGGGCGAGCTCGTAGAGCTCGGCTACCGGCGCCAGGTCGCCGTCCATCGAGAAGACGCCGTCGGTGGCGATCAGCGCCGCCCGGCCGTCGGCATCGGCGATCGACCAGGCGAGGTGGTCGAGGTCGCGGTGGCGGTATACGCGCGTCTCGGCGCGGGAGAGGCGGCAGCCGTCGATGATCGAGGCGTGGTTGAGCTCGTCGGAGAAGACGACCTCTCCGGGCCCCGCGAGCGCGGCGATCGCGCCGGTGTTGGCGAGGTAGCCGGAGCCGAACAGGAGCGTCTCCGGGAAGCCCTCGAAGTCGGCCAGCTCGAGCTCGAGGTAGCGGTGCGGTTCCATGCTGCCGGAGATCAACCGCGAGGCGCCGCTGCCGGCGCCCCACTCGAGCGCGGCTGCCGCGGCGGCCGTCCGCACCCGTGGCTCGTCGGCGAGGCCGAGGTAGTTGTTCGAGCAGAGCAGCAGCACCTCGCGGTCCCCGAGTCGGACCAGGGGCCCCTGCGCGCCTTCGACCAGGCGCAGCTGCCGGTGCAGGTCGCGCTCGCGCAGGTCGGCCAGCCGCGCCGCGACGTCGGTCATCGCCTCAGGCCGCCGTCGGGTACGACGGCTTGCGCCGGTCCTTCTTCACCACCCGCAGCTGGGTCGAGGGGTCCCACATCGGCGCCTCGTCCTGGCGGTCGATCAGCTCCTCCATCGGCGTCTGCGGGGTCTCGCCCTCGAGCCAGCCAGAGCGGTTGTCGGGGCGCGGGTTGCGGCCGTTGTCGGGCTGGCGGGCGACGTTGAGGCCGAGCTCCTCGAACATCGCCCGGTCCTCGGCCGGCTCGGCCCCGAGCGTGGTCAGGAAGTTGCCCATCATCACCCCGTTGAGGCCCGCCTTGACCGCCAGCTTGTGCAGGGAGCCGAGATTCTCGACCCGGCCGCCGCAGAGGCGGAAGAGGGCGCCGGGGATGATCAGGCGGAAGATCGCGATCCACTTCACCGCCTCCCAGGGGTCGAGCACCTCGCGGTCGCCGAACTTCGTCCCCTGCTTCGGGATCAGGAGGTTGATCGGCACCGAGGTCGGGTTGATCTCCGACAGCTCGAAGGCCATCTCGACCCGCTGCTCGGGGGTCTCGCCGAGGTTGAGGATGCCGCCGACGCAGGTCTCCAGGCCGGCTTCCTTGACCGCCTGGATCGTCCGCAGGCGACCCTCGTAGCGGACCGTGCTAGAGACCTCGGGGTAGTAGGACCGGGCCGACTCGACGTTGTGGTGGACGCGCTGGATGCCGGCCTCCTTCAGCGCCCTGGCCCGCTCGGCCGACATGTGGCCGATCGAGGCGCAGCGCTTGAGGTTGGTCTTCTCGGCGACCAGTTCTGCCCCTTCGAGGATTTTCTCGAAGTCGCGTTTGGAGAGGCCCTGGCCCTGGGTGACCATGCAGAAGCGGTGGGCGCCGGCCGCCTCGGCCGCCTTCGCGTGTTCGAGGATCTGCTCGGGCTCCATCATCGCGTGCATCACCGTGTCGGCATCGGCGAAGCGCGATTGGGCGCAGAAGCCGCAGTCCTCGGCGCAGCCGCCGGACTTGGCGTTGACCAGCGAGCACATGTCGGTCGAGTCGCCGAAGTTCTCGCGCCGCACCTCCCAGGCACGTTCGACCAGGGCTTCGATCTCCTCGTGGTCGCTCAACAGGCCGTAGGTGAGCGCTTCCTCGTGGGTGATCAGGGATGCCATCGTCGCCGCCTTCCAGGGGTTTGACCAAGCCGGGAGGCTAGGTGCCGCCCCGGACACGCCGTAGCATCGCAGCATGGATCGGGCGACGGCTCGCAGGCGCCGGCTGGCGTTTGGAGTTCTGGCGATCGCGGCCCTGGTCGGGCTTGCTTCGGGGATCGCCCTGGGCTCTGTGCGGAGCGAGCGGCGGGCGGCCCAGGTCGAGGTTTCGGTGGCCCGGGTCCTGTCGCCGTCCCAGCTCGCCGGCGAGCGGCTGGTGGCGGGCCTGAGCGGCACCTCGATCCCGCCGCGGCTGCGGGCGGCGATCCACGCCGGCTGGCTGGCCGGAGTCGTCCTCTTCGCCGAAAACTTCCCGAGTCGGGCCGCCGGCCGGCGCCTGATCGGGCAGCTGCAGGCGATTCCGCGGCCGCCGGCGCTGCGGGCGCCGCTGCTGGTGATGGTCGATCAGGAGGGCGGCGAGGTGAAGCGGCTGGCAGGGCCACCCGACGCCTCGGCCGCGGAGATGGGCGAACGCGGCGCCGCCTACAGCCGCCGCCAGGGCCGCCTCACCGCCGCCAGCCTGCGGGGCGTCGGCGTCGGCGTCGACCTGGCGCCGGTCCTCGACGTCGGCCGGCCCGGCGGGGTGATAGCGGAAACCGAACGCAGCTTCGGCACCACCGCGGCGCGAGTCGCGGCGACCGCGGTGCCGTTCGCCCGCGGCCTCGAAGCGGGCGGGGTGGTCGCGACCGCCAAGCACTTCCCCGGGCTCGGCGCCGCCAAGGAAAACACCGATTTCGCCGTGCAGCGGATCGATCTCTCGAAGGCGCGGCTGAGGGCGGTCGACGAGGCGCCCTACGCGAGCTACGTCACCGCCGGGGGCCGGATGGTGATGCTGAGCACCGCGATCTACCCAGCCTTCTCCGAAGTCCCCGCCGCCTTCACCCGGGCGATCGCCACCGGCGAGCTGCGGCGCCGGCTCGGCTTCCGCGGGGTCTCGATCACCGACGCCCTCGAAACCTCGGCGGTTGCGGCATTCGGCGGGCCCGGCAGGGCCGGGGTCGCGGCCGCCAGGGCCGGCGTCGACCTCCTCCTCTTCACCGACCTCAGCGGAGCCGAGGCGGCGCGGCGGGCGCTGGTCGCGAAGCTCGGAGAGGGGAAGCTGGCGTGCGGCGAATTCGTCGCGGCCGCGGGGCGGGTGCTTGGGTTGCGGTCGGAAGTGGTGCGTTAGGCGGGGCGGGCGGATTCGAGGGACGAACCGCCTTCGATGCGGATTCGAGGGCGGCGCTCGGGGGTCCCTCCCCGGACGGAAACGACAGCCTTCGGCTGGTTTCCTGAGTGTCCGGGGA
>JAFDWC010000087.1 GCA_018268655.1 Actinomycetota bacterium
CCACCCTGCGCGACGCCGGGCGCCGCGACCAGTGGCTGGCGACGATCGTCCGCAACGAGGCTTTTCGCACCCGCGCTCGCACCCGGCCCGACCTCTCCGAGTCGATCGAATACCTGGAGGGGGCCGAGGACGAACGGATGGTCGAGACGGTCGAGCACGCCGACCTCCAGGCCGCCCTGCGGCGGCTCAGCGAACGCGACCGCAAGCTGCTGGCGATGCGCTACGTCGAAGACCTGACCCAGGCCGCGATCGCCAGCCGGCTGGGGATCCCGGAGGGCACGGTCAAGGTCCGCCTGCACCGCGCCCGCAACAAGCTGCGGCGGGCTTACGCAGCCCAGTAGGTCGGGCGACCGGCCCTGTACACGGGGCGATCGTCGCTGCGCGAAGTTCGGACCGGTGGATAACGACGTGGCTGCGTCGCTCGCCGACGATGGAGCGGTGAAGACGGCCTCACGACAGATCGTCGCCTTCGGCGGTGGCGGCTTCTCGATGGAGTCCGGCAACCCGCTGCTCGACGACTACGTGCTCGGACTCTGCCCGGCGGAGCGGCCCCGGGTCTGCTTCCTGCCGTCCGCCAGCGGCGACGCCGACCACTACATCGTCCGCTTCTACCGCGCCTTCTCCTCCCACCGCTGCGAGGCCAGCCACATCTCCCTCTTCCGCCGCGAGCAGGGGCCCGAGGACCTGCGCCGCCACCTCCTCTCGCAGGACCTGATCTACGTCGGCGGCGGCAGCGTGATCAGCCTGCTCGGGGTCTGGCGGGCGCACGGGATCGACGCGATCCTGCGCGAAGCGTGGGAAGCGGGCGTGATCCTCTGCGGCCTCTCGGCCGGTTCGCTCTGCTGGTTCGCCGAGGCGGTGACCGGCTTCCACGGCGCTCCGCGGCGGCTCGAGGGCCTCGGCCTGCTGCCGTTCAGCAACTGCGTCCACTACGAGCCGAGCTCGGAGCGGCGCCAGTCCTACCACGGCTTCCTGCGCGAGGGGATGCGCCCCGGCTACGCCGCCGAAGACGGGGCGGCGCTGCACTTCTGCGGCGAAGAGCTCTCCAGGGTCGTCTCCTCGCGGCCGCGGGCGCGCGGCTACCGGCTCGACGTCAGCGGCCAGCGGGTGGTGGAGATGCGGATCGCGACCAGCTTCCTCGGCGACCGGGACGCCGCCCCCGCCGTGCCACTGCCGGAGGCGCTCTCCACCACGATCGCGGCCTGATGCCGCCGGCCCGCGTCAGCGGCAGCGGCGAATCCGGGGGCACCGCGGTGCGGCGGGTGCTGGCGCTGGGCGGCCACGACTTCAGCTCGCGCCCGCCCGACCGCGCGGTCTGCGAGCTGCTGCTGCGGCTGGCCGGCGAGCACGGCGGCAGGCGACCGCGGATCTGCCTGCTGCCGACCGCCAGCGGCGACCCCTCCGAGCAGATCGGCCGCTTCTACGCCGCCTTCGCCGAGCGCGCCTGCGAGCTCTCCGACGTCTCGCTGTTCCGGCTCGGCCGGCGGCCGCTGGCGCTCCGCGACCACCTTCTCGCCCAGGACCTGATCTACGTCGGCGGCGGCAGCATGGTCAACCTGCTGGCGGTCTGGGCGGCGCACGACATCGCCTCGATCCTCGCCCTCGCCTGGCGCCGGGGCATAGTCCTCGCCGGCCAGAGCGCCGGCGCGATGTGCTGGTTCGAAGCCGGGGTCACGACGTCGTCGGGCAAGCCGCTCGCGGCCCCGGGCCTCGGCCTCCTGCCCGGCAGCCTCTGCGTCCACTACAGCAACGAGCCCGAGCGCCGTGCCGTCTACCTGAAGGCGGTGGGCGACGGGATGTCCCCCGGCTACGGGCTCGACGACCACGCGGGGCTGCTCTGGGAGGGTGAGGGGCCGCCATCCGCCCTGACCGCCCGCCGCGGCGCCCGCGCCTACCGGGTCGCGGTGCGGGACGGTGGGGTCACCGAGTCTCCGCTGCCGGCGCGGTTCCTGCCGGCGCCCGCGCCGGCGGCGCTGCGGGAAGACATCGCCGAGCTCCGCCGGATCAAGACGATCAGGCGGCGGGCGGGGTGGCCCGGGTAGGTAGGGGGCGCCGGAGCCGGGATCGAGGACTGCCGGGGCGGCCGTCGAACCTGCCCTCAGATGGTCAAGGGCTTCAGGGAATTCCTCTTCAAGGGCGACCTGATCAATGTCGCCGTCGGGCTGGTGATGGCGTTGGCGACCTTTGCCTTGGTCGATTCGCTGGTCACCAACCTGATCACCCCGATCGTCGCAGCGGTGATCGGCGAACCGAGCTTCGGAGACCTGTCCTTCACGATCAACGGCAGCAGGTTCGGCTACGGAGCCTTCATCAACTCGGTGATCGTCTTCGTCTCGACCGCGGCCGCGATCTACTTCTTCGTGGTGCTGCCCTACCAGGCCTACCAGGAGCGGCGCGGGATCGGGGCGAAAACGCGGCCGTGCCCCGAATGCACGACCGCGATCTCGGTTGCCGCCCGGCGCTGTCCCAGCTGCACCGCGACGGTGACGCCGGAAAGCGCCTGAGCCGCGCGGCTCAGGCCTCGCCCGCGACCGGCGGCGCGGTCGGGTCCGCGGACTCGGCGCCGAGGTTCTCGCGGGCGATGTAATCCTCGGTCAGCAGCAGGTTGTCGCTCGAGCGCTCGACCACGTTGAGGAGATCGCCCATCAGCGCCACCTCCTCCACCTGCTCCTTGAGGAACCAGGTGAGGAACTGCTCGGCGCGATAGTCCTTGACCTCGCGCGCCAGCTCGAACAGGGCGAAGATCTCCTCGCTGACCCGTTTCTCCTGCTCGAGCGCCATCTTCACCGGCGCGGCGCCGTCGGCGAAGCTGGTCTGCTGGGCCTTGATGTCCGGGATCTGAACCTCCTCGCCGACGTCGAGCAGGTACTGGATCATCATCATCGCGTGCTCGCGCTCCTCGAGCGCCTGGCGGTAGAAGAAGGCGGCGAGCCGGGGCAGCGTCTCGGCGTCGTAGTAGACGGCCGCGGCGATGTACTGCTGGTGGGCGGCGAACTCGTTCGAGATCTGCTCGTTGAGCGCGTCGGCGAAGGACTTGTCGGCCATCGAGGTGTGCTCCTTTGGTCGCGGGCGAGGGCGGGCGCCGCCCACCGTAGCCGACTCAGCCGGCCCAGCGGAAGCCGAGTGGATCGATCGCCGGAGCCAGGGGGCTCGAGGGGAGTCCCGGCCGGGTCGCCTGCTCGGGGTCGTTGTAGCCGCTCGGGGCGACGTCGTTGGGGGTGTCGGGATGGAAGATCGAGGCCAGGTACTGGATCTGGCCGCGGCCGGGCCCGAGCTCGCTCTGACCGCCGCCATAGGCGCCGATCCCGCGCTCCTCGCAGTAGTCGTAGGCGGCGAAGAGGTTGGAGATCGGCCCGAACCGCGATGGCTTGACGTTGACCGTCCGCGGCGGTGACCACGGCATCGCCTCGATGTCGGCGATCGAGTGGATCGGCGCGTCCCAGGTGACCCGCTCGGAGACCGGGTCGAGCAGCGGTTTCGTCTCCGCGTTGACGTCGGGGTCCTCGAGCCAGGCGTCGGGGAAGGCGTCGATCAGCTTCGCGTAGAGCCCGGGGTCGGTGATGACGTCGACCGGGGTGCCTTTGTAGAAGCCCTTGAGGTCGAGCGAGTCGACGGCGCCGGTCGCGACCAGGGCGGCGATCAGGTCGTCGTCCCAGTCGTTGAAGGGGTCGAGCTTGAAGCGCAGGGTCGGGTAGACGGCGAGCCGCTGCAGCAGCGGCTCGATCGAGGAGCCGCCGTCGTCGCCGAAGCTGGCCAGCCGCATCGAGTTGACGAAGTTCAGCGGCCGCGGCTCCCGCCCCAGCGCCGCCGCCAGGTTGGTCCCGGCCTGGCGCAGCGCCAGGTCGAGCGCCGCCGACTCGAACGCCCAGCGACGGTAGTCGCGCGAGACGTCGGCGCGCTCGGGCGCCCCGGCCGGGAAGAGGTCGATCCCGTCGAGCCGCTTCGAGAACTCCTCGAAGGTCCCCGCGTGCGCGAGCCCCTCGGGCGGGCCGTGGGTCTGCTGGCCGATGTGGTCGACCGCGTCGTAGACGACGTCTTCGCCGACCCCCTCCTCGCCGCCGCCGCGCAGCTTCACCACCGTGGTCAGTCGTTCGAAATCGCCGAAGGCGATGTCGAGCCCTTCGAAGGCGCACTCCTCGACGACCAGCGGCAACTCTCGGATCGCGTCGTAGGAAGCCATCGACCCGGACCCTACAGGCCCCAATGGGTCAGGCCCGCGTCACCCGCAGGGTGCGCAGGGCGCGGTCGGAGCCGCCGCGGACGTAGCCGCCGTGGGCGACGCTTTCGTGGATGTACTCGAGGGTCTCGGCGCTCAGCCGCTCGCCGGGCAGCACGTTGGGGATGCCGGGCGGGTAGGCGGCGAGGCCCTCGGCGGCGATGCGGCCGGCGGCGGCGTCGAACTCGACCACCTCCTGGGGGCCGAGGTAGGCCTCGCGCGGGGTGAGGACGAGCTCGCCCCAGGGCGGCGGCGGCATCAGCTTCTCGTCGGGCGAGCCGGGGCTGGCCTCGAGGTGGGCCACCGCCTCGCGCAGCCCGGCGACCAGGCGCTCGGCCTGTGCCCGTGGCTCCGCCATCCCGAAGATCGCGACGACGACGTTGGTGGTGTAGAGCTCGAGGTCGATGCCGGCGTCGTAGAAGGCCGCTTTGGCCAGCCGGTAGCCGTCGGAGCCGGTGCCGCGGACGTCGACCGCGAGCCGCAGCGGGTCCCAGGCGGCGATCCCGGGCCGGCCGATCATCCGCTCGTCGAGGACGTCGAGGCCGGGGATCTCCCGGATCGCGGTGCGGGTCTCGCCGATCGCCGCCAGCGTCTCGGTCAGCAACGCTTCGCCGTGGACGGCCGCCATCCGCCGCGCCGCGTCGAGCGAGCCCGATAGGAGCCCGCTCGGGCTGGTCGTTTCGACCAGGCTGACGCAGCGGTCGACGACCGCGTCGTCGATCCGGTCGCCGTGGCCGAGGTGGAGCATCGCGGCCTGGGTGAGGGCGCCGACGATCTTGTGGGTCGAGGAGGTGACGAGGTCTGCGCCGGCCGCCAGGGCGTCCTGGGGCAGGTCGGGGTGGAAGTGCATGTGGGCGCCCCAGGCCTCGTCGACGACCAGCGGCAGGCCGCGGCCGTGGGCTACCTCGGCGAGGGCGGCGACGTCGGCGCAGGCGCCGAAGTAGGTGGGGGAGACGACCAGCGCGGCGACCGCGTTCGGGGTCGCCGCCAGCGCGGCCTCGAGCGAGGCGGGGGTGAGCCCGTGGGCGATCCCCAGCTCCGGGTCGATCTCCGGGGCGACGAAGGTCGGCCGCATCCCGCTCAGGACCAGCCCGTCGATGACCGAGGAATGGACGTTGCGCTGGACCACCAGCTCGCTGCCCATGTGGGCGAGCGCCATCATCGTCGCGTGGTTTCCCTGGGAGGCGCCGTTGATCAGGAACCAGGAGCGGCGCGCGCCCCAGGCCCCGGCGGCGAGCAGCTGCGCCTGCTGGAACGGGGTCGGTTCGGGGCCGATGTCGACTCCCTCGGTGACCGAGGGGACGTCGTTGCGGAGGCCGACGTCGCCGACCAGCTCGCGCATCGCCGGGTCGGCACCGAGGCCGCCCTTGTGGCCGGGGACCTGGAAGCGGCCGGGATCGAGCGCGGAGTAGGCGAGGAGAGCGTCGACGTAGGGCGTCGTGGACTGCTCAGGATCTGCCATGGCGCGAGTCTACGTCCCCATCCACCCCCCTCCGGCGCCATGGGAAAGATCTGGGTACCGATATTCCCCCACTCCAGTGTGGAAAAGATCGGTACCCCGATCTTTCCGCAACGGCGAGTGCGCTGGGCGGCCGGGTCAGCCAGACTGCATCGTCATGCAGCACAACCGATTCGGCTACTGGATCGAGGAGGCGGGGGCGGTCGAGCCGCGGCCGCCGCTGGCCGGCGAGCGCGAAGCCGACGTGGTCGTCGTCGGCGGTGGCTTCAGCGGGCTCTGGACCGCCTGGTACGTGCGCCAGCTCGAGCCCGGGGCGCGGGTCGTGGTGCTGGAGTCCGAAGAGGTCTGCGGGCGCGGGCCGAGTGGCCGCAACGGCGGCTTCTGCAACGCGATGTGGCTCTCGCTGGCCTCGATGCGCGAGCGCTGGGGCGGCGAGGAGGCGCTGGCGATCGGCAATGCCGCCGCCGCCGCGGTGAAGCGGATCGGCGCCTTCTGCGAGGAGCAGGGCGTCGACGCCTGGTGGCGGCCGGCCGGCTATATGGAGGCCTCGACCGCGCCCGCCCACGATGGCAGCTGGGAGCGGGCGCTCACCGCCTGTCGCGAGCTCGGGGTGCCGGAGGCGATCGTGCCGTTGAGCCCGGAGGAGGTGCAGGCGCGCTGCCAGTCGCCGGCCTTCCGCGCCGGCGCCGTCTGCCCCGACTCGGCCACCGTGCAGCCGGCCCGGCTGGCACTGGGGATCAGGCGGCGGCTGCTCGAAGAGGGGGTGGAGATCCACGAGTCCTCGCCGGTGCGCGGTTTCGAGGCGGCCCCAGGCGGCGTCGTCGCTCGCACCGAGGGCGGCCTGGTCCGGGCCGAGCGGGGCGTGCTGGCGATCGGCGGCGCCGCCACGGCCAGCGGCGGCCCCCTGCGCGGTCGGCTCACCGTCGCCTCCTCGCACATCGTCCTCACCGAGCCCGTGCCCGAGGTGATCGCGGAGATCGGCTGGACCGGCGGCGACGCGATCACCGACTGCCGCTCGCTGGTCGACTACTTCCGCACCACTCCGGACGGCCGCATCGCCTTCGGCTGGGGCGGCGGCCGGATCGCCTTCGGGGCCCGCACCCGCGGCCGCGCCGAGGTCGACGCAGCCGTGATCGAGGCCACCGCCAACCACCTCTACGACTACTTCCCGGCCCTTCGCGGCCGCCGCCTCACCCACGCCTGGGGCGGCCCGATCGACGCCTCGCCGACCCATCTGCCGACCGTCACCACCCTCGGCGCCGGCCGCGCCTTCGTCGCCGCCGGCTACACCGGGAACGGAGTCGGCCCCAGCAACATGGTCGGCCGCAGCCTCGCCTCATTGTCCCTCGGCCGCGCGGACGAGGCCAGCCGGCTCGCCTTCGTCGACGGCGCCTCCCCCCGGGTCCCGCCCGAGCCCTTCCAATGGATCGGCGGCGAAGCGATTCGTCGTGGCATCGAGGCCAAGGAGGAGGCCGAGCTGGCGGGACGTCGCCCCGGCCGGCTCGCCGTGGCGGTGGCCAAGGTCCCAGAGCTGATCGGCTTCCACATCGGGCGCTGAAGGGGGAGAGGCGATCCTGGGCGGACCTCCCCCGGTTCGTGAGTGAAGGGTCACTCCTCGGGGGCCACCCAGTCCTCGCAACCAGCTCCTAAGACCAGGCCCTCGTCTTCGAGCCGTCGCCGCAGCCGGAACTAAGCAATGCCGGGCAGCACGATGTCCGACTCCTGCTCGGGCCGGATGCTCGTCATCCGTTCCGCGCGGCGCTGCTGCCAGGTCGCGAAGCCCATCGCCAGGACCGTGGCGAAGAAGAGGATCATCGCCACCACATAGACTTCGACCGGGATCCCGCGCTGGGCCGCGCCGAAGATGTAGAGCGGGAAGGTCACCGTCGTCCCGGAGTTGAAGTTGGAGATGACGAAGTCGTCGATCGAGAGCGCGAAGGCGAGCATCGCGGCGCCGAAGATGCCGGGCAGGATCAGCGGGAAGGTGATCAGGCGGAAGGTCGTGAAGGGCCCGGCGCCGAGGTCCTTGGCTGCCTCCTCGAGGCTGCGGTCGAAGCCGATCAGGCGCGAGCGGACGACCACCACGACGAAGCTGATGCAGAACATGACGTGAGCGATCAGCAGGGTCTCGAAGCCGAGTGCCGGGGTTCCGAGGATGAGGAAGAAGGAGAGCAGCGAGGCCCCCATCACGACCTCGGGCGTCGCCATCGGGATCACGATCAGGAAGTTGGCGATCCTCCGCCCGACGAACTTATGGCGGACGAGGGCGATAGCCATCATCGTGCCGATGATGGTCGAGACGACCGTCGCCAGCAGCGCAAGTTTGATGCTGGTCAGCATCGCTTCGGTGAGTTCCGAATTGCTGAACGGGTGCGACCAGTGCTGGAGGGTGAAGCCGACCCAGGTGAAGTTGTAACGACCCGCGGGGTTGTTGAAGGAGAAGACGAAGATCACCACGATCGGGACCAGCAGGTAGATCACGACCAGGATCGCGACGATGTTGACCGCGTGTTCGCGCAGCCAGCGCCAGGCGCGTGCGGGCCCGGTCTCGGCGCTCAGCGAGCCACGGCCGGGACTGGTCTCCTGGCCGGGGGCGGCCGTGGGTGCGGTGGCGCTCATGTGGCCTCCTGTCCCATCAGTGCCTCCGAGCCGGCGAACCTGATGTAGATGAACACGACGATCATGATCACTGCCATCAAGACGAACGAGAGCGCCGCCGCGGCGGAGTAGTCGGATTGGGTGAGGTAGAGCGACTGGATCACGTTGCCGATCATCCGATTGTTGACCCCGCCGAGGAACTCGGCGTTGACGTAGTCGCCGACGGCCGGGATGAAGGTGAGGAGCGTGCCCGCCACGACGCCGGGGAGCGACAGCGGCAGGGTCACTTTCCAGAAGGTCGAGGAGGCGCTCGCGTAGAGGTCCTTCGAGGCCTCCAGCACCCTGACGTCGATCCGCTCGAGGCTGGCGTAGAGGGGCAGGATCATGAACGGGAGGAAGTTGTAGGTGATGCCGGCGATCACCGCGAACCCGGTTGCGAGGATGTGGCCGCCTGGCGCCAGTCCGATGGTGTGGAGGAATTCGGTGACCGGGCTTTCGTCCGAGAGGATCGTCTCCCAGGCCAAGGTGCGGACCAGGTAGGTGGTGAAGAACGGGGCCACCACCGCGAACAGCATCAGGTTGCGCCATCTGCCCGCCTTGAAGGCGATGACATAGGCGAGTGGATAGCCGATCACGAGGCAGAGCACCGTCGCGATGCCGGCGTACTCGAAGGAGCGGAAGAACTGGGTGTCATACAGTTCGAGCGCTTCCTTGTAGTTCGACCATTCCCAGGTGAAGTGGTAATGGAGGGTGCCGGGGATTTCCGTGTCGAGCGAGAGCTTCCCCATGAAGTACAGCGGGATGACGAAGAAGATGATCAGCCAGAGCGTCCCCGGCGCGAGCAGGAAGTAGGCGGGAACGCGGCGGCGGATGGCGGCGACCATGATCCCTCCCCTTATCCGTTGAGGACTTCGTCGAAGGCTTTGATCACGTTCTTTTCCTCCTTGCCTTCGAGGGCGGGGGTGGGCGAGCAGTTCTTGATGAACGAGGGACTCGGGAAGATCAGGTGATTCGACGCGATTTCCGGTTCCGTCTTCGCGAGGACTTCCTGGACGCCTTCGACCGGGGTCACATAGTTCACGTAGGCGGCGATGTTGGCCTGGACTTCCGGCTTGTAGACGTAGTTCATGAAAGCCTCGGCCGCGGTCGCGTTGGGCGCCCCGACCGGGATGATCATGTCTTCGGACCAGAGCATGCAACCTTCGGTCGGCATCCGCCATTCGAGGTTCGGGTTGTCGGCCTGCAGCTGCACCGCGTCGCCCGACCAGCCCATCACCGCGATCGCGTTGCCGTTGGTCAGGTCCTGGGCGTAGTCATTGCCGGTGAAGCGCCGGATCTGCCCGTCGGTCGCCGCCGTTTTGATTTTTTCGATTGCTTTCAGCCAGTCGGCTTCGGTCGCCTTTTCGGTGTCGACCCCTTCGCACTTCATCACCAGCGGCACCGTTTCCCGGACTTCGTTCAGGAAGTCGACCTTGCCCTTGTACTTGGGGTTGAACAGGTCGCAGATCGAGTGGACTTCGGGCGCCTGTTCCTTGTTGACGATGATCCCGGTCATACCGCTCTGCCAGGGCACCGAGAACTTGCGTTCGGGATCGAAGGGTGGGTGGCGCAGGTTCTTCACCAGGTTTGCTTTCACTTCCGGCAGCGCCGAGTGGTCGAGTTCCATCAGGTACCCGAGCTTGATCATTTTCGCGACCATGTAGTCGGCGAGCACGAAGATGCTGCGCCCGCCCGATTCACCCGCCGACAGCTGCGGCTGCATCTTGTTGAAGAATTCTTCGTTGGAGTTGATGTCTTCGTGGTAGGCGACGGAGACCCCGGTCGCCTTTTCGAAGTTCGGCACCGTCTTTTTGTCGATGTAGAGCGGCCAGTTGGAGATCACCAGGTTGCCGGTGGCCTTCTTTTCCAGTTCGACTTTGGCGCCGGTGGCTTCCACCGGGCCTTCGATGCCGCTGCCGCAGGCGGCGAGCCCGACCGCGACGGCGAGGCCCGCCAGCGCCAGCGCCAGCCGTCCCGCACCCTTCTTGGCTGATCCGCTCGTCCCCATCGTCAGCCGTTCCCGTTCGGCGACTCCCTCACCACGTGCATGTGCTCTGGTGCCCAGCTCAGCGATACCTTGGCGCCGCCGCCCGGCAGCCGCTGCCGTTCGGCCTCGTCGGCGTTCGGCACCAGCACCGTCATCCGCACGTCGCCGCCGAGGTTGACGACGATCTGCGTCGCCGTTCCGAGGTACAGCGAGCTTTCGACGACGCCCTCGACCCGCGGCCTGCCCGCCTCCGGCCCGGCGCCGTTCATCGAGACGGTCAGCTTCTCCGGCCGAACCACCGCGGCGCAGCGCTCGCCGTTGGCGAGGTCGGCGGTGTCGGCGCCGACTTCCGGCCCGCCGTCGAGCCTCACCTTCCCCGCCGCCGAGACCGTCGCCGGCATCAGGTTCGAGACCCCGATGAAGCCCGCGACGAAGGTCGTCGTCGGCCGGTCGTAGACCTCCTCTGGGACGCTCACCTGCTCGACGTGACCGCGGTTCATCACCGCGATCCGGTCGCTCATCGTCAGCGCCTCCTCCTGATCGTGGGTGACGTAGACGAAGGTGATCCCGACCTCACGCTGGATCCGCTTCAGTTCCACCTGCAGGCCCTTGCGAAGCTTGAGGTCGAGCGCCCCGAGCGGCTCGTCCAGCAGCAGCACCTTCGGCAGGTTGACCAGCGCCCGCGCCAGCGCCACCCGCTGCTGCATGCCGCCGGAGAGCTGCGACGGGCGCCGGTTCGCCTCCCGCGCCAGCCCGACCCGCTGCAGCTCGGCCGCCACCCGTTCGGCGATCTCGTCCTTGCCGACCCCCTTGCGCTTGAGCCCGAAGCCGACGTTCTTCTCGACGCTCAGGTGGGGGAAGAGGGCGTAGCTCTGGAAGACCGTGTTGGTCGGCCGCTTGTGGGGCGGCAGCGCGGCGACGTCCTCGCCGTCGATCGCGATCTCGCCGCTGGTCGGGCGCTCGAAGCCGGCGATCATCCGCAGGGTCGTCGTCTTGCCGCAGCCGCTCGGGCCGAGCAGGGTGAAGAATTCGCCCTGGCCGAGGGTGAGATCGAGGTCGTCGACCGCGGTGAAGTCGCCGAAGCGCTTGGTCACGCCGCGCAGCTCGACGCTGCTTACCGCCGCGGGGGCCGCCGCCGCTCCCTGGTTCCCGTCCATCGTCACCTCGCTGTTGAGCTCGCTACTCATCTGCATCTACCGCCGATACCGGTCGCTCCGAGATCGAACCCGATCGCGTTCTTCTTCAGCCCCTCGCCGTCGACGCCCACGACCAGCGGGGACCCCTCGGCGCTCACGCCCGGGGTGGGAACTGCGGCACTCTCCAACTATCCCTCTCCCTTCCGTACGGCGACCCAGCCGCCGTGCCGATTCGGAGCGACCGTAAGCCCCAGCGGAGAGCGGCGCAAGTGGCGAATGTCCCAAAAGCACAGCGGCCACTTATACACTCTGTACAAAGGATCGAACGGGCCTCTACCGGATGACCACTTGCTTTCGGTGTCACCCTGGTGCTTAGCTTTGTCCAGATCGTCGTAGCATTACGACGGGAGAGGAGAAGGAGAGCCAGATGTCCATCGTGTCGCAGGCCCCATCGGGGACGGAACTTCAGGAGCTGGCGAGGCGCCACCTCTGGATGCATTTCTCGCGGATGGGAGGGTACGACGCCGACCACCCGATCCCGTTGATCACCCGCGCCGAGGGCTGCTACGTCTACGACGAAGCGGGAAATCGCTACCTCGACGGCCTCTCCGCGCTCTTCTGCGTCAACGCCGGCCACGGCCGCACCGAGTACGGCGAGGCGGCGGCGCGCCAGGTCGAAGAGCTCGACTTCTACACGCTCTGGAGCTACGCCCACCCGCGGGCGATCGAACTCGCGGCCCGGATCGCCAACCTCGCTCCCGGCGACCTCAACCGGGTCTTCTTCACCGACGGCGGCTCGGAGGCGGTCGAGTCGGCGCTGAAGCTCGCCCGCAACTACCACCGCATCCATGGCAAAGGCCAGAAGCACAAATTCATCGCCCGCGAGGTCGCCTACCACGGCACCTCGCTGGGGGCCCTCTCGGCGACCGGGATCACCGAGCTGCGCAACCAGTTCGAACCGCTCGTCTCCGGCGCCTGCCACGTCCCCAACACCAACCTCTACCGCTGGCCCGAGGACCGCGACCCGCTCTGGGCGGCGCAGGCGATCGAGGAGCGGATCGTCTTCGAGGGGCCGGAGACGGTCGCCGCGGTGATCCTCGAGCCGGTCCAGAACGCCGGCGGCTGCTTCGTCCCGCCCGACGGCTACTTCCAGCAGGTGCGGGAGATCTGCGACGCCTACGACGTGCTGCTGATCTCCGACGAGGTGATCTGCGCCTGGGGCCGGCTCGGCCACTACTTCGGCTGCGAACGCTTCGGCTACCAGCCGGACATGATCACCACCGCCAAGGCGCT
>JAFDWC010000088.1 GCA_018268655.1 Actinomycetota bacterium
CGAGGTCAGCGACTCGACCCGGCGGGCGCGGCGGTGCTCGCGCCGCAGCCGGTCCTGGTCGAGGGCGAGCTGGGCGTTGCGCTCGGCCAGCTCGCGGAGGCGGCGGTTGTCGCCGCGCTCGGCGGCCCGGACCTCGACCGGGGTGCCGCGGCGCTCGCTCAGCGCCTCGGCGATCACCGCCGACCGCTCGCGCAGGTAGGGGCCGACGATCACCCGCCGCGGCATCGCCGGCGAAGCCGAGTAGTACTGGCCGACGAACTCCTCTGCGACCTCGGCCAGGCCGCGCTCGCCCTCGTTCTCGAGGTAGAAGCTCTGGCGCTCGGCGAGGATCCCGTCGCGGACCTGGAAGACCTGGGCGTTGGCGTCGGCGCCCTCCACCGCGACCCCGATCAGGTCGGCGGTCCCGACCGACTCGCTGGCCACCCGCTGGCGCTCGAACAGCGAGCGGATCGCCTTCAGGCGGTCGCGGTGGATCGCCGCCCGCTCGAATTCCTCGTTGCCCGAGGCAGCGTCCATGGCCCCCTGCTCCTCGCGCTCGACGTGGCGGTACCGACCGGAGAGGAAGTCGACGATCGCGTCGATGTTGCGACGGTACTCCTCGCGGCTGACGTAGCCGACGCAGGGCGCCCCGCAGCGCTTGATGTAGTAGTCGAGGCAGGGGCTGCCGGAGCGGCGGCCGGGCTCGGCCCCCTCGCAAGTGCGGAACTGGAACAGCTTGCCGAGCAGGTCGAGCGTCTCGCGGACCCGCTTGGCCGAGGAGAACGGCCCGAAGTAGGCGCGGCCGCTGCGGTGCTTCTCGCGGGTGAAGTACACGCGCGGGTAGTCCTCGTCGAGGCTGACCGCGACGTAGGGGTAGGACTTGTCGTCGCGGAGGCGGATGTTGAAGCGCGGCCGGTGGCGCTTGATGAAGCTCTGCTCGGTCAGCAGCGCCTCGGCCTCGGTCGAGGTGACCAGCGTCTCGATCCGCTCGATCCGCGAGGTCAGCCGCGGCTCGCCGCCGGAGAAGTGGCTGGCGACCCGTTTGCGGATCGAGCGCGCCTTGCCGACGTAGAGGAGCTCGTCGTCGCGGCCGTAGAAGAGGTAGACGCCGGGCGAATCGGGCAGACCGCGGCGCTGGCCGGCGACCCGCTCGGCGCGCGATTCGGCTCCCTTCGGTGACGCTTCCGCGCCATTTCTCGGCTCTTCGGGCACAGGTCTAAGGGTAGGCTGCGGCGCACTCGGCCCGAGGGCCGCAAGCACGCAAAGAGGGAGGGGATCGGATCGATGAGCGCCACCGGGGTGCCTGAGCTGGAGACGATGCGGATCGAGATCGAGGGCGAGATCGGGACGCTGACGCTCGACCGACCGAAGGCGTTCAACGCGATGGATCCGCAGCTGATCGGCGAGCTGGCGGTCGCCTTCGCCTGGCTCGCCGACCGCGCCCCGATCCGGGCCCTGATCGTCACCGGGTCCGGCCCCGCCTTCTGCTCGGGCGGCGACCTCAACTGGTTCAAACGCGGGCTCGAGGACCTCGAGCTCGACCTGCCGTCGGACGTCCGCCGCGGCGCCGAGGTCCTCCACCAGGCGATCGTCGACCTCCGCCGGATCGCCTACCCGGTGATCGCCGCGGTCAACGGGCCGGCCGCCGGGGCCGGCTTCTCGCTGGCCCTCGCCTGCGACCTGCGGCTTGCCGCCGAGTCGGCCTTCTTCGCCCCCGGCTACGGCCGGATCGGGGCCTCGCCGGACGGCGGCATGACCTACTTCCTGCCGCGGATCGTCGGCCCGGGCCGGGCCCTAGAGCTGCTGCTCGAGGACCCCGACCTCGGCGCCGCCGATGCCAAGGCCGAGGGGATCGTCAGCGACGTGGTCCCGGCCGCGGAGCTGATGGCGCTGGCTCGAGCCAAAGCCGAGCAACTGACCAAGCTCCCGCCCCACTATGTGCGGATGGTGAAGCTGCTGGTCGGCGGCAGCATCGAGCACACCCTGACCGAGCACCTGCAGCTCGAGCGCCACGGCATCGCCGACTCGATGGGGACCGAGAACGCGAGGATCGGCGTCACCGCCTTCTTCGCGGGCGAAAAGCCACAATTCGTGGCAAAGTGAACCGACGGCGGGCCGCCGCCGTACCAATTTCGACCCGGGTCACCCGACAGTGCGTCTCGTGGAAAGGATTCCCATGAAGAAGGCAGTTGTCGCCGTAGCGCTGATTCTTGCCGCGCTGGCGCTCAGCGCCTGCGGCTCCAGCAGCTCGACGACCACGGCGACGGAAACGAAAGCCGAAGAAACCAGCGCCGCCGAAAGCGAAACCGGCGGCGCCAAATCCGAAGGGGCGGGAGCCGAAGGCGCCGGCGGCACGATCAAAATCGAAGCCAACCCCGAAGGCCAGCTGAAATACGAAGAGGAAGAAGTGACGGCCCCAGCCGGCAAGGACACGATCGAATTCACCAACGAATCGTCGCTCCCCCACGACGTCAAAGTCGAAAGCGCCGCGGGCGAAGTACTCGGCGGCACCGAAACGGTCAGCGGCGGCACCGAAACGGCCGTCGTCAACCTCAAACCCGGTACCTACACCTTCTACTGCTCGGTCCCGGGCCACCGCCAGGCCGGCATGGAAGGGAAACTGGTCGTCAAATAGCGGTTGAGCGGAGCGCGCCGGCCGGGCTCAGGCGGCCGGCGCCATCAGCCGCGACACCGAGTCGCCGACGAAGCAGGGCTTGTCGCCACCCTCGATCTCGAGGGTGATGCGGGTGATCATCTGCAGCCAGCCGCCAGCGATCTCCTCCAGCTCGACGATCTCGAGGCTGGCCCGGATCCGCGAGTCGACCGGGACCGGGGCGGGAAAGCGGATCTTGTTCCAACCGTAGTTGAGGCCGTAGGCAAAGCCGGTCGGTTCGAGCAGCTGACGGCGGAAGCCGTCGACGGTGGCGAGGGTGAGGTTGCCGTGGGCGATCGTGGTCCCGAACGGGCTCTCCTCCCTGGCCCGCCGCGGGTCGACGTGGATCCACTGGTGGTCGCCGGAGAGCTCGGCGAAGACGTCGATGTCGGCCTGGGTGATCGTCCGCCACTCGCTCGGGCCGAGCGGCTCGCCGATCAGCTCGCGCATTCCGGCAACGCCGCTCGCCCGAACCGCCACCGTCAGTCGTCCCACCAGCCGTGAAGCAGTTCGCCGTCGCCGTCGTGGCGGGCGCCGACGGCGAGCACCTCGATCCCCTCCGGGCCCCCCTCGACGCCGCGGGCAACCTCGGGCGAGATCCGGATCGCGTCGAGCTCGGTCACCTCGATGATCTCGTCGTCGAGTTTGATCCGGCCGGAGCCGGCGATGACGATGTAGATCTCCTCGGCCTGGTCGTGCTTGTGGCCGAACGGCATCCGCTTGCCGGGCCTCAGCTTGAGGTAGCTGACGCCGGTCCGCTCGGCCCCGAGCTCGTCCTTGGCGAAGCGGGCCTCGGCGAGCTCGGCGAACCCGAAGTCCGGGGCCGAGTCCTTGACCTCGGTCAGCGACTTGTGCGTGAACGACTCTGCCACCTGATCCTCCGATCCTCCCTGGGAGACCTGTCCGCCTCAGTACTCTAGGCGCGTGGAGAATCCAGTCGGTCGCTTGCTTTCCGATTCGCAGCTGCAGACCCTGGCGGAACACGGTGACGAGCGGACGGCCGCGGTCGGCGAGGAGCTGTACGGGATCGGCGACGAGAGCTACCCGTTCATCGCAATCCGCGAGGGCGAGGCAGCGATCATCGACGCCGCCGGCAACGAGATCGTCCGCCACGGCGCCTCCGGCTTCCTCGGCGAGTTGAACCTGCTCTCCGGGCAGACCGTCTTCCTCACCGCCGTCGTCACCAAGCCGATGCGCTACGTCGCCGTCGAGCGCCAGGTCCTGCGCGAACTGCTGTTCGAGGACAGCTCGCTCTCGGAGATGCTGCTCGCCACCTTCGTCCAGCGGCGCGAACTGCTGCAGCAACAGCAGGGGGTCGGGATCGAGGTGATCGGTCCGCGCGACTCGCGGCAGACCCGCGAGACCGTCGATTTCGCCAAACGCCAGCGGCTCCCCTACACATGGCGCGATCCGGCCGAGGACACCGAGGCGGCGGCGCTGGCGGCCGAGCTGCCGGCGGCGGAGATACCGCTCGTGCGGCTGCCCGGAGGGGCCGAGCTGCGGCACCCGAGCAACGGCGAGCTCTCGCGCGCGCTCGGGATCGGGCTCGAGCTGAAATCCCGGGAAGAGGTCGACCTGCTGGTGATCGGCGGCGGCCCGGCCGGCCTCGGCGCCGCCGTCTACGGCGCCTCGGAGGGCCTCGAGACGCTGGTGATCGAGAGCACCGTGCTCGGCGGCCAGGCCGGGACCTCGCGCCGGATCGAGAACTACCTCGGCTTCCCGGCCGGGATCAGCGGCACCGAACTGACCAGCCGCGCGGTTACCCAGGCGCGCAAGTTCCGCGCCCGCACCGCCAGCCCCTACCGGGCGCTCTCGCTCGAGCCCGGCGAGGACTTCCACCGGGTCCAGCTCGACGGCGACGTCGAGGTCGCGGCCAAGGCGGTGCTGATCGCCACCGGCGCCGAATACCGGCGGCTGCCGGTGACCGGGCTCGAGGAGTACGAGGGGTTCAGCGTCTTCTACGCCGCCGGGCCGCCCGAGGCGCAGATCTGCGGCGCCCAACGGGTCGGGGTCGTCGGCGGCGGCAACTCGGCCGGCCAGGCCGCCGTCTGGCTCGCCCGCGGCGGCGCCCTCGTCACCCTCCTTCACCGCCGAGCCAGCCTCGAGGAGACGATGTCGAACTACCTGATCGAGGAGCTCGACCGCTACGGCGTCGCCGTCCGCGACCGCAGCGAAGTCACCGAGCTCCACGGTACCGACGGTCAGCTGCAGGCGGTGACCCTGTCCGACGACGAGAAGCTGCCGCTCTCCTTCCTCTTCCTCTTCCTCGGCGCGGCGCCCTGCACCCACTGGCTCGGCGAGTGCATCGCCCGCGACGAGAAGGGGTTCGTCCTGACCGGCGAGGAGGCCGGAGCCGACGGGCTGCTCGAGACCAGCGTGCCCGGCGTCTACGCCGCCGGCGACGTCCGCTCCGGCTCGATCAAGCGCTGCGCGACCGCGATCGGCGAGGGCGCCGCTGTGGTCCGCTTCGTCCACGAGCACCTGCAGCCGGACGCGATCACGCCCGGACTGCCGCAGGCGTAGAAAAGCACCCGGCTGGACGCTTCCCGGCCAGACGCACGCCGTCAGACGCCCCCGGCGACGCCAGGAAACCCGCGCCGCTACGTGTTGAAGCGGGATTCCGCCTGGTTCGGGGGCTTGAAAAGCTTTCTTTCGAAAGCTATCTTTCGATGATGCCCGAGACCAAGCAGCGGACGATCGAGCTGACCGATCCGCGGGCCCTGCGCGCCGTCGCCCACCCGATCCGGCTCGAGCTGATCGGCCTGCTGCGCCGTTCCGGCCCGATGACCGCGACCCAGGCGGCGACGCGGATCGGCGAGAGCCCGGCCAGCTGCTCCTTCCACCTGCGCCAGCTCGCCAAGTACGGCCTCGTCGAGGAAGCCGGCGGCGGCCGCGGGCGCGAACGGCCGTGGCGGGCGACCGCGCCGCTGACCAGCTGGTCGGAGACGAGCGAGGACGAGGACCGCGCCGAGGCGACGGCGATGCTCGCCCGGGTGGTGATCGAGCGCTACTTCGGGCAGGCGCTCGGATGGCTCGAGCGGCGCCGTTCGGAACCAGCCGAGTGGGCCGGCATCCCCGCCTTCGGCGACCGCGTCCTCTACCTGACTCCGGCCGAGCTCGAGCAGCTCGAAGAACGGATCGACGACCTGCTCGACCCCTTCCTCGAGCGGCTCGAAGACCCCTCGGCCCGGCCCGACGCGGCACGCCCGGTCAACCTGATCCAGCTCCTCTTCCCGCTCCCCCGCGAGCCCGAGGCGGATTAGCCGGTGCGCCGGCCGAAGGCTCCGCCGCTGCTGCGCCACAACCGCTGCTTCCGCAACTTCTGGATCGGCCAGACGATC
This sequence comes from Actinomycetota bacterium, assembly GCA_018268655.1. Classification (GTDB taxonomy): domain Bacteria; phylum Actinomycetota; class Thermoleophilia; order Solirubrobacterales; family 70-9; genus VAYN01. Next base: position 5,974 of record JAFDWC010000088.1, read on the forward strand.
TCGCAGTTCGGCGACCAGGTCTCGCTGCTGGCGATTCCCCTGCTCGCCGTCCTCGAGCTCGACGCCAGCGCCACCCAGGTCGCGCTGCTGAGCGCGGCAACGATGGTCCCGAACCTCTTCTTCTCGGTCCACTTCGGCGCTTGGGCCGACCGTCTCCCTAACCGGCGCCGGCTGATGATCGCCGCCGACCTCGGCCGCGCCGCCCTCCTCGTCAGCCTGCCCGTCGCCGCCGCCTTCGGCTTACTGACCCTGCCGCAGCTGTTCGTCGTCGCCCTCCTCTCCGGCACCCTCGGCGTCCTCGCCGACGTCGCCTACTACACCGTCTTCGTCTCGATGGTCGACCGCGACGAGTACATCGAGGGCAGCGCCCTGGTCAACGGCAGCCGCGCGGTCGCGTTCAGCGGCGGCAGCGGGATCGCCGGCCTCCTGGTCCAGCTCTTCACCGCGCCCTTCGCGCTGCTCGCCGACGCCGCCTCCTTCCTCGCCTCGGCGCTCTTCCTCCGCCGCGCCCCGGCCGTCGAGGCGCCGGTCGACGAGGCCGGAGACCGCGGCATCGCCGACGGCATCCGCTTCATCCTGCGGACGCCGCTGATGCGCGCCTCCCTTGCGGCGACCGCGACCTTCAACTTCTTCAACGCCGCCTTCTGGGCGCTGCTCGTCGTCTTCGCCGTGCGCACGCTCGGGGTCGGCGCCGGAGCGCTCGGCCTGGCCCTGGCCGTGGGTGGGCTCGGCAGCGTCCTCGGCACCGTCCTCACCGGCCGCTTCAGCCGCCGCCTGGGGCTCGGCCATACCCTCGTCTTCTCCTTCGTCCTCGCCCCGGCGCCGCTCCTCCTCGTCCCCGCCGCCAGCGGCGCGCCGACGCTCGCCCTGGTGATGCTAGGCGCCGCCGAGTTCCTCTCCGGGATCGGGATCATGATCCTCGACGTCGGGCTCGGCGCCCTCTTCGCGGCGCTCGTCCCGGACCGCCTGCGGGCCAGGGTCACCGGCGCCTACATCTTCGTCAACTATGGAATCCGCCCGCTCGGGGCGCTCGGCGGCGGCCTCCTCGCGGCCGCCACCGACCTGCGGACGACGATGTGGGTGGCGGCGATCGGCGGCCTCGCCGGCGTCCTCTGGCTGCTCCCCTCGCCGATGCCCAGCCTGCGGTCGCTGCCCGAGCCAGCTGATCCGAGGCCTCGCACCAGAGCGGGGTAGCCTTGGGCTGGTGCCGACCCTGCGCGACGCCACCCCCGCCGACGCACTCGCGATCGCCGGCGTCCAGGTCCGCGCCTGGCAGGCGGCCTACCGGGGCCTGATCGACGACGAGTTCCTCGATGGCCTCCTCCCCGAGGACCGGGCCAACCGCTACCGCCTCGGCGACGAGGACCCGATGACGGCCCGCACCGTGCTCGCCGAGGCCGGTGGCGAGGTCTTGGGATTTGCCAGGTTCGGGCTCTGCCGCGACGATGACGCCCGCACCGCCGGCGAGATCTACGCTCTGTACGTCGACCCGTCCCGCTGGCGGACCGGCACCGGCCGCCTCCTGCTCGACGATGCCACCGACCGCTTCCGAGCCGACGGCTTCGAGGTCGCGGTGCTCTGGGTGCTGCGTGGCAACGAGGCGGCCGAGCGGTTCTACGAGTCCGCCGGCTGGCGGCGCGACGGCGCCGAACGTGAGGAGCAGCCCTACGGCGTCGTCTCCAACGTGCTCAGGATGCGCCGCTCACTGGTACCGGCACGAAGTCAAGTCGAGGTTCGGTAGCGAGTCGCCGCCGGCTCAGGCGGCGACGCGCGGGCGCCTGCGACGGCGGCGGCGGCGCGATCGGGGCTTGGCGGGATCCTGTCCCCTCGGCGGCGCGGCTCCGACAGCCGTGGTGGCTGCGGCTCCGGTACCGGTCCCGAACTGAGCGTCAAATTCGAGGCCGAGCCCGGAGGCGATGCTTCGCATCTCCCCCATCTGGTCAGCGAGGACGAAGCTGATGCCCGTGCCGGTGCGCCCCGCCCGACCGGTGCGCCCGACCCGGTGGACGTAGCCGGCGCGATCCTCCGGCAGGTCGAAGTTGATCACCCGGACGACGTCGGGAACGTCGATTCCCCGCGCCGCGACGTCGGTGGCCACCAGGGTGAGGACGTCGCCCCGCTCGAACCTCGCGAGCGCGGCCTCGCGCTGGCGCTGGCTCTTGTCGCCGTGCATCGCTACCGCATCGACGCCACGGCTCCGCAGCCGCTTGACGACCCTGTCGGCACCGCGCTTGGTGCGGACGAAGACCAACGAGCGGCCCCCCTTCTCGCTCGCCAGCTGATCGACCAGATGGTCGAGCTTGGCGCTCTGGGATTCAACCGCGACGAAGCGGTGCTGGATATCGGCAGCGGCGCGCTCGGGGTCGGCGTACGTATGAGAGCGAGGGCGCCGCGTGTACTCCCGGGCCGCCTGGCCGGCGGCACCGTCCAGCGTCGCCGAGAAGAACAGGGTCTGCCGCCCGCGGGGAAGCCTGGCGACGATCCGGTCAACGGCCGGCCGAAATCCCATGTCGAGCATCCGATCGGCCTCGTCGAGGACGAGGAATTCCACCTCACCCAGCTCGACGTCGCGGCGCTGGATCAGGTCCTCGAGCCGGCCCGGCGTGGCGACCAGCACATCTGCCCGACGGGCGGCGGCGATCTGCGGGCCGAAGGCGACGCCGCCGTAGACGGCGGCAACCCGCAGCCGCCGTGCCTTCGCGAGGCCTGCCAGCTCCTCGACGATCTGGGAGGCGAGCTCCCGGGTCGGGGCCAGGATCAACGCCTGCGGGGCGCCCGTGCCGGGCTCGATCAGATCGACGAGAGGAAGGCCGAAGGCGAGCGTCTTGCCCGAGCCGGTCGGCGACTGGACCAACAGGTCATGGCCGGCGAGCGCGTCGCCGATCACCATCTTCTGGACGGGAAACGGTTCGGTGATCGAACGCGCGCGCAGCGCATCGACGACCGACTTGGAGATGCCGAGATCGGCAAACGTAGCTATTTGTGTGCTCCTTGAAATTGACTTCTTCGGGGAGATCCTGCAGCCCCAAAGCGCCAAAGCACACGGAGGAAACGGAACCTCTCGGGCGGCCGATCGACCAAACCCGACCAGGCCACAGTAGCAGTTGCCGACATTTTGCCTGCTCAGGGGACGATTCTCGGCCAATCCGGAACCCAGACCGTGATCATCGCGAGACCTCTCATCCGCAGGTCTCAAGGCGACAGTCACGCGACCAGCCTCACTTCGAAGCTCGGCGCCCACAGTGCCCCGGCTCCGCCGATCAGCGCGAGGATCCGAGTGACGTAGGCCTGGGTCTCGGGATACGGAGGGATGCAGTGGCAGGCTTCTACCGGCGCGGGGCCCGCGTTGTAGGCGGCGAGGGCGAGTTCGGGTGAGCCGAACTGGCGGATCAGGTCCGACATCAGGTGCGCCTCGGCCTCAATTGCTTCCGCCGGGTCGAACGGGTCGTCGAGCCCGTAGGACGCGGCGGTGCCCGGCATGAACTGGGCGATGCCTTGGGCGCCAGCGGGCGAGCCCGCGTTCGGGTCGAAGCCCGACTCGGCCATCAACTGGCCGGCGAGCAGAGCCGGTGAGACGTTCCAGTGGGACGCGGAGGCGAGGATCATCGAACGGAACCGGGCCGGCACGAACGATGGCAGCGACTGGCCGGAGAGGGCGCCGTCGGGGCCGGCGCCGCGGCCGAGCGAGTCAGCCGCGGCCGAACAGGGGGCCGGCGGCCGGGTCCAGCCGTAATGCCATGGCTCCCAGCTGTAGCGCTGGATGAAGCCGAAGCGGGTGGCGTTGGCGGCGAGCCAGGCGTAGGCGGGTTCCGGGCCGAGGTCGAGCTCGGTCGCGCAACGGTGAAGGGAGTGGCCGGGCGGAGCGACCCAGGTCGGGTCGGGGTGAGCGGCGAAGAGGGCCGCCTGTTCGGCGTCGGAGCGAAAGCCGGAGACGACGAGGAGCCCGATGCCGTCCGCGGCCGCGGCAGCGACCATGCGGTCGTAGCTCGCCGCGACATCGGGCCGCATGCCCTCGCCGTCGCGATAGACAAGCGGGCCGCTATAGCCGCCACCGCTGGCGATCCCGGTGATTCCAGCGCCGGCGCTGGCGCCGGCTTCGGCCACCGCCGAGGCTTCGACCGACGGCTTACCGGGTGCCTCGAGGCGGGCGACGACCACGGCCCGCGCCCGCACCGGCGCGAACGACGCGGCGTCGGGGAAGTCGACCTGGAGACGCCCCGGATCGACCCCGTTGGCGCGTCCCGCCGCCTGCGCCGCCTCCCGCGCGGCCGCCAGGTAGGTCTCCTTGCTGATGTGGAACGGGTTCGGCAGGCCGTTGGGGAGGGTCAGCGGTGAGAGCAGACGCGGCAGCGCGTCCTTCATCGAGCGGGCAGCCGAGATTGCGGCCAGGTCGGCAGCCCGCTGCACCCTGCCCTTGCCGGTCACAGCGCCGGCGATCGCGACCAGGGCGAGAGCGCCGGCGATCAGTACGAAGGCGCCGCCGAGGGCGAGAATCAGCGCCTGGCCGGCCTCGCTCCCCCGCGGCGCCGAACCATTTCGCCCGCGGCCCCGTAAGACGGGCAGAACTGGACCCGAGGAGGAGGCAACCGGTGACCCCATTCGCGCCCTCACGAGCACTGCTCCGCGTCGCGCTCGCCGCCCTGATGGCGGCGGCCCTGGCGCTCCCCGCAACCGCCGCGGCAGCGACCAGGTCGGTGGCAAAGGAGGGGACGGTGGCCTCGCTGGGCGAGACCGTCCTCACCACCAACTCCGGACACACGCTCTACAGCCTCAGCGTCGAGAGGCACGGCAGGTTCATCTGCACCGGCAGCTGCCTCGGTACCTGGAAACCGCTGGTGGTCCGTGCGGGAACGAAACCGACCGGTCCGGTCAGGCTCGGGGTCGTGAAACGACCGGACGGGCGAACCCAGGTGACCTACAAGGGGCGGCCGCTCTACAGCTTCGCCGGCGACCGCAAGCCCGGGGAAGCGAACGGCGAGGGCTTCCGGGACGTCGGCACCTGGCACGCGGCAACGATCGGCGCCGCCTCCTCGAGTCCCGAACCACCGGCTCACGAACCCAGCCCCCCGCCATCTCCGTACCCCTCGCCGTACTGAGTCAGCCGCCGCACCAGCCCTGGCGACAGGCCTTCGCCGGCCGCGCCGAGTGCCCCGAATAGCGCTCGGCGCTCGCTGACCCAACGCAGCCGGCGCTTCAGCACGGCAACGGCGAGGTCGCGCTGGAGCAGGTCACGGACGACCAACGCAAGCAGCGCCCTGTCGGCGCCGAGGTCGCAGCGGAGAAGTGCCCCGGTCAGACGCGGCGCTGCCGGGTCAGCGAGAAGGTCCTGCAGCCCCGCCGCCGGCACGTGGAGGACCGTCAGCCCCCCGCGGGCGACCGTTGCCGCCGCCGCGGCAACCGCGAAGCCATCCGGGTCGGCGGGTACGGCGAGCTGGCAGACCTGGCCTCGCGCCGCGACCAGAGCCGCTGGCAGACGGGCTGCGAGCCGCTCCTCGAGCGCCCTCGCCGGCGCCGAGGCGATCAGCGTCGGCCGCGGCGCCCGGCCGCCGAAGTCGACGAACAGCGGCGCCTTGCCGCCGTCGGCGCCGGCGCAGGCCAGCGCCGCCGCAGCCGCTCGCGATCCCTCGGCGACGCCAATCGCGGTAGCGACGACAGTGGCCGCCTCGGGAGGCGCCTCGAAGCGCACCGGCGCTACCGCCGGGGCTGGGACGACCGGCCGCGTCCAGACCTGCTCGGGGAGCGCCTCCGTCTGCCCGCCGGTACTCGCGCCGAGCTTGCCGCTGGTGCCGATCCTCATCGCCCCGGCCTCGCGCTGGCGGTGCTGCTGACCTCGAGCCGGGCGGCGAGAGCGGCGAACGGAGAGGGCGGCCGCAGCCGGACCGACACCTCGCCGCCCTGAACCTCGACCGAAACATCGTCCCGCGCCCAACCCGGGAGCGCATCGCGCGCCGCATCGGCGGCGGAGTCGCCCGAGGCGAGCGCCAGCGCCCCAGCCTCGGCGGCGCCGTCGGCGAGGGTCAGGGCATAGCCGGCGGCAAGCAGCTGCAGCGCCAGGAGCGCCGCCAGCAGCAACGCCGGCAGCGCCGCGACCAACTCAACCGTCGCCTGCCCGCGCTCCGAGCCGTCCGACCGGCGCCTAGCCATCGTCGGCCTCCAAGCCGCTGCTCGCGCCCACCAGTACCTCGGGGAAGCGCGGCAGCAGCCCCGGAACCGGCACCCGCACCGCGACCCCGTTGGAGTCGTCGACCTCGGCCCCGGCTCGCAGGGCCGGCGGCAATGCCTGCCGCGCGGCCGTCGTCGCCTCGCCGCCAACGAGATCCGCTCGCGCCCCCGCCCGAGCGGCGACGCTCGCCGCCCAGAGAGCCTGCCCGGCGATGGCCACCTGGGCCGCAACCAGCAGCGCCAGCAGCAGGAAGGGGACGACCGCGATCAGCTCGACGGAGGCAGTGCCGGCCTCCGCGGATGTGGCGCTCCTGGACAGTGCTCGTGGCATGGCGAGACCGTCCCAGGGAAACCGTCAACCGTGGTGCGCACAGACAAAATCTTTCGCCCAGAGTTGCGCGCGGAAGGCGCACGCGGCTGGCGGAGCGCCGCTTTTTCCAGGGACCAGCGTTTCGCCCAGGAGGCGCCCTGGGGGTCCTCCAGTCGAGTTCAGTCGCGCGCCCTTCGGGCGACGCTCCGGATGATCCTGATCCCCGATGGGGATCAGGAATCAGATGGCATTGCCGCCGCCTGCGGCGACACTCGCCTGG
>JAFDWC010000089.1 GCA_018268655.1 Actinomycetota bacterium
TCGGAGCGCTACATCGCCGACCGCTTCCTCCCCGACAAGGCGATCGACCTGATCGACGAGGCGGCCTCGCGGCTGAAGATCGAGATCGAGTCGAGCCCGACCGAGATCGACGAGGTCAAACGGCGGATCCAGCAGCTGCAGATCGAGCGCCAGGCGCTGGCCAAAGAGACCGACGAGGCCTCGCGCAAGCGGCTCGAGGCGCTGGAGGAGGAGCTGGCCGAGCTGAACGAGCGCTTCAACGAGATGAACGCGCGCTGGCAGAACGAGAAGGACGCGATCGAGGCCCGCAACGACGCCAACGCCCAGCTCGAGCAGGCCAGAGCCGACCTCGAGCGGGCCGAACGCGAGGCCAACCTGGAGCGGGCCGGGGAGCTCCGCTTCGGCGCGATCCCCGAGCTGGAAAAGGCGGTGGCCGACCAGGACGCCCGGCTCGCGGAGCTGCGCGCGGGCGGCAACCTGCTGCTGGCCGACGAGGTGACCGAGGAGGACGTCGCCGAGGTCGTCGCCAAATGGACCGGGATCCCGGTCAGCCGCCTGATGGAGGGCGAAATCGAGAAGCTGATCCAGATGGAGGAACGGCTGCACGAACGGGTGATCGGCCAGGACGAGGCGATCGAGGCGGTCTCCAACGCGCTGCGGCGCTCGCGGGCCGGGCTCGCCGACCCGAACCGGCCGATCGGCTCCTTCCTCTTCCTCGGCCCGACCGGGGTCGGCAAGACCGAGCTGGCGAAGGCGCTGGCCGAGTTCATGTTCGACACCGACCAGGCGATCGTCCGCCTCGACATGTCCGAGTACATGGAGAAGCACACGGTCTCGCGCCTGGTCGGCGCGCCCCCCGGCTACGTCGGCTACGAGGAGGGCGGCCAGCTGACCGAGGCGGTGCGGCGGCGGCCCTATGCGGTCGTCCTGCTCGACGAGATCGAGAAGGCGCACCCCGACGTCTTCAACACGCTGCTGCAGATCATGGACGACGGGCGGCTGACCGACGGCCAGGGCCGCACCGTCAGCTTCACCAACACGGTCCTGATCATGACCTCGAACGTCGGCTCCGACCGGATCGTCGGCGAGACCGTCGACGAGAAGATCCGCGAGGGGATCGAAGAGATCCTGGCGGTGACCTTCAAGCCGGAGTTCCTCAACCGGATCGACGACACGGTGATCTTCCACCGGCTCTCAAAGGCCGACATCGGCCGCATCGTCGAGCTCCAGGTCGCCCAGCTGGTCGGCCGCGTGCACGAGCGCGGGATCGAGATCGAGCTCAGCGAGGAGGCGAAGACGCTGCTCGGCAACCTCGGCTATGACCCGGTCTACGGCGCCCGCCCCCTGAAGCGGGTGATCCAGAAGCAGCTGGTCGACAAGCTGGCGCTGAAGATCCTCGAGGGCGAGTTCCAGGAAGGCGACACCGTGCTGGTGACGGCGACAGAGAGCGGCGAGCTGGCGTTCGAGAAGGTCGCGGCGCCGGTCGAGGCCGCGGTCTAGCTCGGCGCCCGCCTCCGCGCGTTGGACTTTGGGGTTGCCATAGCCCCCCAAAGGTCCAACGCGTGACCTTGCAGTCCTAATTTCGGGGTCAATGCCGACGAAGGATCTGCCGAAACAAGGGGAAATAAAGGTGGTTCTAAGGGCAGTCGGGGACGATTGAGCGGTTGTGGTCGCCAGCCCTTCTTGAGTGAGTAAGTGCAGAATGTCTATCGGGCCTAAGCTTTATCGCAACAAATTCGTGACATCCGGCGTGCCGCGGCGGATGAATCTCCGAACCCGGCAGATGAACGACGAGACTCCGAGCAAAGACGACCACGCCGCTTCGCGGGCGGGCGGCGAGGCCGACTCGCCCCATCCGGAGGCGAGCCCGCGGCACCTGCCCGAGCCGCTGGACGCGGCCGGCTTCTCGCTGCAGGATCGGGTGATCTGGCCGCTGCAGGATCGGTTCACGCTGCTGCCGGGATCGAACCGAACCGCCGCCTGGCTCGGCGGCGGCGCGGCCGTCGCCGCGGTCGCGGTGGCCGCGGCCATCGCGCTCTCCTCCGGCGGCGGCTCCTCCGCCCCGACCACCACCGTCAGCGAGGCGCCGCTGCCGACCGCTCCGGCCGTCACCTCCCCCGCCCCGACCCAGCCCAAGCCGAAGAAGCAAGAGCCGCCGCCAGAGACCCTGCACGGCGCCAAGCCCGTCTTCTCACCCCCCTCCCCCGCGACCAAGGGGGGCGTGAAGGCCGGCGCGTCGAAGTCGCAGGCGGGGAAGCAACGGCACGCAGCCGAATCGTCGAGCGGCGCAGCCACCAGCGCGAGCGAATCCAGCGGCACCTCCTCCCCCGCCTCCGCCAGGATCTCCTCCGACCCGAAGAAGAAGGCGCAGGAACCCGACGGCGCCACCACGAGCTCCGCCGCCGCCGTTCCCAACGGCCCACCGGCGCCGGCCGCCGCGCTCAAGGTCGCGCGCGAATTCGCGCGCGGGTTCGTCGCCTACGAGATCGGCGGTGAAGCCGCCTCCTTCCGCACCGCCTTCAAGGCCTCCGCCACCCCGGAGCTGACGAAGGCGTTGCTGCAGCGGCCGCCGAAGCAGCCGGCCGGGGTCAGGGTGCCGAAGGCGAAGGTCCTGAACGTCGTCGCCGGTCCCTCGCAGGGACGCGTCTACAAGGTCAGCGTCTCGCTGCTGCGGGTCGGCGTCACCAGTGAGCTGCGGCTCGAAATGGAAGACGTCAAGGCGTCCGGCAAGACCGCCGGCAAATCCGCCAAGCGCGCCGAGTGGCGCGTCACCAACGTCCTCGGCTGATGCCGCCGCGCCTGCGCAGAGCCCGCGCGGCAGCCGCGCTCGCCGCCGCCACGGTCGGGCTGGCGATCCCGGTCGCGCTCGCCCGCGCGGCCGAACCGGCGGGCCCGCCGACGCCGGGCACGACCACGGTCGAAGAACCGGCCGCCGCCTTCGCCGAAGGGGCCGAACTGAAGCAGCCGGCCCAAACGGAAGCGGTCCAGGAAGGCTCGCCGCTGGCCCCGGCCAAGCCGGCTGAACCGGCGACCGAATCACCCTCGAAGCCGAACGGCGGTACCAGTGCCGGCGAAGCCAACGGCAAGCCGCAGCCGCAGACCGAACCGTCGGAAGAAGAACTCGAAAAGGAACGCAAGGAAGGCGAAGAAGCGACCGAAAAGGTCGGGGCCGACCCGGGCTCGGCCTTCTCGATCCCCAGCCTCCCCGCCTCCGCCTGCGCCCCGACCGGGGTGCCGCCGGTCCTGATCCCGATCTACCAGGCGGCCTCGGCCCGGTACGAACTCGGCCCGCAGGGTCCGGCGGTCCTGGCCGGGATCAACGCCGTCGAGACCAACTTCGGCCAGAACCTCGGCCCCTCCTCGGCCGGCGCCGTCGGCTGGATGCAGTTCATGCCCTCGACCTGGGAAACGTACGGAGTCGACGCCAACGGCGACGGGGTCAAGGACCCCAACAACCCCGAAGACGCGATCTTCGCGGCCGCCCGCTACCTCTCCGCCGCCGGCATGCCGGCCGACACCTACGGCGCGATCTACGCCTACAACCACGCCGACTGGTACGTCTCCGAGGTCCTCGCCAACGCCGGCTGCTACGCCCACGAAGTCGGCGACCCGGCCTTCACCTCGGGCAGCCTCGGCCCCCAGATCGAGGTCCTCCACTGCCAGCCGGCGTCGCCCTGGCGCAAGCAGATCCCGGCCGAATACATGGAAGCGTTCGAGGAAGCGGCCGGCCGCTACGAACTCGGCCGCCGCGGGGTCTGGGCGCTGGCCGCCGTCGCCCGGCTCGAGTCGAACTTCGGCCGCGGGATGACCAAGCAGCAGCTCGAAACCGAAGGGCCGCTCGGACTGGACCCGAGCGAGTGGAAGCGCTACGCGGTCGACGGCAACCGCGACGGCCACATCGACCACGCCGACATCGCCGACTCGGCGGCGACGCTCGCCCGCGAGATCTGGGCCAAGGGCTCGCTCGAAGCCGGCATCTTCGCCCACAACCAGGCCCAGTGGTACGTGCAGCAGGTGATGCAGCAGGCAAGCGAAATCCAGGGCGGCTGCCGGGTCACCTACATGGACTGGCGGGTCGCGCCGCTGGCAAGCGGCAGCGAAGTGCCGGGTGAACAGGCGGTGCTCAATCCAGATGGGCTCGCCAGCGCCCCGGCCTCGGCGCCGCCGGCGGTGAAGGCCGCGATCGCCGCCGCCAACTCGATCGCCACCACCCCCTACGTCTGGGGCGGCGGCCACGGCTCCTGGTACTCCTACGGCTACGACTGCTCGGGCGCGGTCAGCTTCGCCCTCTACGGCGCCGGCCTGCTCGACACGCCGCTGACCTCGGGGGCGCTGGAGAGCTACGGCGAACCCGGCCCCGGCAAGTGGATCACGATCTACGCCAACGCCACCCACACCTACATGGTCGTCGCCGGTCTGCGCTGGGACACGGTCGGCGACGAATCGGGGACCGGCCCGCGCTGGCACGCCGAGCCGCCCTACCCCGAAGGCTTCGTGGTCCGGCACCCGGCCGGCTACTAGTCATCTAGGCTTCGTCTCCGACCGTTTCCAGGAGGAGCGACGATGCCGACCTACGTGATGCTGACCAACCTCACCGCCGAGGGCGTGCGAACGCTGAAGAACAACCCGGCCCGGGTGGCCGAGGTCAACAAGGAGGTCGAGCAGATCGGCGCCAGGGTGATCGCCCAGTACGCGACGCTCGGCCAGTACGACTTCGTCACGGTCGTCGAGGCGCCCGACGCCGAGACGATGGCCAGGGTCTCGATCGAGCTCGGCTCGCGCGGCACGATGACCAGCCAGACGCTGAGCGCGATGCCCGCCGAGGACCTCGCCTCCGCCCTGTAGTGAAGGCCGATTCTCCCAAGTGAAGGCGCTGGTAGTCGGCGGCGGCGGCCGCGAGCACGCGCTGGTGCGGGCGCTGGCCCGCTCGGCGAGCGCCCCCGAGCTGTTCTGCGCGCCGGGCAACGCCGGCATCACCGCCGACGCCGAGGTGCTGCCGGAGGTCGCCGCCGATGACCCGGCGGCGATCGTCGCCGCGGCCCGCGAGCACGGCATCGACCTGGCCGTGATCGGGCCCGAGGCGGGACTGGTCGCCGGCGCCGTCGACGCGCTCGAGGCGGCCGGGGTCCCCGCCTTCGGCCCGACCAGGGCGGCGGCCGAGCTCGAGGGCTCGAAGGCCTTCGCCAAGGAGCTGATGCGGGAGGCCGGCGTCCCGACCGCCGGCCACGTCCTCCTCCGCAGCCGCGAGGAAGCGGTCGAGCAGCTCGCCGGCGCCGCCTACCCGACCGTGCTCAAGGCCGACGGGCTGGCGGCCGGGAAGGGCGTGATCATCTGCCAGAGCGAGGCCGACGCCCGCGCCGCCGCGGACGTCTTCTTCACCGAGCGCCGCTTCGGCCAGACCACCGTGGTCCTGGAGGATTTCCTCGAGGGCGAGGAGCTCTCGCTGCTGGCGCTCTGCGACGGCGAGAACGTGGTGCCGCTGGCGCCGGCCCAGGACTACAAGCGGATCTTCGACGGCGACCGGGGGCCGAACACCGGCGGCATGGGCAGCTACTCCCCGGTCCCCGGCTTCGACGCCGCCGCCGTCGAGGAGATCGTCGACCGCGTGCACCGGCCGGTCGTCGCCGCGATGGCGGCCCGCGGCGTCCCCTTCCACGGCGTCCTCTACGCCGGCCTGATGATCGGCGCCGACGGCCCCAAGGTGCTCGAGTTCAACGCCCGCTTCGGCGACCCGGAGACGCAGGCGGTGCTGCCGCGGCTGCGCTCCGACCTTGCCGAGCTCTTCCTCGCCGCCCGCGAGCCGGGCGGCCTCGCCGGGGTCGAGGCCGAGTTCGCCGAGGATTGGGCGGTGACCCTGGTCCTCGCCTCCGCCGGCTACCCCGAGGGCTCCTCGAAGGGCGACGTCATCCACGGCCTCGCCGAGGCGGCGGCGCTGGCCGAGGTGACCCATGCCGGGACCGCCGCCCGCGGCGGCGAGATCGTCACCGCCGGCGGCCGCGTGCTCAACGTCACCGCCCTCGGCCCCGACCCGGCCGCGGCGCGCGATCGTGCGTACGATGCGGCGAGCCGGATCTCCTTCGAGGGAATGCAGATCCGCACCGACATCGCCGCCCGCGCGGTGGCGAGGGTCCCGAGCCAGTCAACTCAGCCCAGCTAGAGAGGAACGACCCCGATGAGCGAGATCTCAGAGCCGCAGACCAGCGAGCAGGCGATGGCCGAGGAGCTGGAGGAGATCGAGGAGATCGACACCGGGCAGCCGCTGGTCGGGATCATCATGGGCTCGAAGAACGACATGGAGAAGATGCTCCCGGCGGAGACCTACCTGAAGGAACAGGGGATCTCCTGCGAGGTCCGGGTGATGAGCGCCCACCGCGACCCCGAGCTGGTCAGCGACTACTGCAGCAACGCGAAGATGCGGGGGATGAAGGTGATCATCGCCGGCGCCGGGATGTCGGCGGCGCTGCCCGGGGTCGCCGCCGCCCACACCGAGCTGCCGGTGATCGGGGTGCCGATCCTCGGCAAGAGCCTGGGCGGGCTCGACGCGCTGCTCTCGGCGGTGCAGATGCCGCCCGGGATCCCGGTCGCCTGCGTGGCGATCGACGGGGCCAAGAACGCCGGCGTGCTGGCCGCGCGGATCATCAACGTCTGAGCGCGGCGAGCCGGTGATCTCCCGCTACACGCGCCCCGAGATCGGGGCGGTCTGGACCCAGCAGGCGAAACTCGAGAGCTGGCTCGAGGTCGAGCTGGCGGCGACCGAGGCCTGGGCCGAGGAGGGCGTCGTCCCGGCCGAGGCGGCGCAGCGGGCGCGGGCGAGCGCGGCCTTCACCGTCGAGGCGGTGGCCGAGCGCGAGAAGGTCACCGACCACGACGTCGCCGCCTTCGTCGACGTCGTCGCCGCCGCGGTCGGCCCCGAGGGCGGGCGCTGGATCCACTACGGCCTCACCTCCTCCGACGTCCTCGACACGGCGCTGGCGCTGCAGCTGCGGCGGGCCGGCGAGATCCTCCTCGGCGGTGCCCGCGCCTACCGCGACGCGCTCCGCGACCGCGCGCTCGAGCAGCGCGACACCCTCTGCGTCGGCCGCACCCACGGCGTCCACGCCGAGCCGACCACCTTCGGCCTGCGGCTGGCCGGCTTCGCCTTCGAGGCCGACCGCAACCTGCGCCGGCTCGAGCAGGCCTTCGCCCAGCTCGCGGTCGGCAAGCTCTCGGGGGCGGTCGGGACCTACGCCAGCGTGCCGCCGGCGGTCGAGGCGCGGGTGATGGAGCGGCTCGGGCTCGGGCGCGAGGACGTCGCCACCCAGGTCGTCCCGCGCGACCGCCACGCCCAGCTGCTGAGCGCGGTGGCGATCGCCGGCGCCGGGCTCGAGCGCTTCGCGACCGAGGTCCGCAACCTGCAGCGGACCGAGGTGCGCGAGGTCGAAGAGCCGTTCGCCGCCGGCCAGAAGGGCTCCTCGGCGATGCCGCACAAGCGCAACCCGATCCGGACCGAGCGGATCACCGGCCTGGCCCGGGTCCTGCGCGGCTACGCCAGCGCCGGGATCGAGAACGTCGCCCTCTGGCACGAGCGCGACATCTCCCACTCCGGGGCCGAGCGGGTGATCCTCCCCGACGCGACGGTCCTGCTCGACTACATGCAGAACCTGGGGACGAAGATCGCCGCCGGGATGACGATCGACGCCGAGCGGATGCGGGCCAACCTCGGCCTCACCCACGGCGCCCTCTTCAGCCAGCGCGCCCTCACCGCCCTGGTCGAGGCCGGGATGAGCCGCGACGACGCCTACCGCGTGGTCCAGGCCAACGCCCAGCGGGCCTGGGACACCGGCACCGAGTTCCGCCAGCTGCTGGCCGCCGCCGAGACCCCGGAGATCGACCTCGACGCGATCTTCGACTACGGCGCCTACCTCACCCACCTGCCCGAGATCTTCGCCCGGCTGGAAGCGCTGAGCGAGTAGGAACAGCGCCGGTATGCGGATAGGCTGCCGGCGTGATCCTCTACACCTGCGGTCAGAAGAAGGTGGGGCCGGGGTTCGCGCACCCCTGTGCGAAAGCCGGCAAGGCGCTCGACGCGGCGGGCTACCAGTACGAGCTGAAGACCGTCGACGGTTACCGGATGGCGATCTGGACCTGGGGCAGCCGTGACCGCGATCGCGAGGAGATCAAGCGGCTGAGCGGGACCAACGAGGTGCCGATTCTCGTCCTCGACAACGGCGAGGTCGTCTCCGGCTCCGGAGCGATCGCCCGCTGGGCGAAGGAGCACCCCTCCTCGCCGAGCAAAGCCGGTCCATGACCTGACCCGAAAGGACATCGTGAAGATGCGTGCTCGTCCGAGGCTCTCCTACTCCAGCGTGGTCGCGACGATCGCGCTCTTCCTCGCCCTCGGCGGCACCGTCTACGCGGCGGCGACGCTGCCGAAGAACAGCGTCGGCAAGAAGCAGCTGCGCAAGAACGCCGTGGTCTCGAGCAAAGTCAAGAACGGCAGCCTGCTCGCCCAGGACTTCAAGGCGGGCCAGCTCCCACGCGGGCCGCAGGGCCCGATCGGACCGACGGGGCCGCAGGGTCCCGGCGCCGCGAAGATCTTCTTCAACACCGAAGCCGACAGCCGGCTGGTGACCCTGGCCAGCGTCGGCCCCTGGACGCTGCAGGCACAGTGCGTCGCGACCGGCAGTCCGGTCGTCCCGGCCAACTTCAAAATCTTCGTCAACGGCCCCGGCAGCGCCGAGCTCAGCTTCACCGAACAGCTCAACGAAGGAACGCCGGCGACCAGGCTCGAGCGATTCGAACTGGGCGGGGAAACCGAAATCTTCTCGTTCGGGCTCAAATCGGCGGAACGCCTGCGGATCGTCGGCACCATGGTCCTCAGCGCCGGCTCCGCCGACCCGGTCGTCAGCGTCCCCTTCAGCCTCCTCCTCGACGAGCCCGCTCAGCGCTGCGGCCTCGTCGGGCAGGCGATCCCGGCGACCTAGGGGCGCAGACAAAACATTTCATCCCTGCTATCGTCTCGCCGTGGCGACGATGATGGCACGGGAAGCTTGGACCGACGAGCGGCTGGACGACCTCAACAAGCGGGTCGACGACGGCTTCACCGAGATGCGGCAGGAATTCCGCGCGATCCGTGCTGAGACGAAGGCAGAATTCCAGGCGATCCGGGGCGAGACCAACCAGCACTTCGCCGAAACCAACGAAGTGATTGCGGCCCTGCACCGGTTGACGGTCCAGATGTTCGCCTCGATGACGCTCGGCTTTCTCGGCATCATCGTGACGATCCTCGCGCGCGGCTGAGCCGCGGCGGTGACAGTCAGGCTGGGCTCGGCTGGGGATCGGCGACCCCAGCCGGGGCACGCGACTCGAGCACGACTGGGGTGCCGTCCTTCGGCGAAAGGGTGATGTTGCGGCGGCCGGTCTGCTCCGGCGCCGGGCTCGCCTTGCGCAGGTCGCAGCGACCGAGCACCTGGCGGAGGACGATCCGCATCTCGAACTCGGCGAAGGTGGCGCCGAGGCAGCGGCGGACGCCACCGCCGAAGGGGATCCAGGCGTAGGAGTCGGGCTTGCCCTCGAGCCAGCGCTCGGGCCGGAAGGCGAACGGCTCCGGGTAGAGGTCGCCGCGGGTGTGGGTGAGCCAGATCGCCGGGGTGACGTCGGTGCCGGCCGGGAGCTCGTAGTCGCCGACCCGCAGCGGCACCGCGAGGCGCCGTCCCGCCAGCGGGATCACCGGCCGCAGCCGCAGGCTCTCGGAGATCGTCGCCCGCAGGTACTCCTCCTCGCCGGCGGCGAGCGAGTCGCGGAGGCGGGCGAGGACCGCGGGGTGGCTCAGGAGCAGGTCGAAGGTCCAGGCGAGGCCGGTCGCGGTCGTCTCGTGGCCGGCCAGGAGCAGGGTCATCAGCTGGTCGCGCAGCTCGCGGTCGTCCATCCCGGTGCCGTCCTCGAACCGCGCGGTCATCAGCATCGCCAAGATGTCGTCGCGCTCCGCCAGGTCGGGGCGGGCGCGGTGCTCGGCGATCTCCGCGAGCAGCATCTCGTCGACCTCGCGCAGCTGGCGCTCGAAGCGGGCATAGGGCCCGCGGCCGCTGAACCGCCGGGTCGCCAGGCCGACCAGCTGCACCCGCGGCGAGGCGGTTTCCTCGAGGACGGTTGCGAGGCGCTCGCGCAGGCGCTCGAGCCGCGGCCCCTCGTGGACGCCGAAGACGGCTCGCAGGATCACCTCGAGGGTGACCGCCTGCATCCGCGCGTGGATCGGGAACGGCTCCCCGAGCGGCCAGGAGTCGACCTCGCGGTCGACCGCGGTACGCACCGTCGCCTCGTAGGCGCGCATCCGCTCACCGTGGAAGGGCGGCAGCATCAGCCGCCGCCGCGCCAGGTGCTCGGCCCCTTCGAGCAGCAGCACCGAGCGCGGGCCGACGATCGGTTCGAGCACGAGGTTGCGGCCGGGTGGCAGGCCGTTGGCCGACTCGGTGTAGAGGGCGCGGATCGCCCCCGGGTCGGAGATCAGCACCATCGGCCGGCTGAAGCCGAGGAAGCGGACGCTGAAGGCGTCGCCGTAGCGGCGCCGGCACTCAGCCATGAAGGCAAGCGGCCGGAAGCTCCAGCGCAGGGTCTGGCTCAGCGGCGACCAGCCCGGTTCCGGCGGCAGCGCTCCCATCCCGATCAGAATGCCACGGATCGGCGTCACCGTGGTCCGGCTGCCGCGATGGCTAGCATCGGCCTCGTGACCGCCGTCGCCGATCTCCGGCTCCTCTCCTCGGGCAAGGTGCGCGAGATCTACGAGTGGGAGGACGACCTGCTGATGGTCGCCTCCGACCGGATCTCCACCTACGACGTGGTGATGCCGACGCCGATCCCCGACAAGGGCAAGGTGCTGAACCGGATGTCCGTCTTCTGGTTCGGGCTGACCGAGGACATCGTCCCCAACCACTTCGTCTCCGAGGACGTGCCGGAGGAGGTCGCCGAACGGGCGATGCGGGTCCGCAAGCTCGAGATGTACCCGGTCGAGTGCGTCGTCCGCGGCTACCTCTCGGGATCGGGCTGGAAGGAATACCGGGAATCCGGCGCGGTCTGCGGGATCGAGCTGCCGGGCGGTCTGCTCGAGTCCGACAAGCTGCCGGAGCCGATCTTCACCCCCTCGACCAAGGCCGAGATCGGCGACCACGACGAGAACGTCAGCATCGACCGGGCGGCGGAGATCATCGGCGACCGGGCCCTGCTGGACGAGCTGGCCCGGATCTCGATCGAGGTCTACAAGCGCGGCGCCGAGCACGCGGCCGAGCACGGGATCATCCTCGCCGACACCAAGTTCGAGCTCGGCAGCTCGGCCGGGGCCGAGATCGTCCTCGGCGACGAGGTCCTCACCCCCGATTCCTCGCGGTTCTGGCCGGCCGACTCCTACGAACCCGGCAAGACGCCCCCCTCCTTCGACAAGCAGTACGTCCGCGACTGGGCCAGCGGCCAGGGCTGGGACAAGAAGCCGCCGGCGCCGGAGCTGCCGCCCGACGTGGTCGAGCAGACCCGGGCCAAATACGTCGAGGCCTACGAGCGGATCACCGGGCAGAGCTTCTGAGCGAGGCGAGACCGAGGATGGCGAAAGCAAGAGTCCTGATCCGACCCAAGGAGGGGATCCTCGACCCCCAGGGCAAGGCGGTCGAGCGGGCGCTGCCGGCGCTCGGCTTCGAGGGGATCGAGCACGTCCGGGTCGGCCGCCTGGTCGAGCTCGAGGCCGAGGACCCGGCGGCGCTCGGCGAGCTCTGCGAGAAGCTGCTCGCCAACCCCCTGATCGAGGACTACGAGATTCAGACCCTGTGATCTGGGGCGTCCTCCAGTTCCCCGGGTCCTGCGACGAGCGGGACGCGCTGCACGCCTGCGCGGCGGCGAGCGGGGAGTCGCTCCTGATCTGGCACCGCGACAGCGACCTCTCGAAGGTGGACGGAATCGTCGTCCCCGGCGGCTTCTCCTACGGCGACTACCTGCGGGCGGGGGCGCTGGCGCGGTTCTCGCCGGCGATGACCGCGGTCGCCAGGTTCGCCGCCGAAGGCGGCCCGGTGCTGGGGATCTGCAACGGCTTCCAGGTCCTCTGCGAGGCGGGGCTGCTGCCGGGAGCGCTGCTGCGAAACGTCGAGCTGCGCTTCATCTGCAAGCAGGTGGAGCTGGAGACGATCGGTGGCGACGGCGAGCGGCTCTCGATACCGATGAAGCACGGCGAAGGGCGTTACTACGCGCCGCCGCAGCTGCTGGCGGAGATCGAGGAGCGCGGCCAGGTCGCCTACCGCTACGCCGACGGCCACAACGCCAACGGATCGGTCAACGACATCGCCGGGGTCCGCAACGAAGCCGGCAACGTGGTCGGGTTGATGCCCCACCCCGAGCACGCGATCGACCCGCTGACCGGCTCGACCGACGGCCTCCGCGTCTTCCGCGCCCTGGAGCGGTTCGCCTCGTGAGCGCGGAGGGGGAGTCGGCGATGGGGACGAAGCACCGCGAGCTCGGGCTGACCGACTACGAGTACGCGCTGATCGTCGAGAAGCTCGGCCGCGCACCCGGCGACGTCGAGCTGGCGATGTTCAGCCTGCTCTGGTCCGAGCACTGCGCCTACAAGCACTCGCGCAAACTGCTGCGGCAGCTGCCGACCGCGGGCGAGCGGGTGCTGATGGGCCCAGGCGAGAACGCCGGCGCGGTCGACGTCGGCGGCGGCTACGCGG
>JAFDWC010000008.1 GCA_018268655.1 Actinomycetota bacterium
GGAGGGGGTCGGGGGACCCTCCGAACGTTTTGCGGCTGAGGCCGGGAGCTCGACCGGGGCGTAGCCCGAATGCTCCCCAGCCGACAGGCCGAGAGAGGAGAGTCCCCCGACCCCCTCCTCTCGTGATCCCCTGTCTGGACAGGCTGCGCAGACCCCCTGGCCTAGCCCTCGCCCTCAACCGACTGGAATACCTCGCGGGCCAGCCGAAACGCCTCGACTCCGGCCGGAATCCCGGCGTAGATGGCCAACTGCATCAGCGCCTCGCGGATCTCCTCCTTGCTGCAGCCGTTGCGCAGGGCGCCGCGGAGGTGGAGCTTGAACTCTGCCGAGCGGTTGAGGCAGCCGAGCATCACCAGGTTGAGCAGGCTGCGGTCGCGGCGGGTGAGCCCTTCCCGGCCCCAGCCGGCGCCCCAGCAGTACTCGGTGACCAGGCGCTGGAAGTCGGCGGAGAACTCGTCGGCGTTGGCCAGCGAGCGGTCGACGTACTCGGCGCCGACCACCTCGCGGCGGATCGAGAGGCCGCGCTCGTAGAGCTCGTCGTTCATGCCCGCTCCTCCTCGTCGACCACCGGGTTGCTGAGGCTGCCGATGCCACTTACCTCGACCTTGACCACCTCGCCGGGGCGGAGGAAGCGCGGCGGCTTGCTTTTGAAGCCGACCCCGCTCGGCGTCCCCATCGGGATCACGTCGCCGGGCTCGAGCGGGATGAATTCGGAGATGTGGGAGACGATCGTCGGGATGTCGAAGATCATGTCCCCGGTTTCCCCGTCCTGGACCAGCTCGTCGTCGACGTAGGTGGTGATCCGCAGCGCGTTGACGTCCTCGACCTCGTCCTTGAGCACGAGGTATGGGCCGAACGGCCCCGAGGCCTCGAAGTTCTTGCCTTCGGTGTACTGGGTGGTGCGGAACTGGTAGTCGCGGACGGTGACGTCGTTGAAGACCGAGTAGCCGGCGACGTGGTCCATCGCCCGCTCGCGCGGCACCCGTTTGCCGCCCTTGCCGATCACCACCGCGAGCTCGCCCTCCCAGTCGAGCTGCTCGGAGACGATCGGGCGCACGACCGGCGCCCGGTCGGCGACCAGCCCGACCGCGAAGCGCGGGAAGAGGATCGGGATCTCGGATATTTCCAGCCCCGCCTCCTCGGCGTGGGCGCGGAAGTTGCGGGCGACGCAGACGATCTTCGGCGGCTCCGGGACCGGCGGCAGCAGCTCGACCGCGGCCAGCGGGGCGCGCAGCAGCGCCTGCGCCGCCGCCTCGGGGCCGAGCTCGAGGGCGTGGGCGAGAGCCGCCTCCGCCTCCTCGACCGCCGCGGGTCCGAGCCGGAGGAAGTCGAGGACGTCGGCGGGGACGGTCGCGTCGGCCACCGCCTGGCCGACGGGGCTGCCGCTGGCCGCCGCTAGGCTGGCGCGGGCGCGGTTGAGGTCGACGACGTCCTCGCCGTCGACGGCGCCGAGACGGCGCTGGCCTGCCTGGAGATAAGAAGCTAGTTTCATCTTCGCCCTTGCTGTCCGTTATTCGGAGTTTATAGTTCGACTATAGCCAAATCCGAAGCCGCCCGGGCTCGCGATACGCTTGCTGCGGACAAAGTGTCCGTTTGTCGGTCGGTGCTCTTCAAAGACTGAGAGGAACAAGCTTTGCCGGAGACTTCCAAGACGGCCGACCAGGCGCTCACGGTCCTGCTCGAGCTGACCAAGAGCGGGGCGACGACGCCGGCGGAGCTGGCGCGCCGGCTGGAAATGAACCGGACCGTCGTCCACCGGCTGCTGGCGACCCTCCACGGTCGCGGCTTCGTCACCCGCACCGATGCCGGCTACGCCCCCGGGGCGATCCTGGTGGCGCTGGCCGAACGGGTTCAGCCGGAGCTGCGGGCGGCGGCGGCGTCGGTGATGTCGGAGCTCGGCGGCAAGATCGGCGAGACCGCGGTCATGCACATCGCGGACGGGGACGACGCGATGGTGCTCGAGGAGTACGTCGCGACCGGCCACGTGGTCCGGGTCGAGCACGAGATCGGCTCCCGCCACCCGCTCGCCAAGGGTGCCAGCGGCCGCGCCCTACTCGCCTACCTCGACGACACCGCGATCGCCCGGGTGCTGCGCCGCAGCGACAACGCCGAGGCCCTCAACCGGCAGCTGGAGCTGGTCCGCCAGCTGGGCTACGCGCTCTCCCACGACGAGCTGCAGGAAGGGGTGCACGGGCTCGCGGTGCCGGTCTTCGACCGCCCCGGCCACGCCCTCGCCAGCCTCGCGATCATCGTCCCGACGACCCGCGCCGCCGGCATCTCGGACCATCTCGACGAACTGCTCGCGGCTTCGGAGCGGGTCGCGGCTTCGCTGTATGGGGAGTCGGTGAGGGCTTAGCTTTGCGAGGGGTGCGCCGGCGCTCCCTACGAATCCGCTCCAGGACTCGCCACGTCCCGAAGCTCACGAGAGAAGCTGCGGGCGTTCTCCGGTTGAAGCTGCCGGCGTCCTGCGGTTGAGCCTCCGCGCTTCGGGGCCAGGGGAGCTGGACAGACTTTGCTCGGGAGGGGGTCGGGGGACCCTCCGAACGTTTTGCGGCTGAGGCCGGGAGCTCGACCATGGCGTCAGCTGAATACGGCGAGCCGACAGGCCGAGAGAGGAGGGTCCCCCGACCCCCTCCCTCCGCACCCTCTATCTAGTCGAACAACTCGACCGCCCGCTCGATCGCGTCCCGCTGGTGCGGCTGCAGCTCCTGGCCGGCCATACCTTCCAACGGCACCAGGAACGGGTCGACCACCTCGGTCCGCTCGCCGGCGAGGCGTTCGATCACCGCCAGGGCGCAGAACGGGACGGTGCCGGTGTGGTAGCCGCCCTCGTGGGTCATCACCAGGCGGCCGTCGGCGCTGGCGGCGGCAACGGTGAGCATCCGCTCGGTCATCTCGGCGAAGGCGCGCGAGTGCAGGAGCTGGCGGCTCATCGGGTCGAAGCCGTTGGCGTCGAAGCCGCAGGCGACGAGGAGGAGCTGCGGCTGGAAGCGCTCGAGCGCGGGCACCACCACACGGTCGAAGGCCTCGGCGTAGGCGCCGGCGCCGCTGCCGGGCGGCAGCGGTAGGTTGACGTTCGCGCCCGTGCCCGTGCCGGCCCCGGTTTCGGCGACCGTGCCCGAGCCGGGCGGGAAGACCCCGTCCTGGTGGAGGGAGATCGTCAGCACCGAGGGGTCCTCGTAGAAGGCCGCCTGGGCGCCGTTGCCGTGGTGGACGTCCCAATCGACGATCGCGACCCGCTCGATCCCCCGGTTGCGCCTGGCGTGGAGGGCGGCGAGGACGACGTTGTTGAAGATGCAGAAGCCCTTGCCCTCGTCGGCTTCGGCGTGGTGCCCGGGCGGGCGGACCAGGGCGTAGCAGTTGTCGACGGTGCCGTCGAGCACCGCGTCGACGGCGACGATCGCCGCCCCCGCCGCCAGCGCCGCGATCTCGTAGGACCCCGGCGGCACCCAGGCGTCGAGCCCGAGCGAGCCGCCGGCGCCGGCGGAGAGCTCGCGCGCCCTTGCGATGTGGCGCGGGGTGTGGAAAAGCGTCAGCTCGTGCTCGCCCGCCGGCCGCGGCTCGATCCGGGTGAGCCGGGCGAGCAGCCCCGACTCCTCCAGCAGCGAGTAGATCCGCCGCTTGGTCGCCGCGTGCTCGGCGTGGGGTTCGCCGGGCTCGATCCACCCGCCCGCCCGCAGCGGCCCGGCACCGGACCCGAGGTCGTGCCAGCCGAATCGCTCGCGCCAAATGAAGCCGGTGCTCATCCTCGTCCTACCTCCTCGATCGCCTTGGTCGGCTCGCTCCCGTGCGGGTGCGGATGGGGCCCTTCGGCCGGCGCTCGGGCGACGGCGACCGCCGCGCCGCCGACGAGCACGCTGGTGGCCAGGCTCGGCGCCGCGTAGCCGGCCCCCTGGGCGAGCGCGGCGCCGCCGGCGGCGCCGATCGCCTGGCCTCCGGCCCAGGACATGTTGAAGAGCGCGAAGGCGTGGCCCTCGCCGCTGCCGGCATCGCCGATCGCCCGCTGTAGGCCGACCGTCAACGGCACCCAGGCGAAGCCGAGGCAGCCGAGCGAGAGGGCGGTGACGAGCCCCAGCAACGGCACGCTCAGCGGCAGGGCGAAGATCGCGAAGGCGACCGTCGCGGCGGGCAGGGCGCGGACCAGGATCGCCCGGGCGCCGCAGCGGTCGGTGAGCCGGCCGGAGATCGGGTTGGCGCTGGCGTCGACGGCGCTGGCGATGACGAAGGTGACGGTGATCGCCCCGGCGCTGGCCCCGGCCGCGGCGAGGCGCAGCGGCGCCAGGACGAAGATCAGGCCGAAGCCGATCGAGGGGATGAGGGTGAGGGCGACGGCCCGCACCGTCGCCCGCCGGTGAGGGCGGCGCAGGGCGCGGCTCAGTGGCGCGCCGGCGGTCGGGCTGCGCGGTGCGTCGGGGCTGACGAGGACGGTGGCGAGGAGCGGCAGCAGGGCGGCGGCGACCGCGAGGAAGACCAGGGTGGGGGAGGTGGCGACGGCGAGGCCGCCGAGCAGCGGGCCGAAGGGCGCGCCGGCGATCCCCGACCCGATCAGGGCGCCGATCGTCGTCGCCTGGCGGCTGGCCGCCGCGGCGTCCGAGGCCCAGGTGAGGCCGCCGGCCCAGAGGACCGAGCCGGCGGCGCCCTGGATGAAGCGGGCGCCGTCGAGCAGGACGACGTGGTGGCTGAAGGCGAAGGCGAGGCTGGCGACGATCAGCCCGCCGACCCCGATCGCCAGCGTCCGGCGCCCGCCCAGCCGCGCCGCCAGCGAGCCGCCCGGGAGCGCCATGACGACACTGCCAGCGGCAAAGGATGCGGTCAGCAGGCCCGCCGCGCTTGCGCTCAGCCCGAGTTCGTCGACATAGCGGGGGAGCAGCGGCGCCAGCACCGCGTAGAGCATTGCCTCGACGAACAGCGCCGGCCCGACGACGATCGCGACGCGGCGCACGCGCTGGGCCCGCCCGGCCGGGCTCAGCTGCTGGCCAGCGCGTGGGCGCCGATCCGGGCGGCGATCTCCCCCGGCTGCTGGATGATCACCAGGTGCCCAGCCGGCTCCCCGCGGGCGCCCTCGAGCAGCTCGAACTCCGCCCCCGGGATCAGCTCGGCGAAGCGCTCGGAGTGCGAGCGCGGGATCACCCGGTCCTCGGCGGGGTGGAGGACCAGGGTCGGCGCCGCCACCCGCCGCAGCCGCCAGTCGAAGCGGATGTCGTAGCGCGGGTTCCAGGTCAGCCGGGCGAAGGTGATCGCCTCGCTGTACTCGTGCAGCGTCTGCTCCACCGGGTCGCCCTGCTGGATCAGGTCGAGGTAGTTGCCGGCGGTGCCGTTGAGCAGCATCTCGCCGGCCGTCTCCGGCGACCAGCGGAAGGAATCGGCGGTCGGCTCCTCCGGCACCCG
This sequence comes from Actinomycetota bacterium, assembly GCA_018268655.1. Taxonomy (GTDB): domain Bacteria; phylum Actinomycetota; class Thermoleophilia; order Solirubrobacterales; family 70-9; genus VAYN01. The sequence continues at coordinate 5,389 of JAFDWC010000008.1, forward strand.
CACCCCGAGCGGGGCAATCAGGGTGAGGCTGGCGAAGCGGCGCGGGTAGAAGAGCGCGAGGTTGGCGGCGATCCAGCCGCCCATGCTGTGTCCGACGAGGTGGGCGCCGTCGAGGTCGAGCTGATCGAAGAGCGCGTCGTAGTGGAGGACGAGGTCGCTCATGTCCTTCAGCGTCTCCGGCATCCTGGTGTCGCCGAAGCCGGGGTGCTCGGGAACCGTCACCTCGAAGCTCTGGGCCAGCTCCTCATATAGGGGCAGCCAGCTGCGGGTGAGGCCGGCACCATGCAGGTAGACGAGCTGCGGCCCGGTCCCCTGGCGGCGGTAGGCGGTGCTGAGGCCGTCGACCTCGAGCCACGAGGGCTCGGTCCAGTGGGCCCACTCACGCTCCTGCACTTCCTGGCTCTCCTGTGACAACAGATCGTCCTCCGCGGAAAAGTTGGCAAACCGAATATCGTGCTGCTATGTTCGGCTAACGGTATGTGGTCAGGTCGTGTTCGTCAAGTTTTGCCGCGGCGGACGGTCGCCGCCGGTGAGCGGAAAGGAAAGCTTTGAGCCAGCTCGAGTTCCACCTGTTCCTCTACGGGGCCTATCCGGACATACCCCACGCCGACGAACTGCCGAACTCGGCCTACATCGACCTCCCGAACGACCACTACGACCCCCTCCGCGGGCAGTGGTACATGGACTCCTACCTCGACCTCCTCGCCTTCGGCGAGAAGCTCGGATACGACGGGATCCACACCACGACTCAGATGGGCGGCCCGGTCGGGATGACCCCCACCGCGAACCTCGCCGCCGCCTACCTGGCGGCGCGGACCGAGCGGATCATGATCGGCACCCTGGGGCCGATCATGAACGTCTATTCCTCGCCGCTGCGGCTGGCCGAGGAGGTGGCGATGCTCGACAACTTCTCCGGCGGCCGGATCATCCTCGGGCTGCCGATGGGGCACGGGATGAACTACCACTCGGCGGCGGTGATGAACCCCTCCACCGCGCGCCAGCGCTACTGGGAGGGGCACGACCTGATGGTCAAGGCGTTCACCTCCCCGGGCCCCTTCCACTGGCAGGGCGAGTACTTCGACATCCCCTACGCGAACCTCTGGCCGCGGCCGATCCAGCAGCCCTACCCGGAGGTGTGGATCCCCGCCGCCGGCTCGAAAATCACCCTCGAGCGGTGCGCCAGGCACCGTTACACCTACCAGGCGCTGTTCTCGCCGCGGAAGGTCCTGATCCGCAACGTCAACACCTTCCGCGAGGCGGCCCGCAGCAACGGCTACGAGCCGGACGCCAAGCAGGTGGCGGCGGTCTGCTTCATCCACGTCGCCGAGAGCGACAAGCAGGCCCGGCGCGAGGCCGAGGCGCACCTGATGTTCCTCTTCCAGAACCTCAACCGCTCGCCCCAGCCCGACGCCTTCCCGCCCGGGCACTTCAGCGTCGACTCGCTGCGCGGCTTCATGAAGGGCGGCGGCTACCGGGACCGCGACCTCGGGGCGATGTCCTACGACGAGCTGCTCGACGAGGACTGGGCGATCATCGGCTCGCCGCAGACGGTGCGGGAGAAACTGGAGGAGCTGGTCGCCGACCTCGGCGCCGGCCGCCTCGTCCACGCCGCCGACTTCGGCGCGATGCCGAACTGGATGGTCCGCAAGAGCCTGACCCTGATGGCGGAAGAGGTGATTCCGCACTTCCGCGGCCCCGGCGCCAAGCCGGTCTGGGCGGAGGACCCGCGGCCGGCGCCGACGCTGACCGAGATGGCCGCCAAGGTCGGTCCCCGCAAGGCGATTCCGCAGGCGCGGATCGCCGGCGAGGGCGTGGTCGACGTGCGAACCGCCCACACCGTCGACCCGCGGGAGGTGCTGCGTCCATGAGCGAGCTCGCGGCCGGCGAGGGCCAGGTCCAGGAACTGATCCGCTTCCGGGTAGATGCCGGCGCCGAGCCGGCGCTGCTGGCGGGGCGGGCGGCTGCGGTCGCCGCCCTGCGCGAGCGCTTCGGCCTGCTCGACTCGCGCCTCGCCCGCACCGGCGAGGAGGGGGTCTGGATCGACACGATGCTGTTCCCGAGCGCCGCCGCGGCCGACCGGGCGCTGGCCGAGGAGATGGAGCTGGAGGCGTTCGCGAGCTGGGTTGCGAACGTCGCCGAGCTGGTCTCCAGCGAGCGCGTCGACCTCGTCTGCCCTTAGATCGTCGGCGCCTCCCGGTCCTTGACATCGGAGTTCGCACTGCCTAGATTTGCACGATGAGCGAACGTCAAAGTCCGAAAAACGGAGTCCTCTCATAATCGAGGTCGACCGGAAAGCCAGCGCACCAGCCACGGTCCACGTCGCTCTGGACCGAGTCGAGAAGCGCTTCGGGGGGGTCCACGCGGTGCGCGGGGTCAGCCTCGAGATCCGCCGCGGGGAGATCCATGCCCTGGTCGGGGAGAACGGCGCCGGCAAGTCGACCCTGGCCAAGATCGTCGCCGGAGTCCACCTGCCGAGCGCCGGCAGCGTTAGCGTCGACGGCCGCGAGGTCCGCTACCGCTCGCCGCGCCAGGCACTCGCCGACGGGATCGCGATGATCGACCAGGAGCTGGCCCTGCTGCCGGCGCGCTCGGTCATCGACAACGTCTTCCTCCACAGCGAAAACTCGAAGGCCGGGCTGCTGCGGCGCCGCCAGATGCGCGAGCGCTTCGCGGCGCTGGTCGAGCGCACCGGCTTCGAGCTCGATCCCGACCGCACCGTCGGCTCGCTGCGGGTGGCCGAGCAGCAGAAGGTCGAGATCATGCGGGCGCTGGCGCGGACCGCGCGGCTGATCGTGATGGACGAGCCGACCGCGCCACTGACCCCGGTCGAGGCGGAGAGCCTCTACGCGGTGATGCGCTCGCTGCGCGACGAAGGGGTGACGATCGTCTTCGTCTCCCACTTCCTCAGCGAGGTCCTGGCGCTCTCCGACGTCGTCACCGTGATGCGCGACGGCTCCCGCGTCCGCACCAGCCCGGCCGCCGAGGAGACTCCCGGCAGCCTGGTCGAGGGGATGCTCGGCCGCAGCCTCGACTCGACCTTCCCGGCGCGCCCGGAAAGCGTCAGGGCCGAGCCGCGGCTCGAGGTCCGCGGCCTCTGCGGCACCGGCCGCTTCGAGGACGTCTCCTTCAGCGTCCACGCCGGCGAGATCGTCGGCCTCGCCGGCCTGATCGGCAGCGGCCGGACCGAGGTCGCGCGGGCGATCTTCGGCGCCGATCGCGTCGATGACGGCGAGATCCTGCTCGACGGCGAGCCGGTCTCGCCGCGCTCGCCGCGGCAGGCGATCAGCAGGGGGATCGCGCTGCTGCCGGAGAGCCGCAAGGAACAGGGGCTGCTGATGCGGCGCTCGATCGTCGAGAACATCATGCTGCCGCACCTCGACGACGTCAGCAGCGGCGGCATCGTCCGCTCGGCTCGCGAGCGCCGCGAGGTGGTCGAGGCGATGGAGCGGCTGAGCGTGCGTGCGGCGGGACCGCGGGCCAGCGTCGACACCCTCTCCGGCGGCAACCAGCAGAAGGTGCTGTTCGGCAAGTGGCTGATCCGGCCGCCGCGGGTGATGATCGTCGACGAGCCGACCCGCGGAGTCGACGTCGGCGCCAAGCGGGCGATCTACGAGCTGATCGACGAGCTCACCGCCAGCGGGACCGCGGTCCTGCTGATCTCCAGCGACCTCGAGGAGGTGCTGGGGATGGCGCACCGGGTGCTCGTGATGAGGCGCGGCCGGCTGGCCGCGGAGTTCTCGAACGAAGGGGCAGAGCGCACCGCCGTGCTGGCGGCGGCGTTCGGAACGGAGGGACGCGGGTGAGTGCAACCGATCTTTCGGCGCAGGCGAACGGCGAGCCGGTCGCGGAGGTGAGGCCGCGCTCGCGGGCGCGGATCGAACGCCTCCGCGACTTCGGCATCGCCGGGGTGCTGCTGATCCTGTTCATCGCCCTGACCCTCAGCAGCGACGTCTTCCTCACCTCGACCAACCTCAAGAACGTGGCCGAACAGGCGGTCGCGGTCGGGCTGCTGGCGACCGCCGGCTCGCTGGTGATTATCGCCGGCGGCTTCGACCTCTCGGCCGGGGCGATCTTCGCGGTCAGCGCGATCGTCGGCTCCAAGCTCGCCAACAGCACCGGCGTCGTCGAGGGATACCTGGTCGGGATCCTGATCGGGGCGGCGCTCGGCCTGGTCAACGGGATCATCTGCACGGTCGGCCGCATCAACCACTTCGTCGGCACCCTCGCCACCTCGATCGTCTTCTTCGGGCTGGCGACCAAGATCAGCGGCGGGGCGCTGATCGTGGTCCCGAACCAGAGCTTCGCCGACCTCGCCAACACCCAGATCCTCGGCTTCAAAAGCTCGACCCTGATCTTCGTCGCCTTCGCCCTGCTCTGCGGCTTCATCCTCAACTTCACCGTTCTCGGCCGCTACATCTTCGCCACCGGCGGCAACCTGACGGCGGCCCGGCTCTCCGGCGTGCCGACCGCGGTCACCCAGGCCTTCACCTACGTCCTCTCCGGCACCGCCGCCGGGCTGGCGGGGCTGATCGTCGCCAGCCGCACCCTCTCGGTCAACGCCCAGACCGGCAACGGGATCATCTACAACGCCCTCGCGGCGATCCTGATCGGCGGCAACTCCGTCCTCGGCGGCGAGGGGGCGATCTGGCGCACCGTCTGCGGCGTCCTCATCCTCGCCCTGATCGCCAACGGCTTCAACCTGCTCGGCATCGATCCGCTCTACCAGCAGATCGTCACCGGCCTGATCATCCTGCTCGCGGTCGGGCTCGACGCGTGGACGCGTCGCGCCCGGACCTGAGCGCGGGCCGCCGCCGTGGCTGCAGAGAACCAGAAGACCTGTCCCCGACTGTCCGCAACCAATCTCAGGAAGGAACCATGAAAAGACTGAAAACCTCCTCCGTGCTGCTGGCGGCACTCTGCCTGGCCCTGGCGGCCGTGATCGCCGGTTGCGGCTCGAGCGGGTCCAGCACCAGCAGTGGCAGTGGCAGTGGGGGCGAAGGCGGGGAAGGCTCCGGCGAAGAAGTGAAGGCGGCGCTGCTCCTCAACATCTACACCGACTTCACCCAGGCCGGGCGCGAAGGGGTCGAAGCGGTGATCAAGAAAGCCGGCGGCAGCGTGACTCCGTCGAACGCCGAATTCGAACCGCAGAAGCAGCTCGCCCAGTGCCAGGACGCGATCACCTCGCAGCGCTACAACGTGATCATCCTCGGTCCCGCCGACAGTCCGTCCTCGGTGCCGTGCGCGACCCAGGCCGGCGAAGCGGGGCTGCCGGTGATCGCCTTCGAAAACCCGGTCGGGCCGTCGCGGACGAAGGTCGAGCCGCAGGTGCCGCAGGTCCAGGGCTCGGTCGTGATCGCGCCGATGGTCGACGCCGAAACGACCTTCGAACTGGTCGAAGAAGCCTGCAAGGGCCTGCCCAAGTGCGTCTGGATCGACGAGATCGGCTCCCGCAGCAGCTCGCTCGACGAGACCAAGATCCAGTACTTCGAAGAACAGCTGAAGTCGAACCCGAAAATCGAACTGGCCCAGCTGCTGGAAGGCAACTACCTGCCGAGCGAAACCGTGCAGAAGCTGCCGAACGCCCTCGCGGCCAACCCCGGAGTCAACGTCATCACCTTCGAGAGCGACACCAACGCGGTCGCCGCGGTGCCGGCGCTGAAGAGTGCCGGGCTCGAAGGCAAGGTGAAGCTGATCGGGGACGGCGGCTCGGTCGCCGGCGCGGCCGCGATCAAGGCCGGGACGATGTTCGGGTCGGTCGCCTCGTTCCCGCGCTCGATGGGCGAAAAAGCGGCGGAAATGGCGCTGCAGGCGCTGGCCAAGGAAAAGATCTCGCCGAACGGAATCGACATGTTCTCGCTTGGCGAACCGGTCAAATTGACGAAGGCGAACATCGCCGAATACACGCCGCAGTTCGGCGCCAAGGAATAGGGATGCGGGTAGCGATCCTCGGCGCCAGCGGGACGATCGGCTCGCAGCTGGTGCGGGAGGCGCTCGACCGCGGTCACTCTGTGATCGCGGTCGTGCGCCGGCCCGAGGCCGCTGAGGGGCTGCCGGCGGCGGCCGAGGTCCGCCTCGCCGACGTCGACGACCCCGCGGCCCTGCGCGCCGCCGTCGCCGGCGCCGAGGCAGTCATCACCGCCCTCGGTGGCGGCGCCAGCGGGCGCCCGCAGCTGGTCGCCGAGGCGGCGCCGGTCCTGCTCGCCGAGCTGGCGGCGGCCGGCGTGCCGCGGCTGCTGGTGGTCGGCGGGGCGGGCAGCCTCGAAGACGAGCCCGGCAAGCAGCTGGTCGACTCACCCGAGTTCCCCGCCGCCTGGCGGCCGGGTTCGCTCGCCCAGCGCGACGCCCTCGACGTCTACCGCGCCTACCAGGGCCCGCTCGAGTGGACCTATCTCAGCCCCGCCGACGTGATCGAGCCGGGCGAGCGGACGGGCAGCTACGAGCTCGGCGAAGACCGCCCCGTCCGCGACGCCGCTGGCAACAGCCGGATCTCGGTCGCGGACTACGCGGTGGCGATGATCGACGAGCTCGAGCAGCCCCGCTTCTCCGGCACCCGCTTCACGGTGGGCTACGCATGACCGTGCGGGCGGAGGAAGTCTCGCACTGGTTCGGACAACTCTTCGGCGACGGGGTGGAGGTGCCGCGGCGGCCGTCGCTCGGCGCCGACCGCGAGGCCGACGTCTGCATCGTCGGCGCCGGCTATACCGGGCTCTGGACCGCCTACTACCTGCGCCAGCTTGCGCCCGAGCTCGAGGTCGTCCTGCTCGAGGCCGAGGTTGCGGGGTTCGGCGCCTCCGGGCGCAACGGCGGCGCCGTGATCGCCCAGATGAACGGCTCGCGCGAGTACTGGCGGGGCCGTGGCGGCGCCGACGGCGCCCTCGCCCTGGAGCGGGCGCTGCAGGCGACCGTCGATGAGATCGGCGCGGTGACCGCGAGCGAGGGGATCGAGTGCGACTTCGCCAAGAACGGGGTCACGATCTGCGCCCGCACCGAGCTCGAGCTGCAGCGGCTGCGCGAGTCGGTCGCCGCCGACCACCGCGCCGGATTCGGCGACGCCGACGCCCGCATCCTCGACCGGGAGGAGACGCTCGAGCGGATCGCCGTCGCCGGCGCCCTCGGCGCCCGCTTCAGCCCCCACTGCGCGAGCATGCATCCCGGCAAGCTGGTCCGCGGGCTGGCCGAGGCGGTCGAGCGGGCCGGAGCGACGATCTACGAGGGGACCAGGGTGACCGCGGTCGAGCCGCACCTGGCGCGGACGCTCCGTGGCAACGTCAGCGCTCGTTACGTCGTCCGCGCGACCGAGGCCTACAGCGAGGGGGTCGACGGCTACGGTCGCCAGCTCGTCCCCGTCCACACCTCGATGCTGGCCACCGCTCCGATCGAGGCGGCGCTCTGGGAGCAGCTGCGCTGGGGCGGGCGCGAAGCGCTCCTCGCCGAGCACCCGTTCCTCCATCTCCAGCACACCGCCGACGGCCGGATCACGATCGGCGGCGACGACAACCGCGTCCCCTACCACTGGGGCTCGCGGGTGAAGGCGCTCGGGGCGGCGCCGGAGCGGGTCGCGGCGATGTACCACGGCGAGCTGCTGCGACTGTTCCCGGCGCTGCGCGAGGTGCCGATCGAACACACCTGGCAGGGCGTCTTCGGCGCCCCCCGCAACTGGGCCCCGAGCGTCGGCGTCGAGCGCGGCAGCGGCCTCGCCTGGGCCGGCGGCTACGTCGGCGAGGGCGTCGCCCCCTCGAACCTCGCGGCGCGGGCCCTCTGCGACCTCCTGCTCGAACGCGAGACCGAGCCGGCGCGGCTGCCGCTGGTCGTGACGGCGCCCGGCCGGCGCTGGGAGCCGGAGCCGCTGCGAATGGTCGGCGCCGGCGCCGTCTGGTCGATGCGCTCGCTTGGCGAGCGCTTGGAGCGCCGCAACGACCGCGCCTCGCGCACCCTCGAGCTCGGCAACAGGCTGGCCGGCTACGGCGGCCACCTCGGCTAGATGGTTGATTCCACGACCGGGCCCACCTGGATGACGCACCCGGCAGGCGCTTGGGACGGCGATCCACTCGCCGGATCTGGCACCCAGCTTATGCTTCGGGACACTAGGCGCGGGGGTCCCGCCTCGGGTCGCCCGCCGGTCGATATGATCAAATTTGGGTACGCTGGGAGGCGCGCTGGAGAGAACGCGTGCGCTGGGAGAAAAATCAGCCGCAATAGCCGCTTCGCGGCGGCGATGATCGCATGCGCAAGCCACCACGAAACAGCTCCCGGGCCGCGGCGGCGACCCCACCAGAGGCACTCGACCTCGCGGCGTTGATCGACGTCGCCGACGGGCTGCTGCGGACCGACAGCCTGACCGAGCTCGAGCGCCGCTACCACGCCGAGGTCGCCCGCTTCGTCACCGTCCCGATCCGCGGCCTCTACCTGTTCGAGGACGAAACGACCGGGGCCGACGGGCGGATCTCCTGCGTCAACCTCAGCGACGCCTTCATCAGCCGCTACGAGCACCACGGGCGCAGCATCGACCCCCTGCTCGCGCACGCGATCGAGCACCAGGCGCCGGCCACGAGCATGGGCCTCTATTCGCTCGACGAGTGGGTCGAGACCGACTGCTACCGGGCGGTCTCGCGGCTGCACCACCTCGTCCACGTGCTGGAGACGCCGATCATCATCGACGGCACCGTCGTCGGCACCCTCAACTTCGCCAGCGACGACGACGGCCGCCCGATCACCCCGGAGGAGGTGGCGACCTCGGTCCACTTCGCCCGCGCGGTCGGCATCGCGATCCGCCTCCACCGTGAGCGCGAGCCGCAGCGACGCCACGCCGACCACCTGCGCGCCGCCCTCGACGCGGCGCCGGTCGCGGTCGCGCTGATGGACCCGGCCCTGCCCGAGCCGGTCCTCAACCGCGCCGCCGACGAACTGCTGGCCCGGCTCGCCGACGGAGAGAACGTCCTCTACCGCGCCGCCGCCCGGCCCGACGACACCGCCCCGGAGTTCTCGCGGGCGGTTCCGGTCAGCCTCAGCGACGGGCGCTCGGCGGTGGTCCGATCGCGCACCCGCCCGAGCGGGCCCGGCTCCGGCGCCGTCGTCAGCGTGCTCGAGCTCGACCACGAGACCCCGACCCTGCGCGGGCCGTTCCGCTCGGCGCTGAGCCCGCGCGAGTGCGAAGTCGCCGAGCTTGTCGCCGTCGGCCTCACCGATCGCGAGATCGCCGAGCGACTGATCCTCAGCCCGCACACGGTCCGCCACCACGTCAAGCGCGTGTACCAGAAGCTCGACGTGCGCTCGCGCGTCGAGCTCGCGCGGCTGGCGCATCCCTCAAGTTAGGGACCCCCGAAAGTCACCGCGTTTCGGCCTTTTGCGGCGGCCGGGGCGCGTCTACCGTCGTCGCCATCGTGATGACCGACGTCAAACCGGCAGCGACCGCGGGCGACGACCGCGCCTTCCGCGAGGCGATGCGCACCCTCGCCGGCGGCGTGGTCATCCTCACCACCTGGATCGAAGAGCGGCCCTGGGGGATGACGATCAGCGCCTGCTGCTCGGTCTCGGCCGAGCCGCCGCGGGTGCTCGTCTCGGTCGGCCATCTCACCTGCGTCCACGCCGCGATCAAGGCCGGCAACCGGTTCGGGGTCAACGTCCTCGGCTCCGACCAGAAGCACATCGCCGAGTTCGGCGCCACCCCTGGCCAGGCGAAGTTCCTCGACACCTACCTCGGTGAGAGCTGCCTCACCGAGGACACCGCCACCCCGCGGGTCGGCGACGCCCTCGCCCACCTCGACTGCGTCGTCGCCGACCAGCTCGAGGTGAGCGACCACACGCTTCTGGTCGGCGACGTCGAGCGGGTCACGGTCGCCGGCGACGACCGCGAGCCACTGCTCTACTTCGACCGTTCCTACCGCCGGGTCGGGGGCAACCTGTGAGCGCGCGGCGGGCCACCGTCGTTGGCGCCGGGCAGGGGGGCCTCCACCTCGCCCACGGCCTGCTCGGCCAGGGCTGGGAGGTGACCCTGATCTCCGACAAGACCCCGGCCGAGTACCTGCAGATGCGGGCGCTCTCGAGCCACACCCTGCAGGAGCGCTCGGTCGAGCTCGAGCGGCGGGCGGGGATCGACGTCTACGACGACCTCTACGACAACCGCTCGCTCGGCGTCGACTTCTCGACCACCGAAGACGGCAGCAGCGTGGCGCTGCGCTTCCAGGGCGACTGGGAGGCCCCGGCGACGGCGATCGACACGCGGATGAAGTACGCCCTCCTGATCGAAGCCTTCGAGCGCCGCGGCGGCAAGGTCCTCTACCAGACCGCCAGCGTCGAGGACCTCGAGGAGCTGACCGAGCGCGGCGAGAGCGTCTTCCTCGCCACCGGCAAAGGCGGGCTCGGCAAGGGCTTCACCCTGGACGAGGAGCGCACCGTCTACGACCGCCCCCAGCGCGACCTGATGCTGCTCCTGCTCAAGGGGCTGCAGCCGCCGCGGCCTGAACAGCAGCAGCGGATCACCTTCTGCTTCAACCCGGAAGCGGGCGAGATCTTCTGGGCTCCGAACCTGCACAAGAGCGGCGAGCCGGTCCACGTGCTGCTGGTAGAGGCCCGGCCGGAAGGGCCGATGGACCGCCTCGGCGAGGTCAGCGACGGCGCCTCGGCGCTGGCGATGACGAAAGAGCTGATGGGCGAGTTCGCGGCCTGGGAGCTCGACTCCGTCCGCAACATCAGCCTCGCCGACGAGGACTCCTGGCTGCGCGGGGCGTTCACGCCGCTGGTCCGCCGGCCGGTCGCCCGGCTCGACTCCGGCCGCCCCGTCTTCGGCCTCGGCGACGTCCTCATCGTCGTCGACCCCTGCGCCGGCCAGGGCGGCAACTGCACGGCATGGGGGGTCGACCACCTGCTGCGCGGGCTCGAGCAGCTCGACGGCGTCCCCGACGCGGAGTGGTACGAGCAGCAGTTCGACGCCTTCTGGGACGAGGAGGGCCGCTACTTCGTCGAGTTCTCGAACATGCTGATCGAGCCGCCGAACGAGGTCGCCCAGGCGATCTTCGGCGCCGCTCAGGAATCGCGCCCGGTCGGCGACCGGCTGACCTCGACCTTCGCCCACCCGAAGGTGCTGATGAACTACCTCAACGCGCCCGACGGCGCCGAGCGTTTCGTGCGGGAGGCCGAGGCGGGGGTGCGGGCCGAGATCCCCGCGCCGGGGCCGGTTGCCTGATGGCCCCCGGCGCGGGCCGGCTCGAGGGCAGGGTCGCGATCATCACCGGTGCCGCCGGCGGCATCGGCAGGGGCACCGCCCGCGCCTTCGCTGCTGAGGGTGCTCGCCTCGTCCTCTGCGACCTCGCCGAGGAGCCGCTGCGGGAGCTCGCCGGGGAGCTCGACGCCGAGTGCCGGCTGGTGGTCGGCGACGTCGCCGAGGAGGAGACGGCGCGGGCGATGGTGGCGGCCGCGCAGAAGGGCTTCGGCCGCCTCGACGCCCTCGTCAGCAACGTCGGCCTGATGTTCTTCAAAGACATCGACGAGGTCACCGTCGAGGAGTTCGACCGGGTGATGGCGGTGAACGTGCGGGGGATGTTCCTCGCCTGCAAGCACGCGATCCCGCCGATGGTCGCTCAGGGCAGCGGCGCCGTCGTCCTCGTCTCCTCGGGTTCGGCGTTCATCGGCCAGGAGTTCGACGGTGTCTCGACCTTCGTCTACAACACCTCGAAGGCGGCCGTGCGCCAGCTCGCGACCTCGCTCGGCACCCGCTACGCCCACGAGGGCGTGCGGGTCAACGCGATCGCCCCGGGGGTGACCCGGACCGGCCAGCTCGGCGCCTTCCGCCCCGACCTCGAGCCAGAGCAGGAAGAGGAGATGTTCGCCGCGGCCGCGCAGCAGCTGGCGCCGATCGGCCGCTACGCCGAGCCGGAGGAGATCGGGCGGGCGATCGCCTTTCTCGCCTCCGACGACGCCTCCTACGTGGTCGCCTCGACCCTGGTCGCGGACGGAGGGGTGCTCGCTCGCTGACGGTCTGGGTGAGGAGGAGAGGTGATGACCCAGCCCCCCGACACACCCGCCCTCAGCGTGCGCGCGGTCTCCAAGTCCTTCGGTGAGACCGTCGCCCTCGCCGACGTCGGCTTCGAGGTCCGCCAGCGCTCGGTTCACGCCCTGCTCGGCGGCAACGGCTCCGGCAAGTCGACGCTGGTCAAGATCCTCGCCGGGGTCCAGGGGGCCGATCGCGGCGAGATCGAGGTCGCGGGAGAGACGGTCGACGCCAGCCGCACCAGCCCCGAGTGGGCGACCTCGGTCGGCCTCCACTTCGTCCACCAGGACCTCGGCGTATTCCGCAACCTCAGCGTCGCCGAGAACTTCGCGCTCGGCAGCAGCTACGGCAGCCGCGAGGCGGCCCCGGTCCGCTGGCGGTCGCTCCACCGCCGCGCCGCCGCGGTGCTCGAGCGGTTCGAGATCGAGGTCTCGACCCGGGCCCGGATGGATTCGGTGCGGCCCGCGATGCAGACGATGATCGCGGTCGCCCGCGCCCTCCAGGACGCCGACGAGGAGAGCCGCGGCGTCCTCGTCCTCGACGAGCCCTCGGCGGCACTGCCGGCCGAGGAGGTCGAGGTCCTGCACGGGGCGATCCGCGGCTACATCCGCGACGGCCACACGGTCGTCCTCGTCTCCCACCGCCTCGACGAGGTGCTCGCGATCTGCACCGACGCCACCTTCCTCCGCGACGGCCGCCACGCGGGGACGAGCTCGCTCGAGGGGTCCGACGAGGCCGCCCTGATCCGGGCGATCGTCGGCGCCGATTCGGCCAGCGTCGAGAAGCCGCCGCCAGGCGCGCGGCCGGAGCAGACGAGGTTGCGGGTCGAGGGTCTGAGCGTCGGTCCGGTCGTGGACTGCACGCTCGCCGTCGGCGCCGGGGAGGTCCTCGGGATCTCCGGCCTGGTCGGCTCCGGCCGCACCTCCCTCCTGCAGGGGATCTTCGGCGCCCGGCCGCTGCGCGAGGGCCGGGTCGAGCTCGACGGCGAGCAGCTGCGGCTGCGCGGGCCGGCGGCCGCGGTCGCCGCCGGCATCGCCTACCTGCCCGAGGACCGCGGCGCCGAAGCAGCCTTCAGCGACCGTTCGGTCAGCGACAACCTCGCGATTCCCGCCCTCGACCGCTATTGGAGCGGCCTGCGCCAGCGCGGCGGTGCCGAGCGCCGCGACGCCGCCGCGGCGATCGCCCGTTACGGCGTCGTCGTCGCCGGCCCGCGGGCGCCGGTCTCGACGATGTCGGGCGGCAACCAGCAGAAGGTGATGCTGGCCCGCTGGCTCGAGCTAGAGCCGCGGCTGCTGCTGCTGGACGAACCGACGCAGGGGGTCGACGTCGGCGCCCGCCACGCGATCCACTCGCAGGTCCGCGACGCGGCGGCCGCCGGCTGCGCGGTGATCGTCGTCAGCTCCGACGCGAAGGAGCTGGCCGAACTCTGCGATCGGGTCGTCGGGCTGGTGAACGGCCGCCTCGGGGAGGAGCTCCGGGGGCCCGACGTCACCACCGCGCGCTGCTTGGAGATTGCGAACAGCCTCACCGGAGACGAGCAGGAGGCGCTTCAAAGCCTGGAGGAGATGACCACATGAACAGCGTTGCCAGCCGCGACGTCCACGTCGCCGGCACCACCCGCCTCAACCGCCTCAGCGCCCTCGGCCTGGCCGAGCGCTTCGGGATCCTGGCGATCTTCGTGGCGATCTTCGTCGCCTTCGCGATCGCCCAGCCCGAAACCTTCCTCAGCGCCGGCAACCTGCGGGCGATCGTCTCCTCGCAGTCGGTCGTCGCCGTCGTCGCCCTGGGCCTGATGGTGCCGCTGGTGGCGGGCGACTTCGACCTCTCGGTCGGCACCGTCGCGGTCGCCGGCTCGATCGTCGCGGCGACGACGATGGCGGACGGCTGGGCGCTGCTCCCCGCCTGCGGGCTGACGCTTCTGTTCGGCGCCGTCTGCGGCGCGGTCAACGGGGCCCTGGTCGCCTACGGCGGCCTCAATGGCCTGATCGCCACCCTCGGCAGCGCCACTGTGCTGACCGGCCTGATCAGCTGGCACACCCACGACCTCTCGATCAGCGAAGGGATCTCGCCGGCCCTCAGCGACCTCGGGACCAAGAACGTCCTCGGCGTCCCCGGCCTCGCCCTGGTCGCGGTCGCGGCCGCGCTCGTCGTCGCCTACCTGATGATGGCGACGCCGTTCGGGCGCAAGCTGGCGGCGGTCGGATCGAGCCGGGCGGCGGCGCAGCTGGTCGGGGTGCGGGTGCGGCGCATGGTCTTCATCTCGTTCGTCTGCTCGGCCCTGCTCGGCTCGCTCGCCGGCCTCCTGCTGGTCGCCCAGCAGGGGAGCGGCAACCCGGCCCTCAGCGGCTTCACCCTGCTGCTGCCGGCGCTGGCCGCGGTCTACCTCGGCGCCTCCGCCTTCCTGCCCGGCGAGTTCAACGTCCCCGGGACGGTGCTGGGGCTGCTGCTGGTCGCGGTCCTGGTCAGCGGCCTGACCCTGGCCGGTGCCGCCGCCTGGGTCCAGTCGGTGGTCCAGGGCATGGCGCTGATCATCGCCGTCGGCACCTCGAGCGCGCTGCGGCGCCGCCGGATGGGAGCCGACATGTGACCCCGGCGGGCAGGCGCGCCTGCGCGCGCTGCCTCGGGCCGGATCCGTGCGCCGTAACGAAAGGACTTGTGTGAGATGAGGATTGACTCGAAGAAGCTCGGCCTGCTCGCCGCGTTGGCGACGATCGCGCTGCTGGTGGCCGCCTGCGGTGGCGGTGGAAGCACCAGCAGCGACAGCACCGCCAGCACCGGCGCCGAAGAAGGCGGCGGCGGCAGCACCAGTACCGCGACCGGGGTGAAGGAAGCCGAAGCCGCGGTGGCTGCCGGCTACAAGGGCACCGAGCGAATGCCGCCGAGCACCGGCCCGGCGGCCCAGAAAGGCAAGAACGTCTGGGTGATCTCCTGCATCCAGGCCGGCGGCTCGGGCTGCTCGGTGGTGGCCAGGGTGCTCGAAGAAGCGGCGCCGCACCTGGGCTGGAACATCACCCTGGTCGACGGCAAAGGCGATCCCAACGTCGAGAACCAGGCGATCCGCCAGGCGGTCGCGGCCAAGGCCGACGGGATCATCGACATCGCGATCGACTGCGGGACGATCAAGAACTCCCTGCAGGTGGCGAAAGAAGCGGGGATCCCGGTGGTCGGCGTCTACGCCTTCGACTGCGACGACCCGAAGATCGGCGGCCAGCAGATGTTCGCCGCCAGCCCCAACTACGGGACCAAGAACATCGGCGAATACTTCGAAAACTGGGGCCGCCTGCGGGCCGACTACGCGATTGCCAAAACCGAAGGCAAGGCGAAGATCATCGAGCTGCCCGACCCGACCTTCCTCCTCTCCTCCTACGGGATGGAAGGCTTCAACGCCGAGCTGAAGGAAAAATGCCCGGAATGCGAAGTCGTCGGCGAAGTCGAAATCCCGTTCGGCGACGTGGTCGAAGGGAAAGCCGGCCAGAAGGTGCAGACGATCCTCACCCAGCACCCGGAAGCCGACGTGCTCGTGCCCGCCTACGACCCGCAGACCCAGGGCATCGCCCAGTCGGTGAAGGCCAGCGGTCGCTCCGAAATGATGGTGCTCGGCGGCGAGGGGTTCGAAGCGAACCTCGAACTGATCCGCGAAGGGCTGCAGTCGGTGGCGGTCGCGACCTCGGTCGAACAGATCGGCTGGGGCGGTGCCGACGCCCTCAACCGGGTCTTCGCCGGTCAGCCGAAGATCCCCGACCAGGGCGCCGGCTACACGATCATCAACAAAGAACACAACCTGCCGCCGAAGGGGCAGAACTGGAAGAGCAGGGTCGACTACCAGAGCGCCTTCGAATCGGTCTGGGCCGGCAAGGGCGAATGACGATCTGACCACCCAAGACAGGCCGGTGACCCCTCGCCCGACGGCGGGGGGTCACCGGTTCACCTCGCGCCGGTGGCGATCGTGAGATCCTGCGGGACGGATGAGCGAGCGCCGGTCAATCACCACCACCGATGCCCCCGCGGCGATCGGGCCCTACAACCAGGCCATCCGCCACGGCGAGGTCGTCTACTGCTCGGGCACGCTGCCGCTCGACCCGGGCTCGGGCGAGCTCGTCACCGACTCGCTCGGGGCGGAGACGGCGCAGTGCCTGCGCAACCTCGCCGCCGTCTGCGCGGCGGCCGGCACCGAGTTGGCGCGGGCCCTGCGGCTAACCATCTACACCACCGACCTCGCGGGCTTCGCCGAGATCAACGAGGCCTACGCCGGCTTCTTCGACGCCGAGCCGCCGGCCCGGGTCACGGTCGAGGTCTCGGCGCTGCCGAAAGGCGCCCGGGTCGAGATCGACGCGATCGTCGCGGCCGGACCGTGAGCGCCCCTTCCGCTCGGATACCCTCGGGGGGTACAATCGGCCAATGACCGACAAGCCCGGATACAGCCCGTCCAAAGAGCAGATGCTGAAGCGCCTCGCCCGCATCGAGGGCCAGGTCCGCGGCGTCACCCGGATGGTCGAAGAGGAGCGGTACTGCATCGACGTCCTGACCCAGATCCAGGCCGCCGAGGCGGCCCTCCGTGGGGTCGCCCTCGGTCTCCTCGACGACCACGTCCACCACTGCATGGTGGGGAGCGAGGCGGATCGGGACGAGAAAGCGTCGGAGCTGATGAGTGCGGTCGGGCGGTTCGCGCGCTGACGAGGGACGGGGTTTGCGGGGGAGGGTCACCGGCATGCCCCCTGAAAACGCTTCGCCTGCGGCTCCGCTTGAGTGTTTTCAGGGGGCACGCCGGCACCCCTCCGCGAGCGAGCTCCGGCCTACGGGCGAGCCGCCGCATCTCTCGTTGAGCTGACCAGGGACGGGGGCTGGGCGGCTGAATTCAGTGCTGCTCTGGCGGGTCGGCTTGATACCCCTAGGGGGTATGTGTATAGTGCGGTCCATGAGCCGTACCGCTTTCAAGCTGATGGGCTTCCTCGCCACTCTCGCCCTCGTCTTTGGCGCCGCGGTGGCGGCCGGTAGCGGCTTTGGCCCGCTGCGCGACGATGACCGCGCCGCCTCCGCCGACGGCGGCATGGACGAGCACGGGGGGATGGGGGAGGGGGAGCACGGCGCGGCGCAGCCGCTGCGCGGCCTGGCGGTCAGCGAAGGCGGCCTCACGCTGCGGCTCTCCGGCCGCTCCTTCGCCGCCGGCGCGACGGCGCCGCTGCGGTTCCGGATCGTCGACGCGGATGGCGTCACGGTGCGCGACTTCGATCTCGAGCACACCCGCCGCCTGCACCTGATCGTCGTCCGCCGCGACCTCAGCGGCTTCCAGCACCTGCACCCCCGGCAGCTCGCCGACGGCTCGTGGTCGACGCCGCTGGAGTTGGCCGAGCCGGGCACCTATCGCGTCTTCGCCGACTTCTCCCACGACGGCAGCGCCCGCACCCTCGCAAGCGACCTCCAGGCCGACGGCCAGGTCCACTCGCGGCCGCTGCCGCCGGTCGCACCGGTGGCGACGGTCGACGGCCTCGAGGTGCGGCTGGTGGGCGCCACGAGCCGCGCCGGCGAGGAGTCCGAGCTCAGCTTCACCGTCAGCCGCGACGGCCGCCCGGTCGCGCTCGCCGACTACCTCGGCGCCAAGGGCCACCTCGTCGCCCTGCGCGAGGGCGACCTCGCCTTCCTCCACGTCCACCCCGACGCCGACCGCCTCCGCTTCATGGCGACCTTCCCGAGCGCCGGCCGCTACCGCCTCTTCCTCCAGTTCCGCAGCGGCGGTGCGGTCCACACGGCCGCCTTCACCCACGAGGTCGCGGGATGAGCACCGGCACCGCAACCCACATCGAGCTGCCGATCGAGGGGATGACCTGCGCCAGCTGCGCGAGCCGGGTCGAGCGCAAGCTGAACCAGCTCGACGGGGTCAGCGCCAGCGTCAACTACGCGACCGAGCGCGCGACCGTCGACTACGACCCGGCCGCCGTCGCTCCCGACGAGCTCCTCGGCGCCGTCGCCGCCGCCGGCTATAGCGCGGCGCTGCCGGCCGCCGCCGAGGCGCCTGCCGGCGGCGAGCCCGAGGAAGAGGACCCGACGGCGGCGCTGCGCCGTCGCCTACTGCTCTCGGCGCTGCTCTCGGCGCCGGTGCTGGTCCTCTCGATGGTGCCGCCGCTGCAGTTCGACAACTGGCAGTGGCTGGCCCTGCAGCTGACGACGCCGGTCGTGCTCTGGGGCGGCTGGCCGTTCCACCGCGCCGCCTGGGTCAACCTACGCCACGGCGCCGCGACGATGGACACCCTGATCAGCCTCGGCACCCTCGCCGCCTGGCTCTGGTCCCTCTACGCGCTGTTCATCGGCGACGCCGGGATGCCGGGGATGCGGATGAGCTTCGAGCTCGTGCCCTCCGCCGGCGGCGGCAGCGACGAGATCTACCTCGAGACCGCCGCCGTCGTCACCACCTTCCTCCTCGCCGGCCGCTACTTCGAGGCGCGGGCGAAGCGCAGCGCCGGCGCCGCCCTGCGCTCGCTGCTGGCGCTCGGCGCCAAGGACGTCGCCGTGCTCGGCGGGGATGGGGAGGAGCGCCGCGTCCCGGTCGCCGAGCTCGCGGTCGGCGACCGCTTCGTCGTCCGTCCGGGCGAGAAGATCGCCACCGACGGCGTCGTCGAGGAGGGCAGCTCGGCGATCGACGCCAGCATGCTCAGCGGCGAGTCGGTCCCGGTCGAGGTCGGTCCGGGCGCGGCGGTGGCGGGGGCGACGGTCAACGTCGGCGGCCGCCTCGTGGTCCGCGCGACCCGGGTCGGCGCCGACACCGCGCTGGCCCAGATCGCCAGGCTGGTCACCGACGCCCAGGCCGGCAAGGCCCCGGTCCAGCGCCTCGCCGATCGCGTCTCCGCCGTCTTCGTCCCGGTCGTGATCGCGCTCGCGGTCGCCACCCTCGGCTTCTGGCTCGGCAACGGCGAGAGCGCCAGCTTCGCCTTCACCGCCGCGGTCGCGGTGCTGATCATCGCCTGCCCCTGCGCGCTCGGGCTGGCGACGCCGACGGCGCTCCTGGTCGGCACCGGTCGCGGCGCTCAGCTCGGGCTGCTGATCAAGGGCCCGGAAGTGCTGGAGTCGACCCGCCGCGTCGACACCGTCGTCCTCGACAAGACCGGGACCGTCACCACCGGCACGATGAGCCTGGTCGACCTGTCCGTGGCCGCCGGCGAGGACCGCGAGCTGGCGCTGCGGCTGGTCGGCGCGCTCGAGCACGCCTCCGAGCACCCGGTCGCGCGGGCGATCGCCCGCGCCGCCGCCGCGGCCGGGCCGCTGCCGCCGGTCGAGTCCTTCGCCAATCGCGAGGGACTCGGGGTCGAGGGGGTGGTGGAGGGCCACGCAGTCGTCGTCGGCCGCCCGGCCCTGCTGGCCGATTGGGCGATGCACCTGCCGCCCGAGCTCGAGGCCGCCCGAGCCGCCGCCGAGGCGCGCGGGCAGACCGTCGTCGCGGCCGGCTGGGACGGCCGTGCCCGCGCCGTCCTCGCCGTCGCCGACACGGTCAAGGAGAGCTCGCGCGCGGCCGTCGCCTCGCTGCGGGAGCTGGGGCTGCGGCCGATCCTGCTGACCGGCGACAACGAGGTGACCGCGCGAGCGGTGGCGGCGGCGGTCGGGATCGAGGAGGTGATCGCCGAGGTGCTGCCGGCGGAGAAGGCGGCGGTGGTGAGGCGCCTCCAGGCCGAGGGGCGCATCGTCGCGATGGTCGGCGACGGGGTCAACGACGCCCCGGCCCTGGCCCAGGCGGATCTCGGGCTCAGCATCGGCACCGGCACCGACGTCGCGATTGAGGCCTCGGACCTCACCCTCGTCTCCGGCGACCTCACCGCCGCCACCGACGCGATCCGGCTCTCCCGCGCCACCCTGCGGACGATCAAGCAGAACCTGGGCTGGGCCTTCGGCTACAACCTGGCGGCGATCCCGCTGGCCGCGCTCGGCCTGCTCAACCCGGTGATCGCCGGTGCCGCGATGGCCTGCTCCAGCCTCTCCGTGGTCGCCAACTCGCTGCGCTTGCGTCGCTTTCGATCCGAGCGCCGAAACAATTTGGGCTGATAGCGTCCGCTTCGGGAACGCCCCGGTATCGGATCGGGGCACAAATGCTCGCCTCGGCGAGCTTCTCTAGGAGAGGACAGGGGATGCGCAAGCTCTTTACGTTGACGGTCGCGGCCTGCGTCGCGACGGCGATGGTGGCGGTAGGGATCGCCAGCGCCGCCGGAGAAGGTCCGGTCGTGGTCGAAGTCGCGAACCTCAGGATCACGGCCGACGGCCATTTCACGCCCAGCAAGCTGTCGAAGAAGACGCTGGAACCGATCTCGCTCGCAGTCTCCGGCAAGGTCGAAACCAAAGACGGCAGCCACCCGCCGGCGACCAAGGAAGTGATCATCGAAGGCGACAAGAACGCCGTCGTCAACTCGCAGGGGATCCCGAAATGCAGCTCGGGCCAGCTGCAATCGCGGGACACCAAGACGGTCGAATCGGTCTGCAAGTCGGCGATCATCGGCACCGGCCAGACCACGGTCCAGGTGCTGTTCCCGGAACAGAAGCCGTTCTACGTCAACTCGAAGCTGCTGCTCGTCAACGGCGGCACCAGCGGCGGCACCACGACCTGGTACGTGCACGCCTACTTCAACGCTCCGATCACCGGGGCGATCGTGACCACGGTGAAAATCAAGAAGCACCCGAACGGCCGCTACGGCACCATGGCCGTCGCCACGGTTCCGAAGATCGCCAACGGGAGCGGGTCGGTCACCAGCTTCAACCTGACGGTCGACAGGAACGTCAAGGTCGGCGGCAAGACCTACCACCCGATCACGGCGAAATGCACCGACGGCAAGCTCCAGGCCCATGTCGAAGCGAAATTCGCCGATGGCAGCAAGGCGGCGGCGGAAGTGATCCGCGTCTGCACGCCGAAGGCCTGAGCCCGGCCGGCGGCGAGCGCCGATGGGCGGCCCGGGTTCGATCTCGTATTTCCCTGAGATCTCGCCTCCCGGGCCGCCCCGTTTCTCTACGATCGTGCTCATGTGCCGGAACATCAAAACGCTCTACAACTTCGAGCCGCCGGCGCGCGAGGATGAGATCGAGGCCGCGGCGCTGCAGTACGTGCGCAAGATCAGCGGCTTCAACAAGCCCTCGCGGGCCAACCAGGAGGCCTTCGACGCGGCGGTGGCCGCGGTCACCGAGGTCTCGGCGGAGCTGCTCGAGCGGTTGGTGACGACGGCGGCGCCGAAGGACCGCGAGGTCGAGGCCGCCCGCCGCCGCGCCCGCGCCGAGCAGCGCTTCGCCGCCTAGCGCGGCGGGTATCCCAGTCGCCGAGAGCGCGATGTGGGTGCAGCGAGCGATCAGTTTCGAGCCGCGACCGCGCGGCGTCCACCTGGTCAGCGACGAGCTGCTCGAGGCGCTGCCCGAGCTGGTCACGATCGAGGTTGGGATCCTCCACCTGCTGATCCAGCACACCTCCGCCTCGCTGGCGCTGAACGAGAACGCCTCGCCGGAAGTGCGCCACGACCTCGAGTCCTGGCTCGACCGGGCGGTGCCGGAAGGCGCCGCTCACTGGACCCACACCCTCGAGGGCGACGACGACATGCCGGCCCACGTCAAGGCCGCGCTGCTCGGCCCCTCGCTGACCCTGCCGATCGCCGCCGGCGCCCTCGCCCTCGGCATCTGGCAGGGGATCTACCTCTGCGAGCACCGCGACCGCGGCGGTCCCCGCACCGTCGTCGCCACCGCCTGGGGCGAGCCCCGGGGCCGCTGACGTCCGGCTGCGGCGTCAGCTCGAGCTCTTGCCCGAGAGCACCAGCTTGATCACGGCCTTGAACTCGTAGGAGACGCGGTCGAGCTCCTCGCCTCTGACCAGCGCCCGCACCAGGGTGTGGTGGAGGCCGCTGACCAGCATGTAGGCGCGCTCGACCGAGATCCGCTCGACCGCCGGGTCGCGGGCCGAATCGCTCTCGACGACGGAGACGATCAGCGCCGCGTAGCGCTCGAAGGCCTGCCGCTGGGCCATCACGATCCGCTCCCCGGTCGCGGCGCTGGCAAAGGTCTGGGTCAGCCCCGGGTCGCTGGTGACGAGGCCGAGGTAGGTGTCGATCGCCTGGTCGATCTGGGTCTCGATCGGCGCTTCCCGGTCGATCGCCCGGTCGACCTCTCCGAGGAAGGCGTCGGACAGCGTGTTCATCAGCTCGACGAAGCAGGCTTCCTTGTCCTCGAAGTGGTTGTAGAAGGTGCGCCGCGAGGCACGGGCGTGGCTGACGATGTCGGTGACCTGGGTCCGCGCCAGGCCTTTTTCGCGGATCGAGGCGGCCAGCCCGTCCATCAGCCGTGCGTGCTGGGCTTCCCGGCTCTGCTCGACTTCGACCGCCATCGTCCGCAACGCTACCCGCTGGCGCCGCCGCTACTCGCCGCGGGGCAGATGGGCCCGGCGCTCGCTCTCCAGGAGGCGAGCGCCGGGCTCCGCGGATCGGCTAGGCGGTCTTCCCGGTCGCCCCAGTCGGAATCGTCTGCTTGCAAGCAGCGACAGTCATCAGCTCACCCCCTCCCACAAGTGGCTATCCCTTTCGGCCGTTAGACCTTCAGAGCGATGGGACAGATTCCACCAATGAGACGTTCGTCTCCATAAAACCGCAGTGTCGGAACGAAGCGTTTATGCTCCAAACGTTCCTAGTCACTCGAATACGGAGGACTAAAATGGCGACGGCTACCCGCGGGAGGTGGCGAGGCGTATCGGACGCTGCCCTGGGGGCGATCGTGGCCCACCCGGTCCGCTGCAGGTTGATCGCGGTCTTCGCCGACCGCGTCGCGAGCCCGAACGAAATAGCCCGGGAGCTGGAGATGCCGGTCGGCGACATCAGCTACCACGTCCGCACCCTCAAGGACGCCGGGATCATCGAACTGGTCGAGGAGCGGCCGGTGCGCGGCTCGACCGAGCACTTCTACCGAGCGGTCGTCAACAACATCGTTCTCGAGGAGGAGGATTACGAGGGTCTCTCGCTCGAGCAGCGGGTCGAGTACGCCCGCCAGCTCTTCCAGCTGACGACGGCGGAGGCGAGCTTCTCGCTCGAGACAAAGAAGTTCGGCGAGCGCGCCGACCACCACATCGCGCGGGTGCCGTTCGCGGTCGACGAGCAGGCGTGGAAGCAGCTCGCCGAGCTCCACCGCGAGATGCTCGACCGGATGATCGAGATCTGCGCGCAGAGCGATCTTCGCTCGGTGGGAGGCGACGAGCCGCGGATCCCGGGGGTCGCCTTCGCGGCGCTGTTCGAGATGCCGCACCAGACGCAGGCCGCCAGCGGCGACTGAGCGCAGCCCCTATGCTCCGCTGATGCTGATCGTCACCACCAACGACCTGCCCGGCTACGAGGTCGACCAGATCCTGGGCGAGGTGTTCGGCCTCACCGTGCGCTCGCGCAACATCGGCTCGACGATCGGCGCCGGCTTCAAGTCGCTGAAGGGAGGCGAGCTGAAGGGGATGACCAAGATGCTCGCCGAAGGCCGCGAGCACGCGACCGAACGGTTGATCGAGGAGGCGGAAGGAAAGGGCGCCAACGCAATCCTCGCCTTCCGCTTCGACTCCTCCGAGCTGGGCTCTACCTGGACCGAGATCTGCGCCTACGGCACCGCCGTCAAGGTCCACAAGCTCTGACCAGCTCAAGCTCCCGCGCCGCCCTGCCGATCAGTTCACGGTGGATACCTCCCAGCTTCCCCATATCGCCAAGGTGGAGCTCCTGAAGAAGGGCTACCTCGCCGCCTGCTCGTGCAGCTGGCGCGGCCCCTTCCACGCCAACCCCGAGCCCGCGGTCCAGGACGCGATCGCCCACGAACGCAACCCCTGGGGCCCGGAGAGCCAGGCCGACGCGATCGCCGCCGCCAACGGCCGCGCCGATTCCCACCTCAACGGCCGGCCCTGACGCTGTGCAGCTAGGCGGCGCTGGGGACGCTGCCGCTCTCGACCGGGCCGCCGGCCTGGCGCCAGGCGCCGACCCCGCGGCCGACGTGGATGACGTCGTCGAAGCCCTCGCGCTGGAGGATCGAGGCGGCGAGGCCGCTGCGCTTGCCGCCGCGGCAGATCGTCGCGATCCGGCGGTCCCGCGGCAGCTCCTCGATCCGCCGTGAGAGGTCGCCATAGGGAATGTGGAGCGAGCCGGGGATGTGCTCGGCCTCGTACTCGGAGGCGGCGCGGACGTCGAGGACGACCGGTGCCTTGGGACCCTCGACCCGCTGCATCAGCTCGCTCGGGTCGATCAGCTCGATCCGTTGCACGGGGCGGCCATCGGTGCGCCAGGCGGTCATCCCGCCCTCGAGGAAGCCGCGCACCCGCATCCCGACCGAGGCCAGCAGCTCGGCGGCGCGCCGCTCGTCGCCGTCGGAAGCTGCGACGACGATGATCTCGGTCCCGTCGGGGGCGACCCGCGAGACCTTGGTCGCGAAGCCGGTGTCGTAGGCCGAGGTGCTGAGGGCGCCGGCGATGTGGGACTCGTCGAACTCCTCGTTGCTGCGGCCGTCGATCACGCAGGCGCCGGCGGCGACCGCCTCCTCGACCTGATGCGGGGTCAGCGCCTGCGGGGTGCCGAAGTGCTCGACCAGCGGGCCCTGGTTGATGCTGACGATCCGCTCCAGGTTGGGCGGCTTGTCGCCCAGCGAGCCGAGTGAGTCGGTGACGAACTCGTCGAGGTCGGCGAAGCCGAGGGCGCGGTTGTGGCGGCGCTCGAAGCCGATCGTCGAGGAGGTCTTGAGGTCGAGGCCGGAGCCGCCGCAGAGCGAGCCGCCGAGGTGTCCGGGCCAGACCTCGACCTCGTCGTCGAGCGCGAGCAGCCGCTCGTGCAGCGAGCGGAACATCTCGGTCGCCCCTTCGCGCGGCTCGACCGCGAGGTCGGGGCGGGCGACGTCGCCGATGAACAGCGAGTCGCCGCTCAGCAGGGCCCAGGGGGCGCCGCCGCGGCCGCCGTCGCGGAGCAGGAAGGCGGTGTGCTCGGGCCGGTGGCCCGGGGTATGGATCGCTTCGACGCTGACCTCGCCCAGCTCCAGCACCCAGCCGTCGCTGAGCGGCTCGTGGACGTACTGCGCCTCGGCCAGCTCGTGGACGTGGATCGTCGCCCCGGTGGTCCGCGCCAGCCGCCCGTGCCCGGAGACGTGGTCGGCGTGGTTGTGGGTCTCGAGCACGTGCTCGATCCGGACCCCGTGCAGCCGCGCCAGCCGATGGTAGGGCTCGACGTCCCACTGCGGATCGACCACCGCCGCGACCCCCGCTTCGCGGTCGCCGACGAGGTAGGACGCGCAGCCGAGATCCTCGTGGATGATTTGCCGGAAGAGCATTGGAACGGGGGACGTTAGCGCCTCTCGCCAATGTTTGTAGAGTTAATTAGTCAAGAATTGCCGGCGAGGAGGCGGCCGCCGGGGCCGACCTCGACCGCGCTGGAGCCGAAGTCCGCGGCCGAGAGGGTGGCGATCGTCGCCGCCGCTTCGCCGCTCGGGTCGGGCACCGGCTGGCCGGCTTCGACCAGGCGCAGCGAGGCGAGCCGGCCGCTGCGGAAGACGCCCTCGGGGGAGAGGCTGACGTGGAGGACGACCGACTCGCCGAGGGCGCCCTCGGTGGCGAAGTTGTGGAAGCCGCAGAAGTTGCCGAGGCTGTAGGCGAGCAGGCGGTGCTTGTAGAGCTCGATCCCGCGGAGGACGTGGGGGCCGGAGCCGAGCACGAGGTCGGCGCCGGCGTCGACCGCCAGATGGGCGAACTCCTCGGGGTTGCCGCGATCCTCGCCGAGGTAGGTCTCCCCGGCACCGGTCACATGCTGGGCGTCGGCGCCCTCGGCGCCGGCATGGATCGCGACGACCACCACGTCCGCTTCCGCGGCGGCGCTTTCGATCAGCGCCCGGGCGCTTTCGAGGTCGGTCAGCGAGGAGGTGTTCGAGTAGGGGGCGAAGGCGAGGAAGGCGACGCGGTGGCCATTCGCCTCGACCACGGTCACCTCTTCCGGGAGGCCGGTCTGCTCGATCCCCGCCGCGTGCAGTGCTTCGACCGTTTCGCTCTCGCCCGCTTCGCCGAAGTCGTAGGAGTGGTTGTTGGCGTTCGACATCAGGGTGAAGCCGGCGTCGGCGAGGTACTTCGCGTATTCGGGCGGCGCTCGGAAGGCGTAGCACTGCCCTGGTTCGGCGCCCACGCACTTGGGCGATTCGCCGACTTCGGTCAGCGCTCCCTCGAGGTTGCCGAAGACGACGTCGCCGCTCAGCTCCCCCTTGACCGGGTCCAGGTAGGTGGCGGGTTCGGGCGGCAGTTCCGGGGTGCTGCCGAGCATCGTGTCGCCAACCGCCGCGATCGAGATGCCGTCGCCGTGCTCGTGGCCCTGGTCCTGCCGCGTCGGCTCCCGCTTGCCGGGAACGGTCTTCGCCGCCTCGGTCGGCGTCCGCACGGTGCCGTCGAAGCAGCCGCAGAGCGTGGTCGCAGTAAGCGCGGCGGCTACCGGCACGACGACGCCAAAGGCGACGGGACGCTTCACCGCCACAAGCTAAGCGCCGCGCCGGATGCCACAATCAGCCGGTGGAGGCGAGCCGGCGATTCGACCTGGCGCTATTCGGTGCTACCGGTTTTACCGGCGGGCTCACCGCCCGCTACCTCGCGGCGCAGCTTCCAGCCGGTGCCAGATGGGCGATCGTCGGCCGCAACCGGGCCAAGCTCGAGGCCGTCGCCGCCGAGCTGGCGGCGATCGAGTCCGCCGCGGCGGCGCCGGAGATCCTGATCGCCGACGCTGCCGACCCGTCGGCGCTGGCTGAGGTGGCCGCCGCGACCCGCGTCGTCGCCACCACGGTCGGTCCCTACGCCCTCTACGGCGGTCCCCTGGTCGCCGCCTGCGCGGCCGCGGGCACCGACTACTGCGACCTCACCGGCGAGCCCGAGTTCGTCGATCGGACCTGGCTCGAGCACCACGGGACGGCGGAGCGCAGCGGCGCCCGCCTCGTCCACTGCTGCGGTTTCGACTCGATCCCGCACGACCTCGGCGCCTATTTCACTGTCAAGCAGCTGCCCGAGGGGGTGCCGCTGACGGTCAACGGCTACGTCAACACCCACGCCCAGTTCTCCGGTGGCACCTTCCACTCGGCGGTCAACGGCTTCGCCCGCGCCCGCGAGACGATCGCCGCCGCCAAGGCCCGCCGCCGGGCCGAGCCCCGCGACCCCGCGCGGCGGATCCACGCGGCGCCGCCGCGGCTGCGCCGCGTCCCCGAGGCCGGCGGCTGGGCAGCGCCGCTGCCGACGATCGACGGCTCGGTGATCCGCCGCTCGGCCGCGGCGGTGCCGCGCTACGGCCCCGAATTCACCTACGGCCACAACCTCGTCGCCCACAACCCGGCGACGATCCCGGCGCTGGCCCTCGGGGTCGGCGCTGTCGCCCTGCTGGCGCCGCTGCCGCCGACCCGGAAGCTGCTGCTGAAGCTCAAGGACCCGGGGGAGGGGCCCGACGAGGCGACCCGCGAGCGCAGCTGGTTCAAGCTCACCTTCGTCGGCGAGGGCGGGGGAGAGCGGGTGGTGACCGAGGTCACCGGCGGCGACCCCGGCTATACGGAGACCTCGAAGATGCTGGCCGAGTCGGCCCTCTGCCTCGCCTTCGACGAGCTGCCGGAGACCGCCGGCCAGCTGACCACCGTGGCGGCGATGGGTGAGATGCTTCTCGCAAGGGTCGAGAAGGCCGGTATAACCTTCCGGAAGCGATGAGACTCGCGAGTACCACCGAGCACCTCGACGTCCTGATCGTCGGCGCCGGCCTCTCCGGGATCGGCGCCGCTTACCACCTCCAGCAGCAGCGACCGGGTGACAGCTGGGCGATCGTCGAGGCCCGCGAGGCGATCGGCGGCACCTGGGACCTCTTCCGCTACCCCGGGATCCGCTCCGACTCCGACATGCACACGCTCGGCTACCGCTTCCGGCCCTGGGTCGAGCAGAGAGCGATCGCCGACGGCGACTCGATCCTCCGCTACGTCCGCGAGACGGCCCGCGACGCCGGGATCGACGAGAAGATCCGCTTCGACCGTCGCGTCGTCGCCGCCGCCTGGTCGAGCGAGGCGGCCCTCTGGACCGTGACCCTCGAGACTGGCGCCGGCGAGCGCGAAGAGCTCACCTGCGGCTTCCTCTGGATCTGCAGCGGCTACTACCGCTACGACCAGGGCTACACCCCCGAGTTCCCGGGGATCGACCGCTTCGGCGGCGAGGTGATCCACCCCCAGCACTGGCCCGAGGACGCCCAATGGGCCGGCAAGCGGGTCGTCGTGATCGGCTCCGGGGCGACCGCGGTGACCCTGGTCCCGGCGCTGGCCGGCGACGCCGCCCAGGTGACGATGCTGCAGCGCTCGCCCACGTACATCGTCTCGGTGCCGGGCGAAGACGCGATCGCCAACTGGCTGCGGGGGGCGATCGGTCCCCGCCGCGCCTACGCCGTCGTGCGCTGGAAGAACGTCGCCCTGCAGAGCTTCACCTACCGGCTCAGCCGCCGCCGCCCGCGCCTGGTGCGGAAGCTGATCCG
The DNA here is from genome assembly GCA_018268655.1 of Actinomycetota bacterium. GTDB lineage: Bacteria > Actinomycetota > Thermoleophilia > Solirubrobacterales > 70-9 > VAYN01. The sequence continues at coordinate 33,853 of JAFDWC010000008.1, forward strand.
GCGCGGCGTCGTCCGCGCCCTGCCACCCGGGTTCGACGTCGACACCCATTTCAGCCCGCGCTACAACCCCTGGGACCAGCGTGTCTGCCTCGTCCCCGACTCCGACCTCTTCAAGGTGCTCTCCGACGGCAGCGCGGAGATCGTCACCGACCGTATCGCCGGCTTCGACGAGGGCGGGATCGAGCTCGAGTCGGGCCGCCGCCTCGAGGCCGACGTCGTCGTCACCGCGACCGGGCTCAATCTCCAGTTCCTCGGCGGCGCGACGCTGTCGATCGACGGCGAGCAGCTCGACCTCTCCCGCCGCTTCACCTACAAGGGGATGATGCTGAGCGGCGTCCCCAACGTCGCCTTCACGATCGGCTACACCAACGCCTCCTGGACCCTGAAGGCCGACCTCGTCGCCGAATACACCTGCCGCCTGCTCGACCACATGGAGGCCGGCGGCTACGACGCCTGCGCCCCCGAGGTCGGCGACCCGGCGCTCGGTGAGGAGCCGCTGCTCGACTTCAACTCGGGCTACGTCCTGCGCTCGATCGCCGAGCTGCCGAAGCAGGGCACGACGGAGCCCTGGAAGCTGCGACAGAACTACCCGCGCGACCTGCGCTCGCTGCGCCTCGGTCCGGTCGACGATCAGATGCGCTTCAGCCGTGTCGGCGAGCGGGCGATCAACTCGAGCGAGGCCGTTGCGGGAAGCTCGGCCCTCGCCGGCTGGAACGCCTAATCTAGGTCGCCATGGACGACCAAGGGGTTCTCAACCGCATCGACGAGCTGGTCCACGAGGAGGAGGAGCTGCTCCACCGCCACGAGTCCGAGGGGCTCGATTCCGAAGAGGAGGCGCGGATGGAGGAGATCAAGGTCCAGCTCGACAAGGCCTGGGACTACCTGCGCCAGCGCCGCTCCCTGCGCCAGTACGGAGGCGACCCCGACGACGCCTCGATGCGCGATGGCGGCACCGTCGAGGAGTACGGGAACGTCACCCCCTACGACGAAGCCGACACCGACTGAGAACGAATACGGCGCGCCGCCCAAGCCGGCACGGCGCGCCTAGCGATTAACACGAGAGCCGAAGCTCCCAGCCGGCTGATACCCGGTCGAGGCTCCGTAACCTCTATTTTCCCGTCCGAATTTCTCGTCCGGTCGGGCCGGTTGATCGCCTCGGCGGCGGCCCCCTCGCAGGTCACAGATTCCAGCCGAAGTACACCTCGGCGCGGACCTGTCTGTCGCCGTCGAACCCGAGCACCTCGGTGTTGCGGAATCGAGTCCCATTCGCCCGCGTCGCCTCATAGGTGACGACGACCTCGTCCCCCTGCTCGATCAACCGCACGAACTCGAGCTCGGTCAGCGACCCCGCTCCCGGCCAGCACCGCTCGAAATATCCATCGCGATCAAGCCCGTGCTCGTCGAGCGGGCTGTGGAATTCGAATTCCGGCCCGATTACCTCCTCGATCGCCTCTCGGTCCCCCGCCGAGAACGCCCGATACATCTCCTTCGCCAGCTCGACTCTGCTCTTCGCCACCGTCGTCCCCTTCCGCCAATTTCGTCGCTCCACCCCGATGCTCCCCGTATCGGCGGATCCCAATCCCCGTCGCCGATCGCGTCCCGACCCGCAATCCGTCGACACCACGCCCCGGGCATAATGGTTCGCCGCGGCGCCTTGGCGGAGTGGCTACGCAGCGGCCTGCAAAGCCGTTTACACCAGTTCGATTCTGGTAGGCGCCTCTCACCTTGGCAAGCGGTTTTCGGCTTGACAGAGCGGTTGGGCCTGTGTCTCGTCTGGGTGAGGGCACGCGCCAGAGCGAGCGAAACCAGGGGCGACGGTCGCTGGGCAGGGCTGGGGGCGAGCACGGTCGATCGGTGCGTCGAGCAAAAACACGCGACCGCAACGTCGGCGGGCCAACGACGGCGTGAGGCTTTCGCGAAGGCCCAAGATCATGGGCTGTCACATAGTGAGATCGCGGTCGGGGTCAGCCCGCACAAGCCGTCACAACAGTTCGATGCAGGCCGGAGTGAAGCCTTTGATCGGGGTCGCATGCTCGCCGAGGTCCCTGTGCGGGCGCGGCGTCCGCCAGGGCGGTCGGGCGCGTCCGCCAGTCAGCTTGTATGGCTGTCGGCGGGTTTGGTCGCATGCCGCTGGGGATGCGTAGTGTCGATGAGCTGGGAAGAATCGGACCCGCTTGGCGGGGTCGGCCATACTGAGCGAGTCCGGACGTGCCGCATCCGAATGGGCGAGGGCAGAGAGTCCGGCCGCGAAGTGTGCGCGGCGGCGCTTCGATCCGGCGGCCGAGATTCGCCCTCACCCGCCCTCTTGTTGCCCGCTGCTTCCGCCCTCTGAGCAACGGACGAGGTCAGGGCGCCGCGCATTTCCACCCGAAACGGCCCGAGAACTCCTCGAAGCAACTGGGACACACCCAACCTCGCCCCGGAGGTCCAGCGCTGTAGCCGGACGTCAGGATGCTTGCGTCACTCGCGAGCGCTTGCCGGCTCACCTCCGACGACTGGGGATCCATGAACTTCGCCCAGCAGAAGATGCAGTGGTCGTGGTCCCCGCTGCGCCGATGAGTTCGGTAGTCCCTGAGTTCCAGTATCGATCCGGGGGGAAAGGCCTTCTCCTGGTCGGACTGCCCCCAATGGTCGGGATCGCGCGACATAGGCTCGATAGTAGACCGGCGCGCTGAGCTGCGGTGCGGAGCCGTCGACACCTCCCGGCCGGCGGCAGAGTAGGTCCACAGATTGAAGGCTGTGGTCCGGAAACGGGCGGCTCGGGGTCCGTCGGGTCCACATAGTAACAATGGAGGTAATCTATTGTCTGCATCGTGCAAACGGTGCACCTAAGACGGTATTGCCAAGAGCTGTAATGCATCAAATGGCAAAGGCATAAAAGATGATGGTGTCCATCCCTAACGATTTGAGGGCGCGGATCGACCGCGAGGCTGGCTGGCCTGATCCGTCCGCGATCGATGCGGCGCTAGCTCGTGGACGTGCCGCGCTGGAAGGCCTCAGCGGCCTCGAGTCGGTAGAGCTGATCCGGGTCGAGCGGGAAGAGCGGGATGCCCGCGATAGACGTCGTTAGCGACGCCATTGTGGTGATGAAGTGGTTCCACGCCGAGGGTGAGGGGGAATCCATGGAGGCTCGTGCCCTGGTGGAGGCCCATCGTTCGCGTACCGCCGGACTCGCGATCCTCGACATAGCCTCATACGAGGTTGGCAACGCTCTACTCTGCGGACGCGCGGGCGCCAGCGCTGGGCAGGTCGCAGTGGTTCTGGATGCACTCTCAGAACTCTGTACCGCGGTCAGCCCGAGAGCCGAGGATTTCCGTCGGGCCGGCGAGCTCGCTGAGCAACAGGACCTGGCCCTTTACGACGCCGCGTACGCGGCGGTGGCTGAGAGCAATGACGCGGAGTTGGCGACGCTGGACAGCGCTCCTCTCGACGCCGGGCTCGGAGCGCGGCCGGCCCGGTGACGTCGCTGCGAAGTTGAACCTTCCCTGATTGGCGCTGATGGGCACGGTTCGCACTATCTATGGCCACGCGGATGACGGCCGAAGTGGTCGTGAGAACATCGGGCGCCACAGGGGCGATCGGACCAGCTTTCGAATTGGTTCGGAGGCGTGGCAGGAGATAGTCGCGGCTATGGACCGGCCGGCAGAGGCTCGGCCAACGCTGGTGAAGCTGTTTTCTCGCCCGCGCCCTGAATAGGCCCCGTCCGGGCGCTCAGGTCGCCTCGCCCTCGCCCTCGCCCTTCTTCTCCTTCTTCCGCGAGAACAGCTTCCGCAGCGCCGAGCGGCGGCGCCAGCCGACGCGGGAGCGGGCGTCCTGCTTGATCCAGCCGCTGCTGGCCGGGTCGAAGGGGAAGGTCGGTTCCCACTGCTCGAGGTCGACGACGCCGATGTTGCTCCAGCGGGCGGTGGCGGCGTCGAACTCGAGCTCGACGATGGCGACGTGGGCGGCCATCAGCTCGTGGGTGAAGGCCTCGTTGTAGGTCTCGCGCAGGTGCTCCGGCCAGTCTTCGTCGAGCTGGCGCCACCAGCGCTTGTGGAAGCCGGTCGTCTGGGCGTCGTGCTCGGCGCCGTCGGCGATGGTCACGATCGGGTAGGTCTGGCCGCGGGCGCGGGCGAGCTCGATCGCCTCCACGGAGTCGTCGCGAGCCATCTCGGCGGCTTCGAGCTCGGACGGGTGCGCCACCCGCCGAGCGTAACGAGCGGGCGTGGTCGCCACGGCGCCGCCGGCGCGATTTAAGCTCCGCCGCCAGGAGGAGATGGCACCGATGGAGCCCAAGAGCAAACGGCTGGGACTGCTGCTGGCGGCGGCGATGTTCGTCCTCGTCGTCGACACCTCGCTGATGAATGTCTCGATCGCCTACGTGGTCCGCGACCTCGACACGACGGTCAGCGGGGTGCAGGCGGCGATCGCGCTCGAGGCGCTGGTCTCGGCCGCCTTCATCCTGATCGGCGGCAAGGTCGGTGATTTGATCGGCCGCAAGCGCGCCTACGCACTCGGCCTGGTCGGCTACGCGATCGGCGCCGTCGCGATGACCCTCGCCCAGGGCCTGGTCGCGATCATCGTCTTCTGGGCGATCGTCGGCGGCACCGGCGCCTCGCTGCTGCTGCCGGCGATGCAGTCGTTGATCCACGGCAACTTCGAAGGCGAGGAGCAGCGGCGGGTCTACGCGCTGGTCGGCGCCGCCGCCTCGATCGCCGCCGCGATCGGGCCGCTGCTCGGCGGCTTCATCACCACCTTCCTCTCCTGGCGGGTGGCCTTCGGGCTCGAGGCGGCGATCATCGCCACGGTTCTCGCCGGCCTCGGGCTGATCCGCGACGTCCCCTACACCGGCGTCCGCGGGATCGACACCGTCGGCGCCGCGCTCTCGGTCGTCGGCATGGGCGGCATCGTTCTCGGCATCCTCGTCTGGCAGGAGGGGGGAGAGGCGGTCGGGGCGCTGATCGTCCTCGGCGTCGCGGCGATGGCGGCGCTGGTCTGGTGGCTGCGGCGGCGCAAGCGAGAGGGGCGCACCGCGCTGCTCGACCCCGACCTCTTCAGCTCGCCCGCCTTCCGGATCGGCGTCAGCCAGCAGATGCTGCAGCAGATCGCCCTCGGTGGAGCGATGATCGCGCTGCCGATCTACCTGCAGATGGTGCTCGAATACAACGCTCTGCAGGCCGGCCTCTCTCTCGCCCCGCTCTCGCTCAGCATGTTCGGGGTGGCGCTCCTGGCCGGCAAGAAGGCCGGCGACCGCCGCCCGAGCTCGATCGTCCGGATCGGCTTCCTGCTGGTCAGCGTCGGCTTCGCCCTGCTGATCCCCTTCGTCCCCCGCGTCGACAGCGGCTGGTACCTGGTGATCCCGCTGGCGATCGCTGGCTCGGGGCTCGGCCTGCTCGTCTCCCAGCTCAACAACTTCACCCTCGGGCCGATCGCCGAGGAGCGGATCAGCGAGGCGGCGGGGGTCAACTCGGCGGCCGGCTCGTTCGGCCTCTCCTTCGGGCTCGCCTGCGCCGGGGCGATCATGCTGGCCACGCTCTCGGTCGCCTTCACCAAGAAGGCCGAAGCAAGCCCCGTCCTGCGGCCGGCCCAGCAGCAGCGGGTCGCCGACGTCCTCGACGAAGACGCCGAAGTGATGAGCAACGCCCAGCTCGAAGAACTGCTGGCGGGCAAGCCGCCGCGGGTCCGCGAAGAGATCGTCGACATCAACACCGACACCCGGCCCCTGGCCCTGCAGGTCGCTCTGCTGGTGCCGTTGCTCGCCGCCCTCGCCGGCCTCGCCAACTCGTTCCGGATGATGAGGCTGCCGGACATCCGCCCGGCGAAAGCGGCCGAGGGCGCCACCCTGGGCTGACCCGGTGAGGATCGTCTACGTCGGCCACGCCACCGTCCTGATCGAGCTCGACGGCGTCCGGCTGCTGACCGACCCGGTGCTCGGAGGCTGGGTGGGGCCGCTGCGCCGGCAGGGCCCGGCGCCTGCTCGCGACGTCATCGCCGACCTCGACGCGGTCCTGATCTCCCACCTCCATCGCGACCACGCCGACCTCCGCTCGCTGCGCCGGCTCGGCCCGGGGGTGCCGCTGATCGTGCCCGCCGGGACCGCTGGCTTCTTCGCGGCGCGGGGGTTGGGCGCGGTGGTCGAGCTCGCGCCCGGCGCGTCCCACCGAATCGGGCCGGTGACGGTCACCGCCACCCCCGCGGACCACGAGCTCGGCCGCGGTCTCGACGCCGACCCGGTCGGGTTCCTGGTCGAGGGCAGCCGCCGCCTCTACTTCGCCGGCGACACCGACCTCTTCGAGGGGATGGCCGCGCTGGGCCCGGACCTCGACCTGGCGCTGATCCCGGTCTGGGGGTGGGGCCCGACGTTGGGGCCGGGACACCTCGACCCGGAGCGCGCGGCCCGTGCCGCGGCGCTGCTGGCGCCGCGAGTCGCGATCCCGATCCACTGGGGCAGCCTCTTTCCGGTCGGGCTGGCGCGGCTGCGGCCGCGCCCGCTGCGCGAGCCGCCGCGCGAGTTCGCCGCCCGCGTCGCCAGCCTCGCACCGCGGGTCCGGGTCGAGCTGGTCATGCCTGGCTCGGCCTTCTTCCTGCCGCCACCGCCGCCGGCGGAGTGAGCTTGCTTTAGCTTTGCGGCCGTTGCAGACTTGCCATCGTCAGCCAGGGGAGGGTCCGTAGATGCATGCCTCGCGGATAGGCCGAGCGGTCTTCGTCACCGTTCTCGACGCGATCGTGCTGGTGGTGCTCGCGCAGCTCCTCGCCGGCTTCGAGCTCGACGGGCTCGGCGGCGCGTTCGTTGCGGCGGCCCTCGTCGGCATCCTCAACGCGCTGGTCTGGCCGGCGCTGGCGCGGCTGGCGCTGCCGCTGAACGTGCTCACCCTCGGCCTCGGCGGCCTCGTCCTCAACGCGCTGCTGGTCGGCCTGGTGATCGACCTCCTGCCGGGCGCCGAAGTCGGTGGTGTCCTCGAGGCGGTGGTGATCACGATCGCGCTGGCGGCGACGACCGCCGTGGTCAACTCGCTGCTCGCGGTCGATGACGACGAATGGTGGTACCGCCACGTCGTCAAGCGCCAGGCGCGACGGCGCGGCGCGGTCACCGAGAGCGAGGTTCCCGGGCTGCTCTTCCTCGAGATCGACGGCCTCGCCCACGACGTCCTGATGCGGGCGATCCGCGACGGCACCGCGCCCGGGCTCGCCGCCTGGCTGCGCTCGGGCAGCCACCGGCTCAGCCGCTGGGAGACCGACTGGTCCTCGCAGACGGGGGCCTGCCAGGCGGGGCTGCTGCACGGGTCCAACGAGGACATGCCGGCCTTCCGCTGGTGGGAGAAGGAGCGCGGGAAGGCGATCGTCACCAACCACCCCCGCGACGCCGAAGAGCTCGAGCGGCGCCGCTCCGACGGGCGCGGGCTGCTCTACGCCGACGGTGCCAGCCGCGCCAACATCCTCTCCGGCGACGCCCCGCACTCGATGCTGACGATGAGCACGGCGCTGAGCCGCCGCCGCCCGATCGGCCGCGACTACAGCGCCTACTTCGCCCGCTCCTACGCGGTCGCCCGCACCTTCGTCCTCTCGCTCGCCGAGATCGGCCGCGAGCGCCGCGCCGCCCGCGCCCAGGTCCGCGACGACGTCCGCCCGCGGATCCACCGCAGCCGCTCCTACGCGCTGATCCGCGCCTGGGCGACCGTCGTCCAGCGCGACCTCCAGGTGGCCTCGGTGATCGGCGACGTCCTCGCCGGCCGCCCGACCGTCTACACGACCTTCCTCGCCTACGACGAGGTCGCCCACCATTCGGGGATCGAACGCGCCGACACCCTCGCCGTCCTCCACGACCTCGACCGCCAGATCAGCCGGATAGCGGTCGCCTGCGAGGAGGCGCCGCGGCCCTACCGGCTGGTCGTCCTCTCCGACCACGGGCAATCCCAGGGGGAGACCTTCCGCGACCGCTTCGGCCACTCGCTGGAGGAGCTGGTGCGGGACAGCTGCGAGGGCAGCCGCGTCGTCGCCGCGGTCGAGGGTGAGGACAACGCGCTCTCCTACATGGGCGCCAGCCTCACCGAGGTCGCCCGCGACGACACCATCGCCGGCCGGACCATTCGCGTGGCCACCCGCGGGCGGGTCGCCGACGGCGCCGTGATGCTCGAGGAGCAGGCCGAGCCGGAGGCCGCCCCGGGCTCGGAGGACGAGCTGCCCGAGCTCTCGGTGATGGCCTCGGGCTGCCTCGGCCTGGTCAGCTTCCCGCGGCTGCCGGGGCGGGTCTCGCTGGAGCAGATCGAAGAGCTGTATCCGGCCCTGATCCCGGCGCTCAGGGAGCACCCGGGGATCGGCTTCCTGCTGGTTCGCTCGGAGCTGCACGGCGCCCTCGCGCTCGGGGCCGAGGGCCTCCACCGGCTCGACGCCGAAGAGGTGGAGGGAGAGGACCCGCTGGCGCCGTTCGGGCCCAACGCCGCCCGCCACCTTCGCCGCACCGACTCCTTCCCACACTGCGCCGACCTGATGATCAACAGCACCTACTGGCCGCAGTTCGGCGAAGTCGCCGCCTTCGAGGAGCTGGTCGGCTCGCACGGCGGCCTCGGCGGCACCCAGAGCTTCCCGTTCGTCCTCCACCCCGGTGAGCTCGAGTGGCCGCTGGAGGATGTGGTCGGCGCGGAGAGCGTGCATAGGATCTTCCGCGGCTGGCTCGCCCAGCTCGGCCAGGATGCCTACCAAGAGATCGCCCCAATCCAGAAAGAAGGAGCTTGAGATGAATTCGTTCGAGATCGAGAAACGCGAGCGGGTCAGCCGCAGCGAGGCGGCGACGCGGCTGCGGCGGATCGCCAACCTCCTCTCCGGCGAGGACGAGGAGATCGAGTTCGAACGGGGAGAGGCCAAGTTCAAGCTCTCGGTGCCCGACGAGCTGGAGATGAAGGTCGAGATCGAGCTCGACGACGAGGAGAGCGAGCTCGAGATCGAGTTCAAGTGGTGAGCCGGGGATCGGCGGTGCCGCGGTAGGTGGGCGCCCCACCGCCCATCCGCCGCAGCCCCACCGCCCATCCGCCGCAACCCCCGACCCTAGAAACCGCCAAAGGGGACGGGGTGCCTCCCCCCGCTTGCTGGGTTTTTCGCTGGGGAGTGCAGCG
>JAFDWC010000090.1 GCA_018268655.1 Actinomycetota bacterium
GTGTCGCCATGGCGACACCAAACCTTGCAGCGCGTCCCAGGCCTTCGATCCCGGCCTCGGAGGACCGGAAAGTGTGACGTTCCCGACATCTTCGTCACGGATGGGACTCCCAGGACGCACCTCGGACGGGCGGGGCGGCCCAGGCGACGCACGCAACTCGGACGGGCGCACCGACCGAGGCCGCCTGCCCGCGCCCCGCAGCACGCACCTCGGGGCGACCACCCCGGCCCAGGCCACACCGCCCCGCGCCCCGCACCCCGCAGGCTCGCCCTCTACCCCCGAATCGCCACCTCGGCGAAGTGCTCGATCGTCCGCAGCCGGGTCTTGACGTCGCCGAGCGGGAAGACGGTCAGCGAGTCGAGCTGCTGGGTTTCCAGCCAGTCGACCTTCTCGCCGACATCGGCGGGGGTGCCGGCGAAGGCGACCTTGGTGACGAAGTCGTCGGAGATCAGCTTGGCGGCGTCGCCGGCGTGCTGGAACTCGCCGCCCTGGTAGATCTCGACCACCTTGTCGATCAGCTCCTGGCTCATCCCGGCGAGGCGGGCGTGCTCGGGGGCGGTCTGCGGGAACCAGGCGACGATCGGGCGGGCGACGTCGATCGCGTACTGGCGGTCCTCGTCGATCGCGCCGTAGAGGAAGGCGGTACGGTCGAAGCTCGGGCGGGAGCTCTCGGCCCGGCCCTCGTCGAGGCGCTGGTTGGCGAACTCGATCGCCTCCGGGAAGAGGCCGGCGAGGAGGATCACGCCGTCGGCTACGCGGCCGGTCGTGGTCAGCGTCTTCGGGCCGCTGGCGGCGATGTAGACGGGGAGGTCGCCGGCCGGCGAGAGCAGCTTCGCGCCCTCGAACCGGCTCGAGCCGAACTCGCCGCTGATTTCCTCCCCGGCCCAGAGCCGGCGCAGGGCCTCGATCGTTTCGGTCAGGTTCCTCAGCTTCGCCATCTTCATCTCGAACTCGAGCAGCGGCCGGTCGCCGACCGCGATCCCGCAGTTGACCCGGCCGGGGGCGAGCTGCGCGAGCGAGCGGAAGGCGTTGGCGGTGATCCCGGCGTGGCGGGTCAGCGGGTTGGTCACAGCGGAGCCGACGACCAGGCGCGAGGTCGCCGCCAGCGCCGTCGTCATGTAGACGTAGACGTCGCCGGCGTGCAGCGAGGAGTCGGTGATCCAGAGGTTGTCGTAGCCGAGCTCCTCGACGTGCTTGGCGAGCTCGCCGAACTCGGCCGGGGGGATCACGCCTTGCAGGGTCACGCCGTAGCGCATGGGTCTCTCCTTTTGAGCTGGTCAGTCACCGAGCAGGCGGACGAGCAGGGCTCGCAGCTGCGCGGCGCCGGTGGGCAGGGTGTCGAGGTCGATCCGCTCGCCGAGCGAGTGCATCCCGGAGCCGCGGGAGACGCCGATGCAGACGGCGGGGATGCCGAGCGCGCAGGCGGCGTTGGCGTCGGTCGAGGCGGCGGCCAGGGCGGGCTCGAGGCCGAGCTCGGCGCGGACCGCGGCGACCGCGGCGAAGAGCTCGGAGTCGCGCGGCAGCGAGCCGCCCGGCCGGCGGCCCAGCGGCTCGACCTCGACGGCGGCGCCGGCGCCGACCTCAAGCCGGTCGAGGGCGGCGGCGAACTCGTCGAGCGCCGCCTGGTCGATCGAGCGCCGCTCGACCACCAGCTCGGCGCGGTCGGCGATCGTGTTGACCGAGCGGCCGCCGCTGATCGTGCCGACGTTGACCGGCGCCTCGGGGCTGCCGAGCGCGAGCAGCGAGGAGGCGGCGGCGAGCAGCTCGTGGATCGCGCTCGGCGCTCCCCGGTCCGACCAGGAGTGGCCGCCCGGGGCGGTGACGGTGACGCGGGAGCGGACGCTGCCGACCGCGTCGACGACGGCAGCCTCGAGCATGTGGCCCTCGAGCGCGACGAACGCCTCAGGCCGCAGCTCGCGGCAGGCCGCGGTCGCCCCGCGGAGGTTGCCGAGCCCCTCCTCGCCGACCGTGAAGGCGACGGCGCCGGGGCCGGGGAGGCCCTCCTCCAGCAGCGTCCCGACGACGTCGACGGCGACCGCCACCGCGGCGGCGTTGTCGCCGACCCCGGGGCCGACCAGAAACGACCCCTCGCGCTCGAACTGGAGCCGGGTCTCACGCGGGAAGACGGTGTCGACGTGGGCCGCGAGCAGGACCCGGGGCGTCCCCTCTCCCCACTCCCAGATCAGGTTGCCGACCTGGTCGCGGCGCCGCTGCCCCGGCAGGTCGCGGAGCCGCTGTTCGAGCCACTCCAGCCGCCCCTCCTCGTCGAAGGTGGGCGCCGGGATCGAGGCCAGCTCGACGAGGTCGCCGGCGAGGCTCACGCCTCGGCCCAGGCGGGATCGACCGGCTCGCCGTCGAGGCGCAGCTCGGCCGCCAGCATGACGCAGTCGATGTGCGAGCGGGCGGCCACCGAGCCGCCGTAGGGGACGTTGTTGCCGAGCGCGACGTGGGCGCCGCCGACGATCCCCTCGAGCTCGAGCGCCGAGCCGCCGGGCCGCGAGAACGGGTTGAGCCCGATCGAGACCTCGGCCAGGTTGGTCATCCGCTCGTCGGCCGCCGTCTCCAGCGCGTCGACGAGGCGGAACGCCTCCGGTCCGGAGACGTCGACCAGCTCGCCGCCGCTGAAGCGCAGCGTCACCGGCGCCCCGAGCTGGTCGCCGCTGAGGAAGAGCAGCGAGCCGTCGATGACGACGGTGCCCTCGGCGCTGCCTTCGACCGGCGCCGCCCCGACCTCGATGTCGGGCGGGGCGCCGTAGCCCCCGGGGCGATCGACGACCCCCCACAGCGGCCGCCCGGCCCGGCCCTCGAAGCTGCCCCGGAGGTCGGTGCCGAGCTCGCTGACGAGGTGGAACTCGGAGGCGGCGTCGAACAGCTCGCCGAGGCGCTGGGCGTGCCTGCCGAGGACGGTGAAGTCCGCCTCGAGGGGCCCGCCCGGGCGCAGCGTCCGCCAGGAGAGGCCGGGCACGGTGATGTAGCGGGCGCCGCGCTCGCAGGCGTCGCGGCGGGCCTGACTGGAGCCGGCGAAGATCGAGGTCAGCTCGAAGATGACCGCGACCTCGGGCCGCGACATCGCCCCCTGGACCGGGGCCGGCGGCTCGTCACCGGGCAGCTCGACCGGTTCCGAGGAGACGACGGCGACCTCCGCCCCGAGGGTGCGCAGGACCACAGCCATCGCCTCGACCACGCTCTGGTCGGCGCGGCTGTCGGTGATCAGCAGGCACTGCTCCTCCGGCTGCACCCCGGCGCACGCCGTGGCCAGCCGGCGCAGGCCCTCGATCCCCTCCAGCCGCGTCCTCACCGTCCTCAGTCCTCCTGGTTGGAGAGCAGGACCGTCATCACCGTGTTGACCTGCGCCGCCTCCTTGATGTCGGCGACGTCGAGCCACTCGTTCGGGGTGTAGACCGGGTCGTGGCCGGGCCCGAAGATGACCGTCGGGATCTGCTTGCCGAAGCTCGCCGTGTCGGCGAGCCAGGAGCCGGCCGCGTAGCGCGGCTCGCGCCCGGCGACCTGCTGGAAGGCGGCGTCCAGCGCCTCGACCAGCGGGTGGTCGCGCTCGATCAGGTAGGAATCTTTGCGGTCGGCCAGCACCATCTCGTAGCGACCGTCGGGGCGCCTTGCCGCGGCCCGGTCGATCGCCGCCTGAAGGTACTCGCGAACCTGCTCGGCGTCGATCCCCGGGTGCGGGCGGGAGTCGATCCGCATCACCGTCTCGTCCGGGATCATCGACGGGCCTCCCGGCGGCAGGCCGCCGTAGATACGGCCGACGGCGGTGTAGAGCTCGGGCCCGACGAGGTCGGTGATCCAGCTCGGCACCTCCGGTTCCCAGCGCAGCTTCTCGACCTCCTCGATCACCGGCACCGCCAGCGCGATCGAGTTGATCGCGTCATGCCGGCGGCAGGTGTGGGCGGCTTTGCCGTAGCAGGTGACGTCCCAGTAGAGGCGGCCGCGATGGCCGAGGTAGATGTCGTTGTCGGTCAGCTCGGCGAGCAGGCAGTAGTCGCCCTGGTGCTCCTCGAAGAACTTGATCGCGCCGATCTGGTCGCCCATGTGGTCGACCACGCCGCTGACGATCACCTTGCCCCGCCACTGGTCGCGAATGCGGGAAAGCGCGTCGCCGGCGGCAACGACGCCGCCGATCCCGGCCTTCATGTCCATCACCGCGTGCCCGTAGAGGCGGTCGCCGTCGAGCCGGCCGCAGTAGGGATCCTCGTCCCAACCGACGCAGACAGGCTTGGTGTCGATGTGGCCGGTGAGGACGATCGTCGGCCCGGGGCGACCGCTGTCGACGACGCCGACCACGTTCTTGCGGCCGGGCAGGGCCTCCTGCTGGTAGACCTCGTCGTAGCCCATCCCCCGCATGCGCTCGGTGAGCGCGTCGGAGATCTCGGCCTCTTCTCCGCAAACGCTCGGGATCCGGACGATCTCCTGCGTCAGGGCGACCACATCATCGAGATCGACTGCCGAGATCACGGCGGTTTGTGATGGTGCAGACATCCTTTCCTTTCCTTTCAAGACGGGCCGCGATTCGCGACCGGATCACAGATCGAAGATGGGGCAGTTGACGACGTCGACGTTCGGGCCTCCACCCTCGCGTTCCCGATCGTCGTGTCCGCCGCTGGCGGCGACTGCATGCGCTCTTTCCGTCTCCCTCGTCGGCCGGGGCGCGATGCCACCGGGCTCCAGGCGGAAGATATATCATATTCCGCATGCCCACCCCGATAGAAATTCGCTACGCGCGTCCCGCCGAGCTGCAGACGGTGCTCGATCTGATCGCCGACCTCGGCCGCCCCTGCCGCGAGTCGAGCCGAGCGATGCGGCGCAGCGCCGAGCAGATCCTCGGGCGCGACGACACCGAGGTCCTGGTCGCCGAGCGCGACGGCGAGGTCGTCGGCCTGGCCTGCCTCCTGCTCCTCCCGCGCCTCGGGCATGCCTCGCCGGAGGCGCGGCTGCTCGACCTGATCGTCACCCCGGAGGCGCGGGCCACCGGCGTCGGCCGCGCCCTCGTCGCCGCGGTCACCGGCCGCGCCTCGGCCGCCGGCTGCCACCTGCTGCGGCTCGAGTGCGGCCACCACCGCGAAGGGGCGAAGCTCTTCTACAGCGAGCTCGGGTTCGAGAGCAGGGGCGAGGACTGGCAGCTGCCGCTGCCCTCGCGGCTGCCGCAGGGCGTTTAGGACCTGCCTTAGGCTCGGTGCCCACGTGGGGCCGCTACTGCCGATCGCCGAGACGCCGCCCTCCCGGGCCGCGCTGATCACCGCCGACGGCGAGCTCGGCCACGGGCGGCTCGACGCCCTCAGCGCCGGCCTCGCCGCCGAGCTGCGGCCCGGCGCGCGGGTGGCGGTCTTCGCGACGGCGACGGTCGAGACCTGCGTCGCCGTCGTCGCGGCGCTGCGGGCCGGGGCGGTAGTGGTCCCGGTCAACCCGCGGGCCGGCAGCGCCGAGCTCGACCACCTGCTCGCCGACAGCGAGCCGGAGCTGGTCCTCCACCCAGCCGGGGCGGAGCTGCCGCCGGCGCTGGCGGCGCGGCCGCGGCGCGGGGTCGGGCTCGATCGCGGTTCGGAGCCGACAGCGGACGGGACGGCCCAGGCGGCGGCGGAGCCGCCACCCGAGGCGCCGGCGCTCGTCCTCTACACCTCGGGGACGACCGGGCCGCCGAAGGGGGTCGTGATCTCCCGCGCCGCGATCGCCGCCGACCTCGACGGGCTGGCACAGGCCTGGGAGTGGACCGCCGAGGACGTCGTCGCGCAGGCGCTGCCGCTCTACCACGCCCACGGCCTCGTGCTCGGGGTTCTCGGCCCGCTGCGCCTGGGCGGCGCCGCGATGCTGCTCGGCCGCTTCGACCCCGACGCGGTCGCCGCCGCCCTGCGCGGGCCGGCGACGATGCTGTTCGGGGTGCCGACGATGTACCGGCGGCTGCGGCTGGCGGCCGAGGAGCGGCCCGAGCTGGCGGCGGCGCTCGGCTCCGCCCGCCTGCTCGTCTCCGGCTCGGCAGCGCTGCCGGCGGCCGAGCACGCGGCGCTGGAGCGGCTGACCGGGCAGCGGGTGGTCGAGCGCTACGGGATGACCGAGACGCTGATCACCGTCGCCGCCCGC
This sequence comes from Actinomycetota bacterium, assembly GCA_018268655.1. Lineage (GTDB taxonomy): Bacteria > Actinomycetota > Thermoleophilia > Solirubrobacterales > 70-9 > VAYN01. The sequence goes on from JAFDWC010000090.1 coordinate 6,091, forward strand.
AGCGACGGGCCGCGGCGGGCCGGCAGCGTCGGCCTCCCGGTTCCCGGGATCGAGGTTCGCCTCGTCGGCGAGGACGGCGGCGAGCTGGGTGCGGGCGATCCGGAGGCGCTCGGCGAGATCCAGGTCCGCGGCCCGACCCTGTTCAGCGGTTACCTCAACCAGGCCGCGGCGAGCGCCGAGTCCTTCGCGGGCGAGTGGCTCCGGACCGGCGACATCGCCACCCGCGACCCCGACGGCGGCCTGCGGATCGTCGGCCGCCGCAACGGCGACCTGATCAAGACCGGCGGCTACCGGGTCGGCGCCGGCGAGGTCGAGGCGGCGCTGCTCGAGCACCCGGGAGTGGCCGAGGTCGCGGTCACCGGCACCCCCGACCCCGACCTCGGCGAACGGATCGTCGCCTGGGTGGTCGCCGCCGGCCCCGAGCCGCCGGCCCCCGAGGAGCTGAGCGAGCACACCACCGCCCTGCTCTCCCCGCACAAGCGCCCGCGCGAGTTCCGCTTCCTCGAGGAGCTCCCGCGCAACGCCCTCGGCAAGGTCCAGAAGTCGCGGCTCCCAGGCTGACGGGCGCCGAGCCCGCTCGATCGAGGGCGCGCGTTCGTCGTTCACACGCCTGCAGGGGTGCAAACGACGAACGCGCCGACCTATTCGGCTGTGCCGGCGCGGTCGTCCAGGGCTTCGGAGATCGCCTCGACGATCCCCTGGTAGCCGGTGCAGCGGCAGATGTTGCCGGCGATCGCGGCGCGGATCTCCCCCTCGTCGGGCGGGTCGCCGCCGGCGCGCGATTCGACCAGCTCGAGCGCGCTCATCAGCATCCCCGGCGTGCAGAAGCCGCACTGGAGGCCGTGGTTGCGGCGGAACGCCTCCTGCAGCGGGTGCAGCTCCCCGTCCGGGCCGGCCAGCGACTCGACCGTGCGGACCTCGCGGCCGGCGGCCTGGACCGCGTAGAGCAGGCAGGAGCGGGCGCTGGCGCCGTCGAGGTGGACGGTGCAGGCGCCGCAGAAGCCGTCCTCGCAGCCGACGTGGGTGCCGGTCAGCCGCAGCTCCTCGCGGAGGAAGTCGGCCAGCGTGGTCCGCGGCTCGACCTCGCCGCGGTGGGCCTCGCCGTTGACCGTGAGCTCGATCGAGATCCGCCCCGGCTCGCTCACGACCGTCCCCCAGCGCGTTCCGCGGCCAGCAGCAGCGCCCGCCGGACGAGCACGGCGAGGACCCGGCGGCGCTCAACGGCCGAGCCCTGGTAGTCGTCGACCGGGCCCGCGGCGGCGGCGACGGCGGCGCCCACCGCGGCGGCGCCCTCCTCGTCTACCGCGGCCCCGAGCAGGGCCTCGGCCTGGAAGCGGCAGTCGAGCGGGACCGGGGCGGCGTTGGCGCAGACCAGGCGCACCCGCTCGCAGCGGCCGTCGGCATCGAGGCTGACGACCGCCGCCACCCCGGCCACCGGCAGGTCGCCGCCGCGCCGGGCCAGCTCGAGCCAGGCCGAGCCGGTGCGCGGCGGCGGCGCCGGCAGCCGCAGCTCGAGCGCCAACTCGGAGCGCGACAGCGCCGTCTCCCCCGGCCCGGTGAAGAAGTCGGCGAGCGGGATCTCGCGCTCGCCGTCGGCGCCGGCGGCGACGATCGTCCCCTCGAGCGCGAGGGCGGCGCTCGGCAGCTCGGCCGAGGGGTCGGCGTTGCAGAGGCTGCCGACGACGGTGCCGCGGTTGCGGATCGCCGGGTGGGCGACCTCGGCGATCGCCTCCGCCAGCAGCGGCCAGCGGGCGGCCACGGCGGGGTCGGACTCGACCTGGCGCTGGCGCGCGGTGGCGCCGATCCGCAGCCCCTCCGGGCCGGCCTCGAGGCGGTCGAGGCCGGCGACCCGGTTGAGGTCGACGAGGTGCTCGGGCCGCTCGATCCGGCGGTGCATCAGCGGCACCAGGCTCTGGCCCCCGGCCAGCACCCGCGCCCGCTCGCCGTGGGCGGCGAGCAGCGCCGCGGCCTCGCCGACCGCCGCCGGAGCGTGGTAGGCGAAGGCGGCCGATTTCACTCCGGCACCACCGCCACCGCCTCGACCTCGAGCAGCCAGCGCGGGTCGAGCAGGGCCGCGACGACGACCACGGTGCTCGCCGGGAACGAGCCGGAGACGACCTCGGCGCGTGCCTGCGCCAGCGCCGCCGCGTGGGCGCGGTCGGTGACGTAGGCGGTCAGCTTCAGCACCGAGTCGAAGCCGGTGCCGGCGGCGGCGAGGACCGCCCCGAGGTTGGCGAAGGCCTGCCGCGCCTGCGACTCGGCGTCCTCCCCGGCCGGCTCGCCGTCGGGACCGGCGCCGACCTGGCCGGCGACGTGGAGCACACGGCCGCTGCCGATCGCCCCGTGGCTGTAGCTGCCGAAGGGCGGGGCGATGCCCTCGACCTCGACGATCTCCCTCTTCCCAGGCATCTCCTAGCTCCTCTCTGCGGCCGCCGCGGCGACGATCCGGTCGGTGTCAATTGGAAGCGACTCGATCTCGACCCCGAGGTGGGCGACGGCGTCGGCGACCGCGGCGGCGACTGCCCCCGGCGCCGCGATCGCCCCCGACTCCCCGACGCCCTTCATCCCGTTGACGGTGAAGGGCGACGGCGAGCATTCGTGGTGGAGCTCGATCGCCGGCAGGTCGGTCGCCTTCGGCAGCTTGTAGCGGCGCAGGTCGCCGCTCAGCATGGTCCCGTCCGCGCCGTAGCGGACCTGCTCGAGGAGGGCGCCGCCGACGCCCTGGGCCAGCGCCCCGCGGACCTGGCCGTCGACCAGCGCCGGGTTGACGACGGTGCCGCAGTCCTCGACCGAGAGCAGGCGCCGCAGCGTCACCGCGCCGGTCTCGACGTCGACCGCGACGAGGGCGACGACGCAGCCGTTGGCATAGCTGGCGGGCGGGTCGTGGAAGCGGCTGACGCTGAGCGAGGGGTCCGGCAACCGCGCCCGCAGCGCCGGGTCGTAGAAGGCGACCTCGGCGACCTCGCGCAGGGTCGCCTCGCGGGCTGAGTCGCCGGCGACGGCGAAGCGGCCGGCTTCGATCCGGACCTGGTCGGGCTCGGCGTCGAGCAGGTAGGCGGCGATCCGCTCCAGCTTCGCCCGCAGCTCCTCGGCGGCGAGGGCGAGGGCGCCGCCGACGACGACCGCGGTGCGGCTGGCGCGGGTGCCGGCGGTGCTGATCGGGGTGCCGCTGGTGTCGCCGGATACGACTCGGACCCGGTCCAGCTCGACCCCGAGGCCGTCGGCGACGATCTGGGCCAGCATCGTCTCGTGGCCCTGCCCCTGGGAGGGAGTGCCCACGGCGGCGGTGACCGCCCCGGAGGGGTCGATCTCGATCCGCACCGAGTCGTGGGAGGCGAACGACCAGCGCGACTGCAGGGCGCCGTCGCTGCCCCACCCGGTCGGCTCGACGTAGGGGCTGACGCCGACGCCGACGGCGGGCTGGCCGGCGGCCGGAGGGCCCCCCTCCCGGCGCAGCTCCTCGTAGCCGATCTCGGCCAGGGCGCGGTCGAGCGAGGCGACGTAGCTGCCGCTGTCGTAGAGCATCCCGGTGCAGGACTCATACGGGAAGCTGTCGACCATGTTGCGCCGCCGCAGCTGCGCCGGGTCGACTCCGAGCTGCCGCGCCGCCTTCTCGATCAGGAGCTCGCGGGCGGTGTGGCCGGCGGTCCAGCCGACCCCGCGGTAGGGGGCGACCGGCGACTTGTTGGTGACGGCGGCGAGGATCTCGCAGCGGTAGTCGCGGATCCTGTAGACGCCGGGCATCAACCCGGCCGAGAGGTAGGGCTCGATCAGGGCGCTGGTGCTGTTGTGGGAGTAGGCGCCGGCGTCGCCGAGGATGCGGGCGCGGAGGCCGAGGAAGGTGCCGTCGGCGGCCAGCGCCAGCTCGGTCTCGATCAGCTGCTCCTTGGCGTGCGGGGCGGCGAGCAGGTTCTCGAGCCGGTCCTCGATCCAGCGCACCGGCCGCCCGACGGCGCGGGCGGCGAGGGCGATCGCGACCTCCTCGGCGTGGGCCGGGATCTTCTGCCCGAAGGCGCCGCCGACGTCGGGGGCGATGACGCGGACGTGGGACTCCGGCAGCCCGATCGTCTGCGAGAGCCGGCGCCGCAGCTGGTGGGGCCCCTGGGTCGAGCACCAGAGGGTCAGCTCGCCGCTGCCGGGGTCGTGCTCGGCGACGCAGCCGCGCGCCTCCATCGGCACCGCGGCGTAGCGGTTGCCGTGGTAGCGGGCGGAGACGACGTGGTCGGCGGCGGCGAAGGCGGCCTCGACGTCGCCGGCGACGATCTCGCCGCGGTAGAGGAGGTTGCCGCCCTCGAACAGGTCGGGGCCGGCGCCGGCCGCCGCGGCCTCGGGGTCGAGCACCGGCGCCAGCGGCTCGTACTCGACCCGGACCAGCTCGGCCCCGTCCTCGGCCCGGGCCCGGCTGGAGGCGAGGACGACCGCCACCGGCTCACCGTGGAAGCGGACCCGCTCGCTCGCCAGCGCCGGCTGCGGGGTCTTCCGCAGGCCCTCGATGCGGACGCTGTCGAGCAGCGGCTGGTGCGGCAGGTCGGCGGCGGCGAAGACCGCGACCACCCCCTCGAGGGCGAGGGCGGCGGCGCCGTCGACGGCGCCGAGGCGGGCGTGGGCGTGCGGCGAGCGGACGAAGCAGGCGTGCAGCATCCCGGCCCGCTCGATGTCGGCGATGTAGCGGCCCTGACCGCGCAGCAGCCGCGCGGCGTCGAGTCGGGCGACCGGGGCACCGACCAGGGGAGCCGCGCCAGGGGCCTCGACGAGCGTCGACGCCGACCCTTCCGAACTCCTAAGCGGCTGCACAGCATTCTCCCATTCTCGGTGCCGTTCTCGGCATTTGAATGAGGCTCAGTCCCACCCCGAGATCCTTTGCGAGTCTACAGGAGCTACCGGGAGGTGAGGGCGCGGGCGAGCAGGTCGACGATGTGGGCGACGCGGCGCTCGGAGAAGCCGGGGCTGTGGGCGGCGTAGCCCATCCCCGCCAGCAGGGTCGAGTCGTGCTCGAGCGGGAAGAGGCAGAGGGCGATCAGGCTGATCACCAGCTGGTCGAGATCGGTGGCGGGGCCCGGCGCCGGGGCGAAGGCGGCGGCGATCCGCTCGACGCTCTCCTGGAAGGCGGCGGAGTGGCGGCGGCCGCTGACCCGGCCGCGGCGATCGTGGTCGAGGGCGTCGCGGGTCATCACCTGGACGAAGGCCGGGCGCCGTTCGGCGAACTCGACGTAGCCGCGGACGAGGCGGTCGAGGGCCGACCGCGCCGCCGTCGGGCCGCCGGCGGCGGCGAGCTCGACGGCGTCGGCGCAGACCGCCTCGAGCGCCGCGTCGCGGTCGGCGAAGAGGCGCGAGATAACGGCGTCGTAGAGGCCGTCCTTGTCGCCGAAGAAGTAGCTCGGCAGGGTGCCCGACATCCCCGCCTCGCGCCCGACCTCGGCCAGGGTCGCGCCCTCGTAGCCGGCGCGAGCGAAGACGAGCTCGCCCGCGTCGAGGATCTTGCGCCGCGACCCCTCCGGGTCCCGGCGATTGGTGCTGGTCGCGCGCGCCGCCACGCCGCAAAGCTAGATGACTGATTCCAATCCGCGTCATCCGGGCCGCCGGAATCGGGAAATCGGTCATTCGAAGTGCTTTGGCAGGTCCCGGGCCGCGAGGGGTGACGTCAGCGATCCGCAGCGTCCCGAGGAGCGAGTGACGTTGTCCCCGCTATGCGGGGACAACGTCACCGGAGTCTCGGGACGCTTTCGTCCCTTGTCAGCTCCAAGCGAGAGATGAGGCGCTTTGTCCCTTGTCAGCTCCAAGAGAGATGGGGAGGCCCGAACCCTGGGACGCCCGAACCCTGGGCACCGGCGGCTACGCAGTCGGGAGGCGATCTGGGGGTCCTCCAGGCGAGTGTCGCCGAAGGCGGCGGCAATGCAATCCGATTCCTGATCCCCAT
>JAFDWC010000091.1 GCA_018268655.1 Actinomycetota bacterium
AGGGGGCGCTCCAACATCGGAGCGGAGCCCCTGAAAGGGGCGAGCGACGAAATTCACGGGGAGGAGTGCCGAGGGCCCCGCCCCGCAAGACCCTGGTCCCTCGGCGTCCCTCGCAGCGGGACCCCCAACCACTACTGCGAGCGTTTCGACCCCGACCGAGACGCTTTCGGCACGTCTTTCAACTCGTACAGTTCCTCGCCGCCCATTTCGGCCGCGACCAGGTTGGCGGTGCGGACGAGGTGGTTCCAGAGGCGGGCTTCGGCGACCTCGACCTGTCGTTCGACGCAGGGGTCGAGCAGTTTCTGATGCTCGTCGACACGGGACTGGAAGAGGCGGCGGACGCCGACGGTGGCGACCCGGTAGCGCTCGGCGCTGTCCCAGAGCGGCGAGATCAGGCGGACCAGCCAGCGCGAGGAGGCGGCGCGGTAGAGGGCGAAGTGGAAGCCGGTGTGGGCCTCGAGCGCGTCGGCGTCGTCTTCGCGCTGGATCGCGGTCTCGAGCCGTTCCAGCCACTCGGCGGCGTTGGCGGCGTCCTCCTCGTCGAACTTGGCGGCGGCGCGGGCGATCGCCGGCACCTCGAGCATCAGCCGCGAGTCGTAGACCTCGCGCAGATCCTCGACCGAGAGGTCGGCGACACGGGCGCCGCGGTGGGGCACGTTTTCGACCAAACCGACGCCGTCGAGGCGGCGCAGTGCCTCGCGGATCGGCATCGGGCTCATCCCGGTGGCGGCGGCCAGGTCCTCGATCGGCAGCCGCTCGCCTGGCAGCAGGGCGCCGCTGACGATCGCGTCGTGCAGCATCCCGAACGCCTTCTCGGCCAGGGTGCGGTGGCTCGCCCCGCCCGAGGCGAACGAGCCCAAGCGTTCTACAACGCCCTCCCCAGGAGTTCCCGATACTTGATACGACAAAGCCAACGGAGCTTAGCGGAGACACCGGAGGACACGTGGCAGAAAGCGGGTACTGCCGAGGACCGGTCGATCAGGAGCCTTCGACGGCGACTGCGACGCCGTCGCGCCGGACCAGCGCCACCCGGCCGCCGGCCTCGATCCCCGCCTCGAGGCGGGCGATGATCCGCACCCCGCCCTCGGTGCTGACCGCACCGAGCCGGGTCGGCTCCTCCTCGACCCACTCGCCCGAGGGCAGCTGGCGGCGCTCGAAGACCGGCCGCCGCACGGTCACCTCGGTGGCGACGCCGGCGCCGGCCGGACGCGGCCTCCAGCTGCTGCCGCCGCAGCCCGGGCAGAGCAGCCGCGGCGGATAGGCGAGGTAGCCGCAGGCGGTGCACTCGGAGACCATCAGCGGCTCCTCCGCGGAGTCTCCCCGCGGCTCGGTCGTCGGCTCGGCGCTCACGAGTGCCGCTCCAGGACCGCCGCGTTGTGGCAGGCGCCGTGGCTGTAGAGGACCATGCCGTAGCCAGTGGCCAGCGCCAGCTCCAGGCCCTCGACCTGGCGCTCGCCGGCCCTTCCGAGCAGCTGCCGGATCGCCTCGACCAGCCCGTGCATGCCGCCGGCGGCTCCCGCCTGACCGGCCGAGAGCTGGCCGCCGCTGGTGTTGACCGGCCAGCGCCCCTCGAGCAGGGTGCGGTGCAGGTAGCGCTTGACGTCGCCGTCGGGGATCAGGCCGAGGTCGGCGAGCTGGACCAGGACCATCACCGGGTAGTCGTCGTAGACGAAGGCGGCGCCGACGTCCTCGGGCCGCACCCCCGCCGCCGCCCAGAGGTCGTCGCGGATGGTGGAGAACCCGGTTTCGATCCCGTTGCCGTCCTGGTGGTCGGGGTTGTAGAGGGCGCGGATCGCGCGGACCCCGACGCTGGGGCGGCCGAGCCGCGCCGCCCGCTCGGCGCTGGTGACGACGATCGCGTCACCGCCGGAGACGATCGGGACGCAGTCGTAGCGGCCCAGCGGCGGCGCCACCGGCACCGAGTCCAGGTATTCCTCCAGGGTCAGCGGCTCGCGGTAGGCGGCGCCGGGGTTCATCGTCGCCCAGGCCCGCTGGGCGATCGGCACGCAGGCGAAGTCCTCCCGCTCGAGCCCGTGGGCCGCGCCGTAGCGCTCGGTGATGAATGCGAAGAGGGCGTTCGGCCCGCTCAGCGGCAGCCGCGCCAGGTAGTCGCGGACGGCCTTGTTGTAGCTGTCCGTCATCAGGTGGAAATCGCGTTTGTCCAGCCGGTCGCCAGAGGAGAGCACGATCGTCTCGGCGTCCCCCGCCTCGATCGCCCGCACCGCGTGCTGGAGCATGTTGACGCCGCTGGCGCCGCCGTTGGTGTCCTCCATCAGCCAGTTGACGGTGAGGCCGAGCTTCCAGGTGAGGTCGATCGCGTGGTCGGGGGCGAGCGAGAAGGAGGCGACGCCGTAGCCGTCGACCTCGCCGTGCTCGATCCCGGCGTCGGCGAGCGCCGCCACCACCGCCTCGGCGATGAACGTCTCGGTCTCCCGCTCGGGCGCGGGGTGCCGTTCGTAGGTCGCCTCGGCGGCGCCGACGATCCGTGCTTCAGAGCCAGCGCTCACGCAATCACAGCTCAGTAGGGGAGCTCGCGGTCGGCCTCGACGTAGAGGAACTTGCGGTAGGTCTCTTCGACCACCCATTCGTCCCAGAGGCCGGGCTCGAAGCGGCCGAGGTAACCGGGGCCCATCTCGTACTCCGGCTGCCCCTCGGGCCGGCCGGTGACCTTGCCGGAGACCAGGTAGACGAGCTCGCCGCCGTGGCGGCCGCGGAAGGTGCAGGGCTCTAGCTCCTCGATCAGCAGCACCGACCTGCGGTCATCGGAGCGCCACAGCACCTTGCCGCGGCGGCCTGGCTCGCCGTCGATCTCCATCCCCTCGGTCTCCATCGTCGGCAGCGGCCAGGGCTCGAGCTCGACCGCCTCCGGGTTGACGTTGACGAACAACGATGCCGCCCCTGCGTCCGGGCTGGTCACCTAGCCCCAGAGCTCCGGTCGGGCGCTCGAGAGGTCGACGTTGACGACCTTCGGAGCGCTGTACTCGTGCAGCGTCTCGGCGCTCAGCTCGCGGCCGAAGCCGCTGTCCTTGACCCCGCCCATCGGCATCCCGACCGGCATGTCGAACCACTTGTTGACCCAGACGATGCCGGCGTCGAGGGCGGCGGCGACGCGGTGGGCGCGGCCGAGGTTCTCGGTCCAGACGCCGGCGGCGAGACCGTAGCGGGTGGCGTTGGCGCGGGCGATCGCCTCGGCCTCGTCCTCGAAGCGCTCGAGCACGGTGATCGGCCCAAAGAACTCCTCGCGCGAGGCGCTGGTCTCGCCGCGCTCGTCGACCAGCAGGGTCGGGGAGACGAAGAAGCCGCCGTCGAGCGGCGCCGGCAGCTCGGGGACGCCGCCGCCGACCCGCGCCACCGCGCCCTCCTCGAGCGCCCGGGCCAGCGCCGCGCTGACCCGCTCGCGGTGCTGGCCGGTGACCAGCGGCCCGAACTGGGTCGCCGGGTCGAGCGCGTCGCCGACGACGATCCGCTCGGTGACTTCGGCGAAGCGCTCGCTGAAGGCGTCGTGGATGCCGGCCTGGACCAGCAGCCGCGAGGCGGCGACGCAGACCTCGCCGTTGGCCATGAAGATCCCCAGCAGCGCGTCGGCGACCGCGGCCTCGACGTCGGCGTCGTCGAAGACGACCATCGCCCCCTTGCCGCCGAGCTCCATGATCGTCGGCGTCAGCGCCTCGCCGGCCGCGGCCATGATCTTGCGCGCGGTCGCGGTGCCGCCGGTGAAGGTGACCTTGGCGACGTCGGGGTGGGCGACCAGCGCGGCGCCGACCTCGGGCCCATAGCCGGTGACGACGTTGAGCACGCCCTCGGGCAGGATCTCGTTGGCGAGGCGGGCGAACTCGACCACGCTCGGCGAGGCGAACTCGGAGGGCTTCAGCACCACCGTGTTGCCGGCGGCGAGCGCCGGGCCGACCTTGTTGGCGACGGTGATGATCGGCGAGTTCCAGGGGATCAGGGCGCCGATCACCCCGAGCGGTTCGCGCAGGGTGTAGATCAGCGTCTCCTCCCGCTCGACCGGGACCTGGTCGCCGCGGAGGTCGCGGCTGAGGCCGGAGAAGAAGCGGAGGATGCCGGCGCAGGTGGGGACGTCGGCGATCGTCGCCTCGCGGATCGGGCGCCCGTTCTCGGTCGCCAGCAGCCGCGCCCAGCGCTCGGGCTCAGCCTCGATCGCGTCGGCCAGCCGCCAGAGCGCCTCCTGGCGCTCTGCCGGGCGCGAGTGGCGCCAGCTCTGGAAGGCCTTGCGGGCGGTGGCGACGGCGCGGTCGACGTCGGCGGCGGTCGCCTGGGCGACCTCGGCCCAGGGCTGGCCGGTGCTGGGCTCGATCGCCTCGAAGCGGCCGCCGGAGACGGTTTCCTCGCCGCCGATGTGCAGCCCGTAGGGGCCGGCAGGGACGAACGGGTGCCGCATCGCGACGCTAAACATAGATTTCGCGCTCCCCTCCCGGCGCGAAGAACCAGAGACGCACGCTTGGTCGCTCCGCGCTCATCCGAACAGCTCCGGTCGAGCCTGCGAGATTCTCATTGCCACCGCCTTCGGGGTCGTGTACTCGAGCAGGGTCTCGGCGCTCATCTCGCGGCCATAGCCGGAGTTCTTGATGCCGCCGAGGGGCTGCCCCGGGCTGACGTCGAACCAGGTGTTGACCCAGACCGTCCCCGCCTCGAGCGCGGTCGCGAAGCGGTGGGCGCGGGCGAGGTCGCGGGTCCAGACGCCGGCGGCGAGCCCGTACTCGCTGCGGTTGGCGCGGGCGACCACCTCCTCCTCCCCACTCCAGGTCTGGACGGTGACGACCGGCCCGAAGACCTCTTCGCGGGCGACCGCGGTGCGGCCTTCGGGGTCGTCGATGACGCCGGGCTGGACGTAGAACCCGTCGGCCAGCTCGCCCTCGGCGGGGAGCGGGTGGCCGCCGCTGAGGAGGACGCCGCCTTCGGAGACGGCGCGCTCGACGTGGCCGAGGACGCGGTCGCGGTGGGCGGAGGAGACCAGCGGCCCGACCTGGGTCGCCGGGTCGATCGCGTCGCCGATCCGCACCGCGCCGAGCTTGGCGACGAAGCGGGCGAGGAACTCGTCGCGGATCTCCTCATGGAGGAAGAGGCGCGAGGCGGCGAAGCAGACCTGGCCGTTCTGGAAGGCGATCCCCATCAGCGCGTCGGCCACCGCCAGCTCGAGGTCGGCGTCGGGACAGATCACGAAGGCGCTCTTGCCGCCGAGCTCGAGGATCGCCGGGGTGACGTTGTCGGCGGCGGCGTGGAGGATCGCCCGCGCGGTCGGGACGCCGCCGGTGAAGGAGATCTTGTCGACGCCGCGGTGGCCGACCAGGGCGGCGCCGGCCTCGGGGCCGAACCCGGTGAGGATGTTGAGGATGCCGGGCGGGACCAGGTCGGCGGTCCGCAGGCCGAACTCGACGACGCTGGCGGCGGCGAACTCGGAGGGCTTGAGGACGACGGTGTTCCCGGCGGCGAGCGCCGGCGCGACCTTCAGCGCGGTCGAGATCAGCGGCGAGTTCCAGGGGATCAGCGAGGCGACGACGCCGACCGGCTCGCGCACGGTGGTGATCCGCAGCTCCGGGTCCTCGGCGGCGACGTTGGCGCCGTCGAGGCCGCGGGCGAGGCCGGCGTAATAGCGGAAGATCGCCGCCGCGGTGGGGACGTCGGCCATTTCCGCCTCGCGGATCGGGCGCCCGTTCTCGGTCGCCAGCAGCAGCGGCCACTCGGGGTCGGCCTCGATCCGGTCGGCGATCGCGTCGAGCAGGCGCTGGCGCTCGGCCGGCCCGGTCGAGCGCCATGCCGGCAGCGCCTCGCGGGCGGCGGCGACGGCGCGGTCGACGTCCTCCGGCAGCGCCTCCGCAAGCTCGGCCCAGGGACGGCCGACGCTGGGGTCGATCGCGGCGAAGGTCTCGGCGGTGGCGACGGGCTCGCCGCCGATCAAGAGCGGGTACGGCTTGGCGGCGGTGAACGGCGCGCGGGCGCCAATTCCCGCCTCGACCTGGGTGGTGCTCATCTCGATCCTCCTGTGCTGAGAGCGGTCAGCGGCGACCAGCCTGATCTTATATCAAGTCGATTTAGTCCTGCTCAAATGGCAAGGGCAATCCGCTCGGCTTCCTCGATCACCGCCACGGTTGGGCGCGGTGAGCGGGCGTCGCCGATCGTCCTCACCTCCGGCGCCGCCCCCGCGAGCGCCGCCGCCAGCTCGTCGCGGGGCTCTCGCCCGAGCGCGAGGACGACGGTGTCGACGTCCTCGACGGTGCGCCCTCCCCCGCCCCAGAGGTCGCCGATCTCGACCTCGGCGCCGGCAACGGCCCGCACCACGGTGGCCGCCGCGAGCTCGACCCCGAGCGCGCGCAGCCGCGGCAACAGGTGCGGCAGCTCGAGGTGGAAGTCGGGTTCGGCGCCGATCTCATTGCGGGCGGTGAGGTAGCTGACCTCGGCGCCGGCGGCGGCCAGCGCCTCGGCCAGCCCGAGCGGGGCGTAGGTGCCGGTGTCGTCGGCGATCACGACCGAGCGGCCGAGGCGGCCGGGGTCGAGGCGGGCGAGCTCGAGGGCGGCGTCGAGCCCGAGCACCTCGGCGCCCGCGCCGAAGGCGATCCCGCCAGGCAGGGCCGGGCAGGCGCCGCTCTCCTCCCAGCCGGCGCCGGTGGCAAGGAGGACGACGTCCGGCCGCTCGCGCTCGACCAGCTCGCGGTCGACCGCGGTGGCGAACCGCAGCGCGGCGCCGGCCCGGGCCAGCTCCGCCAGCAGGTCCTCGACCGCCCGGCCCCAGCCCTCGCGGGTCGGCAGCCAGGCGAGGTCGGCGAGGTGGCCGCCGGCGCGTTCGCGGCGCTCGCAGACGCTCACCTCGTGGCCGCGCGCCGCCGCCACCGCCGCCGCCCTCAGGCCGGCCGGCCCGGCACCCGCGACCAGCACTCGCCGCGCCGCGCTCGGCGCCACCCGCGGCGGCTCGCCGTGGGCCCAGCCGTCGAGCTCGCGCCCGGTCGCCGGGGTCAGCACGCAGGCCACCGGCTCGCCGTTCTTGGCCCGGCCGACGCAGACGTTGGCGCCGACGCAGCGGCGGATCTCGGTCAGCCTCCCCTCGCGCGCCTTGCGCACCAGGTGCGGATCGGCGAGCTGGGCCCGCGACATCGCGACGACGTCGGCGGCGCCGTCGCGGACCGCCGCCGCCGCCATCCGCGGGTTGACGACGCGGCCGGCGACGAAGACCGCCGCCCGGCCGGCGACCAGCTCGCGCGCCCGCGCCGCGAACCCGAGCGAGAAGCCCTCCTCGACGGCCATCGGCGCGATCGTGAAATGGACCGAATGCGGCGCCCCGATCGAGAGGTCGAAGAAATCGAACAGCTCGGCCGCGAGCAGGACCTCGAGCTGGGCCAGGGTGTCCTCCTCGGTGATCCCGTCGGCGCCGATCATCTCGTCGTAGGTGAGCGCCAGCCCGAGCGGGAACTCCGGCCCGACCGCGGCGCGGATCGCGGCGCCGACCTCGGTCGCGAAGCGGCAGCGGTTCGCGACCGAGCCGCCGTACTCGTCCTCGCGGCGGTTGTAGAACGGGCTGAGGAACTGCCCGACGAGCCAGCCGTGGGCGCCGTGGATCTCGACCCCGTCGAGGCCGCCGGCCTTGACGTGGGCGGCGGAGCGGCCGAAGTCGGCGGCGATCTGGGCGATCTCCCCGGCGCTCAGCGGCAGCGGCTGCTCGCCGCCGGGCTCGGGGATCCGCGAGGGCCCGCGGACCGGCCCCCAACCCTCGAGGCCGGCGCTGCTGGAGCCCGAGACGCCGCCGCAGAAGAGCTGGGCGAAGAAGCGCGCCGGGTAGGGCTCGAGCACCCGCGCCAGCGCCGCGAAGCGCTCGACCTGGCGCTCGTCGTAGGCCAGGATCTCGTTCGCGAACGGGCTCGGGCTGAGCGGCGAGGCGGTCAGCTGCTCGCTCATCATCAGCCCCACCCCGCCCCGCGCCCGCTCCTCGTAGATCGCCAGGTGGCGGTCGGAGATGAAGCCGCCCTCGCCGTACTGCAGCGTCATCGCCGAGGTCATAACCCGGTTCGGCAGCTCGGTGCCAGCGAGCGCCAGCGGCTGGAACAGCGGGCTCAGGTTGGGGGGCTGCACGGGGCGGCGCGGTCGGTCAGAGACCGCGCTCGATCGCGCCCTTGATCAGCCTGATCTCGGTGCGCCAGAGGTGGAAGTGGAACTCCCACTCGTCGTCGTCCTCGCCGTCGCGCCAGATCGTCAGGGTGACGACCGAGACCGAGTCGTCGCGGCCGAGCCAGGAGCCGGGCCGGATCCGCGCCTCGACGTGCGGCACCAGCTGCTCCGGCGAGGGGCCGGTCGAGTAGTCGACCAGGAGCAGCTCCGGGTCGGGGAAGAGCTTGACGTAGAGGTCGCTGCCGTCGAAGGAGGACTTGCCGCGGTAGAGGTCGTCGCCGAGGTCCTCGCGGCCCATGCTGCCGAGCGCCCAGTGGTCCTGCTTGAGGCCGTCGGCCATGAACTCGAAGGCGGTCTGGGCGGGGACCGCCACCTCGATGCTGGCGCAGATCGCGTTGGGGTCGACGGAGGACATGTCAGCGCTTCAGCACGTAGCCGGCGGCCTCGCGGTCCCAGGTGGAGTCGGTGACGGCACGCTCGCGCAGCACCGCCTTGCGGACCTTGCCGTTCTCGGTCATCGGCAGCTCCTCGACGAAGTCGACGTAGCGGGGGATCGCGAAGTAGGCGAGCCGGCCCTCGCAGTGGCGCATCAGGTCCTCGGGGTCGAGCTCGACGCCCGGCTTCGGCACCACCGCCGCCATCACCTCGTCCTCGGCCATCTCCGAGGGGACGGCGAAGACGGCGACGCCGGCGACGCCGGGGTGGGCGTTGATCGCCGCCTCGACCTCGTAGGAGGAGATGTTCTCGCCGCGGCGGCGGATCGCGTCCTTGGTCCGGTCGACGAAGCGGATCCAGCCCTGCTCGTCGCGCAGCACCCGGTCGCCGCTGTGGAACCAGAGGTTGCGCCAGGCCTCGACCGTCGCCGTCTCGTTGGCGAAGTAGCCGCTGGCGAAGCTGAACGGGTGGCGCGGGCGCATCACCAGCTCGCCGGCCTCGCCGGGCGCGACGGTAACGTCGTTGGCGTCGACCACGTCGACCTCGTAGTCGGGGATCTCGACCCCCATCCAGCCGGGCCGCTGGCGGTCGGCGGCAGCGCCGATCGTGCAGTTGGTCTCGGTCGAGCCGTAGCCCTCGATCAGCAGCACCCCGAAACGCTCGCGGAACGACTCGTGCAGGGTCGCGGGGGTGGCCGGGGCGAGGGCGATGCGGACCTGGTGGGCCGAGTCCTCGGGGGCCGGCGGGCGGCCGTGGAGGATGTTGACCATCGCCCCCAGCAGGTAGCTGACGGTGGCGCCCTCGGCGGCGGCCCGTTTCCAGAAGCGCGAGGCCGAGAAGCGCTCGCCGATGACGAAGGTGGCGCCGGCGACCAGGGCCTGGACGAAGGCGTTCAGCGCGTTGGTGTGGAACATCGGCAGGCAGGTGTAGAGGACGTCGTCCTCGCCGATCTCGAGCATCTCGCCGACCGATATCCCCCACCAGTAGAACTGCGCCTGGGGGCAGCAGACGCCCTTCGAGGGGCCGGTCGTGCCGGAGGTGTAGAGGATCGCGACCAGGGTCGCCGGGCCGATCTCCTCGCTGGCCGGAGCGGGCTCGCCGCGCAGCTCCGGGAACGGCTCGCAGGCGGCCCCGAGGGCGGTGTCGGGGGCCTCCTCGGCGAACAGCCAGACGCGCTCGAGAGCGTCCGGCGCCTCCACCTTCTCCAGCGGCTCGAGCAGGGCCGGCTCGACCGCGATCAGCTTCGGCTGCGAGTTTGCGACCACGTGCTGGAGCTGGTCACCGCGCAGGGCCGTGTTGACCGGGACGACGACGGCGCCGATCCAGGCGCAGCCGAGCACCACCTCGAGCAGCTCGATCCGGTTCTCCGACAGCAGCAGGACGCGGTCGCCGGTCTCGATCCCCGCCGCCTGCAGGGTCGCGGCGGCGGCCTTGGCACGGTCGCGGACCTCCGCGAAACTGAGCTCCTGCCCGTCGCAGCGCAGCAGCGGCTTCTCGCCGTAGGCCGCGGCCTGACGCTCGAGCAGGCTCGGCAGCGTCTGCTCGAGGACGGGAATCCCGCGCAGGGGCGAGGACGGCTTCGGGAGCAGCTCAGCGTCGGGGGCCACGGACCTAGATCCTATTTGATCAAAACTCAAGCTCAAGCCGTAGCGGCCGGCTTGACGTTCGGGTTCAGCGAGAACAGGTTGGTCGGGTCATAGCGCGCCTTCAGTTGGGCGAGCTTGTCGTAGCGCTCGCGACCGAAGGCGGCGAGGACGCGGCCGCCGTCATCGCCTTCGTCGGGGTTGAAGAAATTGACGTAGACCCCGGCTCCGGCATGGCGGTCGAGCCCGTCGAAGGAGCGGCGGACCCAGGCGATGTGGCGCTCGTCGTCTTCGGCGAGGGGCCAGCGGGCGTAGACGTTGAACGAGTAGGCGGCCTCGCGGTCGGGGAAGGCGGTGTCGGCGTCCGCGAGGTCGAGCTGGGCGCCGCCGTGGGGGATCACCTCGATGATCGATTCTTCGTTGAGGATCTCCTCGGCGGAGGTGAGCAGGGACTCGATCGCGCCCTCGCCCAGCTCCCGATCGAGGTAGCCGCCTTTGGTGTAGTTGCACTTGCCGTGGGCGGCGACCTCGTCCTCGACCGTCTGCAACTCGATGTAGGACATCGGAGCCAGTCGCTCGAAGGCCGGGGTGGCGGCGCGGCGCAGTGGGGCATAGGCCTCTTCGGCGGCGGCGAGGTCCTCGCCGGCCCAGACCTGCAGGATCGAGAGGCAGGGCTGACCGATCAGCTCCGGCGGCACGCCCGTGCCCTTGTGGGGACGGGAGACGAAGGCGGTCGCCTTCCACTCGTTGGGGCGCTCCGGCATCAGCTCGGCGTGGACGCGGAGGACCGCCGCCGCGTCCTTGATCGGCCAGAAGGCGATGCCGACCGGGATCTCGGTCGGGAACGGGTGGCTGCGGTAGCTGAACTCGGTGACGACGCCGAAGTTGCCGCCGCCGCCGCGCAGGCCCCAGTAGAGGTCGGGGTTCTCGTCTTCGCTGGCGGTCGCGACCTCGCCGTTGGCGAGGACGACGCGGAAGGCGGCGACGTTGTCGCAGGTGAGGCCGAAGCGGCGCGAGAGCCAGCCGACGCCGCCGCCGAGGGTGAGGCCACCAGCGCCGGTGTGGGAGACGACACCGGCGGGGACGACCCGGCCCTGGGCCTGGTTGGCGCGGTCGACGTCGCCGAGAAGGCAGCCGCCGCCGGCGCGGGTGATCCCGGCCTCGGCGTCGACGTCGACGTGGCTGATCGCTTTCAGGTCGAGGACGATGCCGCCGTCGCAGGTGCCCTGGCCGGCGACCGAGTGGCCGCCGCCGCGGACCGCGAGCAGGAGCTCATGCTCGGCGGCGAAGCGGACCGTCGCGGAGACGTCGGCGTCGTCGGCGGCGCGGACGACCGCGGCGGGGTGTTTGTCGACCATCCCGTTCCAGACCTGGCGTGCCTCGTCGTAGGCGCCGTCGCCGGGAGTGATCAGGGCGCCCGTGAGGCGGGCGCGAAGCTCGTTGATTCCGTCGGCACTAACCACCTTGTCCGTCAATTCCATCCCCCTTTTCGAGAAACCCAGAGTTGCAAAGCTGGCAGATTCTTGATCAAGTGACAAGTATGGGATCGGTCGAGAGCGCTTCTACCGGGTTCGAAGACGTGGTCGCGGAGCTGCGTGTGGAGCTTGCCGGAGCGGTGATCGCCCCTGGCGACGCCGAGTACGACGAGGCCCGCAGGGTCTGGAACGGGATGTTCGACGAGCGCCTGCCGGCCGCGGTCCTGCGCTGCGCCGACGAGGAGGACGTCCGCCGCGCGGTCG
>JAFDWC010000092.1 GCA_018268655.1 Actinomycetota bacterium
GCGGTCGGCGCCGAGCGCCACCGCCTTGTGCAGCGCGCGGATCGCCGAGTCGGGGCCCATCGTCACCGCGACGACCTCCTCGACCGGGATCGCCCCACCCTCCTTGATCTGCATCGCCGCCTCGAGCGCGTGCGTGTCGAAGGGGTTGAGATTTTTCTCGCCGCTGCGGTCGAGGCGCATCGTGCTGGGATCGATGCGCTTCTGCACTGCGGCGTCCGGTACCTCCTTGACCAGGACGCAGATCTTCAACTCAGGGCCTCCTTGGGGAACGATGAACGGTCTTGGGGCGGGCCGCGGTTTGCGCCTTCGCGGCTCCGGGGCGGCCGGGCATGTTATCGGTCAACGAAGTTGACTGACGAGTCAATCAGGACTATACCCGTTCCCTCCGGACCTATGCATGAATCGGTGTAATGAATCTGAGCGCCAGCGGCCTGGCCCACGTCCCGCTGTTCCTCATGCTCGCGAGACGGGCACGAGGAACAGCCCGCGAGGGTCATTCGGCCTGGGCGTGGCGCTCGGCGGCGCCTCTGCGGACGAACTCGACGATCTCGTCGGTGCCCGCCCCCGGGGTGAAGACCTCGGCGACGCCGAGCTTCTTCAGCTCGGGGATGTCGTCGGCGGGGATCGTGCCGCCGACGGTGACGAGCACGTCGTCGACGCCCTGTTCTTCGAGCAGGGCGACGACGCGAGGGACCAGGGTCATGTGGGCGCCGGAGAGGATCGAGAGGCCGACCGCGTCGGCGTCCTCCTGGATCACCGTCTCGGCGATCTGCTCGGGGGTCTGGTGCAGGCCGGTGTAGATCACCTCCATGCCGGCGTCGCGGAGGGCGCGGGCGATGATCTTGGCGCCGCGGTCGTGGCCGTCGAGGCCGGGCTTGGCGACGACAACGCGGATCTTGCGGGCGGTGGCGGTGCTCATCCGCACGAAATCTAGACGTTTGCGAGGAGTGCCGCCTATCGCGGGTCGCCGCTTCCTTCGAGCTGCACCGCGGCTCGGCTCGCGACCGGGTCCGGCTCGACCTCGGCCGGCGGACCGCCGCGCGTCGCCAGCCAGGAGCCGAAGAGTATCGCGGCAAGGCCGACGATCGCGCCGGCGCCTGGCTGCTCGCCGAGGAAGATGACCCCGAGGGCGACGGCGACCACCGGGTTGATGTAGGTGATGACGAGCGCCCGGCTGGGCCCGGCTTCGGCGACCAGGATCGCCATCAGGACGAGGGCCAGCGCCGTGCAGAGGAGGCCGAGGACGATGACCGCGGCAACCGCGCCGCCGCCGGGGTCGGCGCTCGGGGCGGCGACCGCGGCGAGCGGGGTGAGGAGGGCACCGGCGATCGCCAGGGAGACGCCCATCGAGGCGATCGGATCGAGGTCGGCGAGGTGGCGTTTGAGGACCATCGGGCCGATCGCGTAGCAGCAGGCGGCGACGAAGACGCAGGCGACGCCGAACAGCTCGCTGGCGGAGCCGGCGACGTCGATCCCGACCAGGGCCGCGACCCCGGCCAGCCCGACGAGGAGGCCGGCGAGGCGGCGGCCGTCGAGCCGTTCGGCCGGTTCGAAGCGCAGCGCCAGGCCGGCGACGACCAGCGGCGCGGTGGCGATCACGATCGCAGCGGTCGAGGAGGAAACCCGCTGCTCCCCCACCCCGAGCAGCGGGAAAGGGATCGCCAGCTCGGCGAGCGCGTAGGCGAGCAGCCAACGGCCGCGGCCGCGCAGCGGCGCCAGGGTGCCGGCCCGCCAGGCGATCGTCAGCAGGACCACCGCCCCGAGGACGACCCGCCCCCAGGCCAGGGGCAGCGGCGGCAGCCCGCCGTCGACTGCGATTTTGATGAAGAGGTAAGGGGTGCCCCAGATCAGCGAGACGGCCGCGAAGACGAACCAGGCCCGCGGGCTCACCGGCGCAGCAACCGCCCCGCCCGGGGGGCGGCCGCGCGCGCCCGCCGTGCCTTCGAGGCGCGCGAGGCGGTCAGGCCAGCCGCCGTCGCCAGCACCGTGACGAAGACGGCAAGCAGGCGCCGGCCGAGCCGTTCGAAGCGCAGGACCTGCCAGCCCTCCTCCCTGGCGATCGCCCCCAGGGGCGGGTCGGGGTTGACCGCGACCGGGTTGCCGACCGCGCGCAGCATCGGCAGGTCGGAGAGCGCGTCGGAGTAGGCGTAGGAGGCGGCGAGGTCGATCCCCTGGGCGGCGGCGAAGCTCTCCATCGCCTCGACCTTGCCGGGGCCGTAGACGAAGGGGCCGGCGAGGCGGCCCGTGAAGTTGCCAGCCGCGTCGACCTCGTAGCTGGTCCCGATCCCGCCGTCCATCCCCAGCACCCGGGCCAGCGATTCGACGACTTCGTTGCCGGCGGCGCTGACGATGAAGGTCGGCCGGCCGGCGTCCTGGTGGGCGTGGACCTCGGCCAGCATCTGCGGGTAGACCCGGGGCAGGATGTCGGCCATCACCTCCGGCCCCATGCGGGCGATCTTCAGCGCCGGTACCCCGGTGATCAGCTCGCGGGCGACGCGCAGCACCTCGGCGGTGCGCTCGTCGGTGGTGCCGCGGAGGCGGTAGCGCAGGTGCTCGACCGCCCACCGCGCCAGCTGCCGCCGCCCGACGATCCCCTGGCGGGCGGCGACGCGGGCGAACTGCATCCCGCTCGACCCCGCCATCAGGGTCTTGTCGAGGTCGAAGAAGGCCGCGGCGCGGCCGCCGCTTTCGACCTGGTCTGGAGTCAGCTCGTCCGTCAAACCTCGACGACTATCGCATCCCCCTGGCCGCCGCCGGAGCAAATGGCGGCCACGCCCAGCCCGCCGCCGCGGCGGCTGAGCTCGTGAACCAGGGCGCCAGCGATGCGGGCCCCGGAGGCGCCGATCGGGTGACCGTAGGCGATCGCGCCGCCGTTGACGTTGACGTTCTCCTCGTCGATGCCGAGGATCCGCATCGAGCCGATCACGACCGAGGCGAAGGCCTCGTTGATCTCCCAGAGGTCGACGTCCTCGGGCGTCTTGCCGATCTTCGCCAGCGCCTTCAGGGCGGCGTTGCCGGGGGTGCGGGCGAGGTAGGCGAAGTCGTCGGCGACGGTCGCGTAGGAGAGGACCCTGGCCAGCGGCGCCCTGCCTTCCCTCTGCGCCCACTCCTCGGAGGCGACGACGATCGCGCCGGCGCCGTCGTTTACGCCCGGCGCGTTGCCGGCGGTGTGGGTGGCGCCCTCGCCGCCGATCGCCTTCAGGTTGGCGAGCGCCTCGAGCGTCGTCTCCGGGCGCGGCGCCTCGTCGACCTCGACCGTCGTCTCCGCCTTCCGCGACCTGACCGTGACCGGGACGATCTCCTCGGCGGTTCGCCCCGCATCGGCGGCGGCGCCGGCCAGCTGCTGCGATCGCAGCGCGAATTTGTCCATCTCGGCGCGGGTGATCTCGAGCTCGTTGGAGACCTCGGAGGCCTCGTTGATCATCTGCTTGCCGGTGAAGGGGTTGGTGAGCCCGTCGTGGGTCATCGCGTCGAGCGCCTGGACGTCGCCCATCCGGAAGCCGAAGCGGGCGTTCGGCAGCAGGTAGGGCGCCTGGCTCATCGACTCCATGCCTCCGGTGACGGCGATTTCGAGGTCGCCGGCGCGGATCGCCTGGTCGGCGAGGCCGAGCGTCCGCATCCCCGAGGCGCAGACCTTGTTGATCGTCTCCGAGGGAACCTCCTTCGGGATCCCGCCCTTGATCTGGGCCTGGCGCGAGGGAATCTGCCCCTGGCCAGCCTGCAGGACCTGGCCGAAGACGACCTGTTCGACCTGCTCGGCGCCGACGCCGGAGCGCTCCAGCGCCGCCTCGATCGCGATGCCGCCGAGCTCGGTGGCGTCGAGCGAGGCAAGGGCGCCGCCCATCTTGCCAACCGGGGTGCGCGCGGTTCCTAGGATCACTGAGCTGGACATCGGTTCCCTTTCCTTGCCTTCGTGTCTGACCGAAAAATGCGCGCGGAGCCGCCTGCCCCGTGCCGGGACGTGACGATACCGGGAGGTCGCCGGCCGGCAGTCGCCGCCGCATATGCCGCATAGACTCTCCGCCGATGAGGATCGAGGTGGTGCAACGGGAGCTGGGCGAAGTCGATGCCGACCTGCTCGCGGTCGGGCTGAGCGAGGAGGGAGCGCTGCCGGCGGAGCTCGCCGAGGCGCCGGGCGCCGCCGCCGCGAAGGGCTCCTTCAAACGGCTCTCGACCCTGCTCCCCGGGAACGGGCGGGTCGTCGTCGCCGGGCTCGGCAAGGCCGCCGACCTGGGCGCCGAGCGGCTGCGGGTCGCGGCGGCGCTGGTCGCCAGGGAGGCCGCCCAGCTGGAGGCGAGTGCGCTGGCCTGGAAGCTGCCGGCGGGGATCGAGCCGGCGGTGGCCGCCGAGGCGATCGTCACCGGCACCGTCCTCGCTGCCTACCGCTACGACCGCTTCCGCGCCGCCGACCCCGACGAGCAGGCGCCGAAGCTCGAGTCGCTGACCCTGGTCGGGCCGGCCGAGGCGGCCGATGCCGCCGCCGCTGCCGCCGCCGTCGCCGCGGCGGCCAATCGCGCCCGCGACCTCCAGAGCACTCCCGCCAACTTCGCCACCCCCGCCCACCTCGGCGCCCGCGCCGAGGAGATCGCCGCGGCGTACGAGGCGGTCACGGCCGAGGTCCTCGGACGCGAGGAAATCACCGCCCTTGGGATGGGCGGCCTGGTCGCGGTCAGCCAGGGCAGCGCCGAGGAGCCGCGGCTGATCGTCCTCCGCTACGCCGGCGGCGGCGCGGGACCCACCATCGGCTTCGTCGGCAAGGGTGTGACCTTCGACACCGGCGGCATCTCGCTCAAGCCCGGGGCCGGCATGCACGAGATGAAGTACGACATGTCGGGCGGCGCCGCCGTCCTCGAGGCGGTCGCGGCGATCGCCGAGCTGGGGCTGCCGGTCGACCTCGTCGCGGTCGTCCCGGCGACCGAGAACATGCCGTCGGGGCGGGCGATCAAGCCCGGCGACGTGATCACCCAATACAACGGCAAGACGGTCGAGGTCAACAACACCGACGCCGAGGGGCGGCTGATCCTCGCCGACGCGCTCGCCTACGCGGTCGAGCTCGGGGCCGAGCGCCTGGTCGACCTGGCGACCCTGACCGGGGCGGTGCTGATCGCCCTCGGCTCGACCTACGCCGGGCTGATCGCCAACGACGACGAGCTCGCCGCCGCGGTCAGCGCCGCCGGCGAGGAGACCGGCGAGCTGGTCTGGCGGCTGCCGCTTCACCCCGAGTACAAGGAGATGATGAAAGGCACCGTCGCCGACCTCTCCAACCTCGGCTCCAAGCGCGAGGCGGGGACGATCACCGCCGCCTCCTTCCTCGAGGAGTTCGTCGGCGAGACGCCGTGGGCGCACGTCGACATCGCCGGCACCGCCTGGGATCTCGGCCGCGAGTACGCCGGCAAGGACGCCAGCGGCTACGGCGTCCGCCTCCTCGTCGCGCTCGCCCGCGACCTCGGCTGAGCGCGGCTCCCCTCGCCGCGGTACTCGAGGTCCGCGGTGATCTCCTCCTGGCTGATCGCGATCCGCGCCGGGAAGCCGGCTCGCGGTCGTCTCCTGCTCCATGGGACGAGTCTCATCTCGATTCGCCTCCTCCGGCCGCGAGGGCGGCCGATCGGCTGCGGTTGCCGTCGGTTTCGTCAAGCAACCTATTGCGACGATGAGCCTAGCGAAGTCGGTTGCTTGATGCAACCACGTGTGCGAGACTCACGGCCATGCTGCGTTCGGACTACCCCGGCCAGTTCTGCTCGATCGCCAAATCACTGGAGGTGATCGGGGAGCGCTGGTCGCTGCTGATCGTCCGCGACATCCTCAACGGCCACCGCCGCTTCGGCGAGCTGCAGCAGTCGCTGGGGATTGCCCGCAACGTCCTCTCCGCCCGCCTCCAGCGCCTCGTCGACGAAGGCATCCTCGAGCGCCGCGCCTACCAGGAGAGCCCGCCCCGCCACGAGTACTTCCTGACCGAGAAGGGCCTCGACCTCTGGCCGGCCCTGATCGCCCTGATGCACTGGGGCGACCGCTACTCGTCCGGCCCCGACGGCCCGCCGCGGCTGATCGTCCACAAGGAGTGCGGCGGCGAGGTCTCCGAGCGCGGCATCTGCGAACGTTGCGGCGAGGTCCTCCACGCCCGCGACGCCCGCCAGGTGCCGGGCCCCGGCTGGGAGGCCGCGGTCGGCGCCGGCGCCGGCGCTTCCGTTTCCGGCGGCCGCGGCGACGGCGAGATCAGCTGAGCTTGCCCCGCTCGTCGGCGATGACGATGTACTCCTCGAGCATGTTGCGGTCTTTCGGCCGATTCGCCGCGCGCTTCATCGCGATCAGCTTGTCGAGCGAGGCGATGCGCACGGGAAGCCCGCCGATCTCGTCTTCGAAGGCGTCTTTTCTCAGTGCCTCGAAGTCCTTGATCCCATCGATCTCGCCGAGGATGTCGAGATCGCCATGGGGCGTGATGAAGGTGAAGTTGGAGCCGTTTTCGATCGTCCGCTGGTCGAGCTCGAACTCGAGGTCGGGCGGCGCGCCCCGCAGGCGCAGGCCGCCGACCTCTCGCAGCGCGCGTACCAGCCGGGCGACGTTGTCCTTGCCGCGGGCGTAGGCGAGGTCGAGGTCGTAGCTCGGATAGCTGGACCCATTGGCGATCCCCGCCATCCCGCCAACGACGACGAAGTCGACGCCGTTGCGGACCATCGGCTCCAGCAGCCGGCGCAGGTCCGGTGGGCGGGGCGGCAGCGGCTCCGTCACGCGGCCTCGGCATCCGGTTCTTCGCGCACGTTCGGGCTCATCTCGATCACCTGCTTGGCGAACGCGAGCCCGTGGTCGAGGCGCTGCTCGGGGGTCAGGCGCAGCCGCTCTCTCACCTGCCCGCGATCGACCCCCCACTCGCGAGGCTCGCTGGTGAGGACAAGCTCCTCGCCGAGCAGGTGGAGCAGCTCACGCAGGGTCGCCACCGAGGGCGATACCCGGTCCGACTCGATCCGCGAGATCGCCGACTGGGTGGTGCTTGCCCGGCTCGCCAGCTGCTCCTGGCTGACCCGATGACGCACCCTGGCTTCGCGCAGAAGCTGCCCCGGAGTCCGGTCCATGAGCCGATTATAGCTTAACTGCGATAACTACAAATCCGCTATAACAACCCTGCGCGATAGCTTTGCTGAACGGAATTCGAGCGACGCGGAGGTGCGGGGATGACGGCGGGGGCGGAGTTGGGGTCACGGCGGCGGGTCTTCATCGGCGGCGAGTGGGTCGAGCCAAGCGGGGCCGAGCCGATCGCGGTGGTCAACCCGGCCACCGAGGAGACGATCGCGACGGTGCCGGGCTGCGGCGCCGCCGAGGTCGAGCGCGCGGTGGCGGCGGCGCGGGAGGCGTTCGAGGGCTGGTCGCGGACGCCGCGCGAGGAGCGAGCGCGGGCGCTGGCGGCGATCGCCGCCGGGCTCGAGGAGCGGGCTGACGAGCTGACCGCGCTGATCGCGCAGGAGCTGGGGATGCCGCTGAAGCTGTCGCGGCTGATCCAGGTCGGGCTCGGGATCAACCACTTCGCGTCGATGCCGGGGCTGATCGAGCAGGTCGCCTGGGAGGAGGAGGTCGGCAACTCGCGGGTGCTGCGCGAGCCCATCGGGGTGGTCGGCGCGATCACGCCCTGGAACTATCCGCTGAACCAGATCGGAGCCAAGGTCGCCGCCGCGCTCGGCGCCGGCTGCACCGTCGTCCTCAAGCCGAGTGAGGTGGTGCCGCTGAACGCCTTCGCGCTGGCCGAGGTGATCGAGGCAGCGGGGCTGCCGCCGGGGGTCTTCAACCTCCTCAGCGGCACCGGGCCGGTGGTCGGCGAGGCGATCGCCGGCCACCCCGGCGTCGACATGGTCTCCTTCACCGGCTCGACCCGGGCCGGTCGCCGCGTCTCCGAGCTGGCGGCGGCGACGGTGAAGCCGGTGGCGATGGAGCTCGGCGGCAAGTCGCCGAACGTGATCCTCGACGACGCCGAGCTCGAGCGGGCGGTGCCCGACGGCGTCGCCAAGTGCTTCCTCAACTCCGGTCAGACCTGCAGCGCCCTGACCCGGATGCTGGTGCCGCGCCAGCGCCTGGCCGAGGCCGAAGAGATCGCCCGGGCGGCGGCCGAGTCCTTCGTCCCGGGCGACCCGTTCGACCCCTCGACGACGCTCGGGCCGCTGGTCTCGGCGACCCAGCGCGACCGCGTCCGCGGCTACATCGAGACCGGGATCGCGGAGGGGGCGCGGCTGCTGACCGGCGGCGCCGAGCCTCCAGACGGCCTCGAGCGCGGCTACTTCGTCCGCCCCACCGTCTTCTCCGAGGTCGAGCCGGAGATGACGATCGCCCAGGAGGAGATCTTCGGGCCGGTGCTGGCGATCCAGCCCTACGAAGGCGAGGACGACGCGGTGCGGATCGCCAACGACACCCCCTACGGTCTCGCCGGCGGTGTCTGGTCAGGGGACCGTGAGCGAGCGATCGCGGTCGCCAAGCGCCTCCGCGGCGGCCAGATCGAGATCAACGGCGGCGCCTTCAACCCACTCGCCCCGTTCGGCGGCTTCGGCCAATCCGGGCATGGACGGGAGAACGGCCGCTTCGGGCTTGAGGAGCTGTTGCAGGTGAAGAGCCTGCAGCTGTAGGCCGGCGGTCGAGGCGCGCCGGCGGTCCGCGGTCACGCTGGGACCGCACCCAGACGACGCGCTGCAAGGATTTCACCCCCTATGGCGGCTAAAACCCTTGCAGGGGATCGCATTCGCGGCGGGGGATCAAACCTGCGCGCCGCGCGCTGTCATGATACATTTCACATGTCTTATGTCAGTGCTCGCGCCACCCCCCACGTTGACCCGGTTCGAGCACACCGACCTCAACGCCAAGGTCTACGAGCACGTCCGCGCCGCTCTCCTCTCGGGTGAGCTCGCGCCCGGCGAGCGGCTCAGCCTCGCCTCGCTCTCGGACCGGCTCGGGGTCTCCCGCAGCCCCGTCCACCAGGCACTGACCCGGCTCGCCGCCGAGGGCTTGGTCGAGGTCCGCTCGCGCCGGGGCTACTTCGTCACCCCGATCACCACCAGGGCCGTGAAGGAGGGCTACGACGTCCGCCTCGGGCTGGAGCTGATCGCCGCCGAGCGCGCGATCGGCGCGGTCGGCGAGATCGAGCTCGGCGCCCTGCGGGAGGCCTTCGAGGAGGCGCAGGAGACGATGCTGCCCGACCGCGCCTGGGACCTGCGGGCCTACATCTACGCCAACCAGCGCTTCCACAGCCTCCACCTCGACCTCGCCGGCAACGAGGCGCTGTCGGCGATCTACGCCAAGCTCCCGGTCAGCCTGCTGATGGAGCGGGTGATGGCCGACCTCTCCTTCGACGACCTCTCGACCGAGGTCGGCAACCAGCACCGAGCGATCCTCACCGCCTTCGCCGAGGCCGACCTCGCCGGCGCCCAGGCGGCGATCCGCGAGCACGTCGAACTCGGCCGGCGGATGGCGATCGAGGCGATCGAAGCGGCCGGGGGCGCCCGGTGAGCGGCCTGCTCGAGCGCCGCGCCGCCGCCGCCCGCGAGCTGATGGAGGCCGACGGCCTCGACGCCCTCGTCGCCGTCAGCCGCGGCCACATCACCCAGTACGGCGACGTCGAGTTCCTCACCGCCTACACCCCGGTGGCCCGCATGGCCTACGCGGTGATGACCCGCTCCGGGCGCGGGCCGGTCCTGATCGCGCCGACCCCGGCCGACCGCTGGTACGCGGCTCGCCACCCCGAAGCGCCGGAGATTCTCGTCGCCGGCGGCGGTGATCTGCTCTCCGGGGTCGACGACCTGCCGAGTGCCGTCGCCGCGGTGCTGCGGCAGGAGGGCGCCGAGGGCGGCCGGGTCGGGGTCACCGGCATGCGCTCGCTGCTCCCGGTCGGCGAGCTCGAATCGCTGCGGCGGGCCCTCCCCCAGGCTGACCTCGTGGACGCCGGGGCGCTGATCGCGGAGCTGAAGCTGCTGAAGGGGGACGAGGACCTGGCCGAGCTCCGGCGCACGGTCGAGATCGGCGACGCCGGCTTCGACGCCGGCCGGCGGGCGCTGCGCGCGGGCGCCACCGACGCCGAGGTCGGCGCCGCGATCCGCAAGGCGATCTTCGCCCGCGGCGCCCGCGACGCGCTGATCTTCGTCAGCGCCGAGCCCTACTTCCTGAGCTGGTCGCAGGGGCGGGAGTTCGGCGACGGTGACCTCGCCAGCGTCTACGTCGAGGTGGTCGGGCCGAGCGGCTACTGGGTCGAGGTCGGCGGACTGGTCGCGCTCGGCGAGCCGGCCCCGGAGCAACTGCGGGTCGCCGAGGCCTGCCTCGACGCCGCCCGCCAGGCTGAAGCCCTGCTCCGACCCGGGGTGACGGCGGCAGAGGTGGCGCGGGCGATCGACGCGGTCGCCGCCGCGGCCGAGGTTGGGTCCGGGATCTGGCACGGCCACGGGGTCGGCGTCGACCACGACCGGCCGGTGATCACCGCCGGCGACGAGACGCCGCTGGCCGACGGCATGGTGATCTCCGTGCACCCGAACTTCGCCAGCGCCGACGAGCGCTTCGGCGCCAGCGCCGTCGACACCTACGCGATCACCGAGGACGGCGCCGAACGGCTCTCGCGCATCCCCCACGGGATCCTCGGCCCCGAGCGGGAGGCGCCGCGGTGAGCTACGTGGTCGGCATCGACGTTGGCGGCACCTTCACCGACTTCGTCCTCAGCGAGAGCGAGCGCCGCCAGCTCCGCATCCACAAGTCCCCGAGCACGCCGAGCGATCCCTCCGACGGCGTCGTCAACGGGCTCCGCGAGCTGGCCGAGCTGGAAGGCCTGGAACCGGCCGAGCTGCTGGCGCGGACGCCGATCATCGTCCACGGCACCACCGTCACCACCAACGCGGTGCTGACCGAGCGCGGGGCGCGGACCGGCCTCCTCACCACCGAGGGCTTCCGCGACGTGCTCGAGATGCGGCGCGGGGTTCGCAGCCGCACCCACCTCTACGACAACAGCTACGTGGCGCCGCCGCCCCTGGTCCCCCGCCACCTGCGGCTGCCGGTCAGCGAGCGGGTCGACACCACCGGCGCCGAGCTGACCGAGCTCGACCTCGAGGGGACGCGGGTCGCCGTTCGCACGCTGCTGGAGGAGGGCGTCGAGGCGATCGCCGTCTGCCTCATGCACTCCTACGCCAACGACGCCCACGAGCGCCAGGTCGCGGCGATCGTCTCCGAGCTGGCGCCCGACCTATTCCTCTCGGTCTCCTCCGAGGTCCTGCCCCAGGTCCGCCTCTACGAGCGGGTCTCGACGACGGCGATGAACTCCTACGTCGGGCCGGTCCTGCGCGGCTATGTCGAGCGTCTCGTCACCCGCCTCGCCGACGAGGGCTTCGGCGGGATCCTGCTGGTGATGCAGTCCAACGGCGGCGTCGCGATCCCCGAGATCGTCAGCAAGGTGCCAGCCAGCACCGTCCTCTCCGGCCCCGCCGGCGGCCCAGTCGCGGGCGCCGCCTACGCCCGCGGCGCCGGCGCCGAGGACTGCCTGATCTTCGACATGGGCGGGACCAGCTACGACGTCTCGATCGTCCGCGCGGGCCAGGTCCAGGTCACCCACGAGGGCGAGGTCAACCGCCACTCTGTCTCGCTGCCGATGATCGACGTCCACACGATCGGCGCCGGCGGCGGCTCGATCGGCTGGATCGACGACGGCGGCCTCCTCCACATGGGCCCGCAGAGCGCCGG
>JAFDWC010000093.1 GCA_018268655.1 Actinomycetota bacterium
CCAGGAAGACCGGGCCGATCACGGTCATCAGCCAGCAGCAGACGTTGGCGGCGAAGGCGAAGACCGGCGCCCGGCGCCAGGCCATCCCCGGGGCCCGCATCCGCCGCAGCGTCGTCCCCAGGTCGATCGACATGAGGACGAAGCCGAGGGTGGCGAAGCCGACCCCGGTGACCCAGACGTCGACCCCGTTGTTGGCGAGGAAGGCGGTCTCGCTGAGCGGCGGCAGCGGGTTCACCCCGGCCTCCGACGGGGTCCAGAGGAAGGCTATGTAGAGGACGACGGCGCCCGCCACCCAGAGCGCGACGCCGATCTGGCTGAGGCGCGGCAGCGCGGTGCCGCGGGCGCCGATCTGCAGCGGCGCCAGGTAGTGGAAGAAGCCGAAGACGAAGGGCAGGGCGAAGAAGAAGATCGCGGTCGCGCCGTAGTAGGAGAGCATGCGGTTGAAGGCGACCGGGGTGAGGAAGGTGTTTTCCGGCACCACCAGCTGCAGCCGCATCAGCAGGAACTCGATCACCGCGAGGAACAGGAAGCCGCCGGCGCCGGTCAGCAGGATCCGGCCGAGGTCCTTGTGGTTGGCGCTGGTCGCCAGCTCGATCCAGCCCGGCCGCTTGCGCGGGAAACCGTCGATTACCAGCTCGGGCGCGGCGCGGTCGCTCATGGCACTTCTCCGTTGGTGAGCAGTTCCTCGACCCGTTTCTGAGCCGATTCGATGTCTTCTTTCTGCTTCTTGATGAAGGCTTTGTATTCGTCTGCCGAGACCACTTCGATCTCGCTGCGCATCTGTGCGTAGGCCTGGCCGGAGAAGGTCGCCGACTGACCGTAGAAGTTGCCTTCTTCTTCGGCGCGGAAGACGATGCTGTGGGTCTTGCCGGGGACCGCGTCGGCCTTGCCGGTGAGGTCGCCGACGTCCCAGGTGTGGACAATGTCCGTCGAGACCAGGTTCAGCTTCACCGCGGTATCGACCGGGACCACCAGTTTGTAATAGGAGAAGGCGCCGTTGGGGTAGTCGTAGCGCCAGATCCACTGCTGGCCGGTGGTTTCGATTTCGAGCGGTTTGGTGAGCGGCTTGCCCTTCGCCGAGACGAGGCCGTTGGCGCCGGTGCTGGGGGCGTTGCTGGCTTCGTCGGTGAGGACGACGCTGATCACGAAGAGGGCCAGCGCGAAGGCGGTGAGGACAGCGGCGACCGGGAGCTGGACGCGGCGCGGGCCGGTCAGCTGGCGCGGCTCAGAGCCGCGGGCGGCGCGGAAGCGGCGGACGACTCCGAGGAGGGCGATGAGGACGACGGCCACGACGACGACCGCGGCCACGAGGCCGACCCACATGAGAGCGTCGATCTGGTCAGTGCCAGGAGAGTGCGGGGACAAGGCGCGGCCATTCTATTCAGGCGCGGCGGCGCCGCGGCTCCCGGTCACGGCGACCCGCGGCCCGGCCGGCCTTCGCTCCCCCCGCGGGCTCGGCGGCAGCCGCTCGGGCTCTACATATACTCGCCGCGCGATGACGCGCCGCCGCGGACCGAGGGGGCTTGGCCTCGCCGTGCGCGCCGGCGCCGGCGCGGTCGTCGCGGCCGCGATCGTGGTGCCGCTGGTGCGCAAACGGCTGCGGATCCCGGCTCCGGTGACGATCGTCGCCACCGCGTCCGGCCCGCTGGCGCTGGCGGTGCTGCAGAAGCGCTCGCGCTCCCGCGACGTCGTCCTCTTCGCCTTGCAGATGTGGGCCTTCGCGGTCGTCCACGAGCTGCCCTACGACAACCCGGAGCGGTTGCGCGCACGGCTTCGCAGCCGCTACCCGGTCCGGATCGACCGGGCGATCGGCCTCGGCAAGCTGCCCGGGGTGCGGCTGCAGCGGGCGCTGGCGCGGCTGCCTGGGACCCGCGCTCTCGATCGCCTCCTCGCCTGGACCCACTGGCTCTGGTTCTTCGAGCCCTACCTGGTCCTGATCCTGATCCTGCTCCGCGACCAGCGCCGCTTCCCCCGCGCCGCCCGCCAGATGGCGGCGGTCTTCGACCTCGGCTGCGCCGTCTACTGGCTGGCCCCGACCGCGCCGCCGTGGTGGGCCTCCGAGCAGGGCGTGACCGGGGAAGAGGTGCGGCGGATCATGGTCGAGGTCGGCGAACCGACCTGGGGTCGCGCCTGGGAGACGATGTACAAGGCGCTCGGCGGCAACCCCTGGGCGGCGATGCCCTCGCTGCACTTCGCGACCTCGGTGATGGGAGCGATCTCGCTCTCGGAAACCGGCCGCGCCGAGGGCGCGATCGGCTGGACCTACGCCGGCACCCTCGGCTTCGGGCTCGTCTATCTCGGCGAGCACTACGTCACCGACCTGCTCGCCGGGGCGCTGCTGGTCGCCCTGGTGCGGCGCGGCGAGCCGCTGGCCGAACCGGCCGTGCAGGCGGTCAACCGCCGGCTGCAGCGTCTGGAGCGGGTCGCCGGCCGGTAGTTTTCGCTGCGGTGCCTGGAGAGCGGACGGCAAACGGCGACGGCGAGGCCGGGCTGCCGCTGCTCTCGACCAAGCGGATCGTCCAGACGCTGATCCTGATCGCGATCCTCCTGGTCGGGATCTATTTCCTCTTCCCGAAGCTCGCCGGCTTCGGCGACGCGCTCGGCAAGCTCGGCGATGCCGACCCGGTCTGGATCGCGGTCGCGATCGGCCTCAACGTGGTCGCCTACGCGACCTACTTCGCCCTCTTCAAAGCGGTGGTCGGCGGCGACGCCCTGCGCCTGACCTGGACCGAGACCTACGAGATCAACATGGCCGGGGTCGCCGCCACCCTGCTCTTCTCGGCCGGCGGCGCCGGCGGCGTCGCCCTCACCTACTGGGCGCTGCGCAAGGCCGGGATGGCGCGGCGCGACGTCGGCCGCCGGATGGTCGCCTTCATCACCCTCCACTACGCCTTCTACCCGCTGGCGCTGATCGTCTGCGGCCTGCTGCTGCGGACCGGCCTCGTCCACGGCGACGCCGCGGTCGAGCTGACGATCGTCCCGGCCGCGGTCGCCGGGCTGCTGATCCTGATCGGGTTGCTGATCGCGGCGATCCCATCCGACCTCGAACGCCGCCTCTCCCGCTACGCCAGCGGTGAGAAGGCTCGCAACTTCGTCCGCAGCGCCGCCAAAGTCCCGACCACGATCGCCGAAGGCTTCCGCTTCGCGATCGGGCTCTTCCGCCACCCGTCCCAGGGTGGCCTGGCGCTGATCGGCGCCGCCGGCTTCTGGGCGGCGAGCATCGGCGTCCTCTGGGCCTCCTTCCACGCCCTCGGCGTCCACGTGCCGCTGGCGGTGGTGGTCCAGGGCTACTTCCTCGGCATGGTCGCCAACCTCTTCCCGCTCGCCCCGGCTGGGGTCGGCGCCGTCGACGCCGGCATGATCGGCGCCTTCGTCCTCTTCGGGATCCCCGAGGAGACGGTCTTCCCGGCGATCCTGGTCTTCCGCCTGATCTCGTTCTGGATGCCGATTCCGCCCGGGATCGTCGCCTTCTTCCAGCTCCGCCACCGGGTAAAAATGTGGGAAGAAGACGGCCTGCCTATCGAGCGCGGCGGGGGCGCTACCTCCGAGCTCGAGCCGCCGGTGGGCCCACTTGTGGACGAGCGCCTCGGGCAGTACTATAAAAAGTAAAGTAAAGGCTGAGAGCGGGCTCGAGGAGACGAGATGAGCGATACGGAGAACAGGCGGGTGGAGGACGTGATCATCGTCGGCGGTGGCCCCGCCGGCTACACCGCGGCGCTGTACACGGCGCGCGCCAACCTCTCACCACTGGTCTTCGAGGGCTTTCAGTGGGGCGGACAGCTGCAGAACACGACCGACGTCGAGAACTACCCGGGCTACCCGGAGGGGGTCATGGGACCGGAGATGATGTCCCAGTTCCGCGCCCAGGCCGAGCGCTTCGGGACCCGCTTCGTGACCGACGACGTCGACCGGGTCGAGCTCTCCGACGGCGGCGTCCAGAAGGTCTTCCTGGGCGAGGAGGAGCACCGGGCCAAGACCGTGATCCTGGCGATGGGCGCCGAGCCGCGCCGGCTGGGCATACCGGGCGAGATGGAGCTCGGCGGCCGCGGCGTCTCCACCTGCGGGGTCTGCGACGGCGCCTTCTTCAAGGGCCACCGGGTGATCGTGGTCGGCGGCGGCGACTCGGCGATGGAGGACGCGATCTTCATCTCCAAGTTCGTCGACCAGCTGACGATTGTCAACCGGCGCGAGGAGTTCCGCGCCTCGAAGATCATGCTCGACCGCGCCCGTCAGCAGGACAACATCGACTTCAAGACCCCGTTCGTCCCCGAGGAGTTCGTCGCCAGCGAGGACGGGAAACTGGCGAAGATCCGCCTCCGCCACGCCGAGACCGGCGCCGAGGAGGAGATCGAGGCCACTGGCGCCTTCGTCGCGATCGGCCACATCCCGCGCTCCGAGGTCGTCCGCGGCCAGGTCGAGACCGACGAGGACGGCTACATCGTCACCGAGGCGGGCTCGACCAGGACCAACCTGGGCGGCGTCTTCGCGGTTGGCGACGTCGTCGACCACACCTACCGCCAGGCCGTCACCGCCGCCGGCACCGGCTGCATGGGGGCACTCGACGCCGAGCGCTTCCTCCGCGACTCGCCGCCGCCGGTCGAGGCTCACTGGTTCCCCGGCGGCGAGCCCGCCGAGATCGCGACCGGGGCCGGTTAGGCCTCGACGATCGCGTCCTCGGCCGGGCGTGACCGAGGACGCGGGGGATCTGAATTGGGTCTGCTCGTCTAGCGCCTCTTCGGCGGCGGGCTGACGATCATCACGGCCTGGCCCGCGTTGCTCGTCTGACCGGCGCTGTCGGTGGCGACGACGTGGACGTTGGCGCGCACCTTCTTGCCTGCCCTCAGCGCGGCTCTGATCTTTGCGCGGGCGACCTTCGGAATTCCCAGCGGCAGCTTGACCTTGGCGCTGGGCGCGCCCGCGGCGCTCGTCGGGATCAGCGAGAACGCTCCGCCTCCGGGCACCGCCACCGAGCCGGTGGCTCGGAAGGTGACGGCCTCGTTGGCGCTGGCCGCGACGATCACGGCCTTGGACTTCAGCGCCGCCTGCTTCGCCCTGCTGCTGAGGGTGAGCACGGGTGGGGAGTCCGGCGTCGGGGCGGGGCCCGGCGGGGCCGGCGTCGGCACCGGACAGGGGAATGTGTGGGCGGTGGCATCCGCAGGGCAAGCGTCCTGCGTCTCGTCGCCGTAGCCGTCGTGGTCGGCGTCAGGCTCGACGATCGCGGCGATCTCGAGTGCGAACCCGGTCGAATTGCCTTCGATGGTGGCCGTCGTTCCCGGCGCCGGGTCGACGCCCATCGGGAAGACCTGGCTCTTGTAGCCGGTTTTGGTCGCCATGTATTCGGACTCGCAGTTCAAACCGGCGCCAACCAGCCCCAGCATGTCCCCGGCCTGCACCGGGATCCTGACCCCGGAGGCGAAGGTCGGCGCCGTGTTGGCGGCGACGCTGTGGGGACCCTCTTCGCCGACGCTGAGGAACTCTCCGGGAACACCGGTCGGGCGGAAGACCTTCAGCTTCATCGTCCCCGCCTGCGGTCCGGTCTGGGTTTTCCAGGCGGTGATCACGCCGCCGCCAGCGGGAACGGCGTAGCCGTTGGTGCCGGTTTCGGCCGACACCTGGACCACAGCCCGGCCGGCGCAGGAACCAGCCGCGAAGGGGGGCAGGAGCTGCCCGATAGTCGTCGCCGCCGACGCGGTGCACGGAACGAGGGCAGCGATGGTCAAGAGAAACAGCGGGATCGAGACACGGATGGCGCGCACGGCGTCCTTTCTTTGGACAAGAATTCTGAACGAGTCTAAGCGCCGGACCGGCGACGCCTGCGTGTATGGTCGCCCTATGGCTGCCGAATGCACCCACCTCGACCAGGTCCAGGTGATGGAGCTGCCGGACCCGGTCGAGGGCTGCGAGGAGTGCCTGGCTCAGGGGATGAGCTGGGTCCACCTGCGGATGTGCCAGACCTGCGGCCACATCGGCTGCTGCGACAACTCGGTCGGCAAACACGCCACCGCCCACAACCATGAGACCGGGCACCCGATCATCCGCTCGGCCGAGCCGGGGGAAACCTGGAGCTGGTGCTATCCCGACGAGCTGATGATGGAACTGAGGGCCGAGTAGGGATCAGGCGGTGCGGGGGAGCGCCGGGTGATGATCGATCAAGTCGGTTTGTGGGTCATTGAGGTTGCTATCGCGAATTCAATGACACAACGATGACTTCGACTGGCCTCTGAGCGCGACAGCCGGTGTCCGCGGGGCTTAATCGCCGAGCTCGCGGGCGACGGTGGCGGCGAAGGCCTCCCGCGCTTCCAGCGTGCGCGGTCCCGGAGCGGCCCCGAGCTCGGCACCGTCGACCGAGTGGACTGGCTGGATCTCACGGGTGGTGGAGGCGAGGAAGGCCTCGCTGGCGCCGAGCAGGTCGGCGATCGGCCACTCGCCCTCGCTGACCGCGAGCGCCGCCAGCAGGCGGGCGCGGGTGATCGAGGCGAGGACCCCCGCCTCCAGCGCGGTCGTCCGCAGCTCGCCGTCGGAGACCCAGAAGATCGACGAGGTCGGCGGCTCGAGCACGGTGCCGTCGGGGCGGACCAGGACCGCCTCTTCGGCGCCGCGGCCGTGGGCGACTCGGGTCGCCTCCATGTTGGCCGCGTAGGAGAGCGACTTGACCCCGTTGAGGATCAATGTCGGTTGGTAGGTGACCGAGGCGACCGTGGCCGCGGCGGCGTGGGCGGGGACCGGCTCGGTGGCGGCGATGCGGCGGCCGCCGCGGGTGACGATCAGCCGCAGCTGGCCCTCGGTCGGGCCGGCAGCGGCGAGCAGCGCCTCGACCTCGGCTTCGAGCGCCGGGCGATCGAGCGGCAGCTCGATCGCGGCGGCGGAGCGCTGCATCCGCTCGTAGTGGTCGGCGAGGGCGAAGGGGCGGCCGTCGTAGAGGCGGATCACCTCGAAGACGCCGTCGCCGCGGTAGAGGCCGTCGTCCTTCAGCGGCACCGTCGCCTCCGCGGTCGCGGTGATGACGCCGTCGACGCTGGCCAGCTCGGCGAATCCCGAATCCATGCCCAGCGAGGCTACCTCAGTCCCCGTCCGGCGCCGTGGTGCCGGGCCTATCCTTGGTCCCGTGCTGTTCGTACTGGGGACGATGGGGATGTTGGCGCTGATCGTCGGCGCCCTGCTCCTCGTCGACCACTTCTCGAAGGCCGGCGCCACCGACCTGCTCGACTGGCGACCGACCCGCTCGCCGGCGCTGGAGGCGCAGAACGAGGTCGACGACGTCCGCCAGATGCTCGAGGCCCAGAACGAGATGCGGCGCCGCCGCGGGGCGCCGGAGATGACCGAGGACGACCTCGACGCGGCGGTGCGCGAGGACGAGCGCCTGCGCCTGCGCGGCCGCGGCCCGTTCGACTCGGCCTGAGCTCAGCCACGCCCGCGATTTACAATCGCGGGCGTGGCGCGGGCGCTGATCGTCGGCTGCGGATGCTGCGGGCGGGCGCTCGGCGAGCGGCTGCTCACCGACGGCTGGGCGGTGCGGGGGACGAGCCGCCGCGAGGAGGAGCTGGCGGCGATCGAGGCGGCCGGGATCGAGCCGGCGCTGGCCGACCCCGAGCGGCCGGGAACTCTGCTCGAGCTGGTTGGCGACGTCGCCGTCGTCGTCCTCGCGCTGGGCTCGGTCGATGGTGACCGGGAGCTGCTGGCGGCGATCCACGGGCCGCGGCTCGAAGCGCTGGCCGAACGGCTGGTCGACACCCCCGTCCGCGGCGTCGTCTACGAGGCCAGCGGCACGGTTGACCCGGCGCCGCTCGCGGGTGGCGCCACGATCCTGGGCCTGGCGGCGAGCACCTGGCGGATCCCGGTCGAGCTCGTCGAAGCCGATCGCGGCGAGCCGGGGGAGTGGGTCGAGGCGATGGCGGCCGGAGTCCGGGCGGCGATCTCGCCGGCGGGCTGAGCGCACTGCTCGGTTGGCAAGCTCATTCAGATAAAGTCCGATAGGAATTCAGGTAATTGCGACGCCTCCGCCCGTCATAGGCCGCGCCGCACGATCTCTTGGAGGCAGAATGAGCTACGCGAACGACGTCCTGGTCGAGACCGACTGGGTCGCCGAGCACCTCAACGACGACTCGGTTCGGATCGTCGAGGTCGACGAGAACCCGGCCCTCTACGCGGAGGGCCACATCCCCGGTGCGATCGGCTTCGACTGGAAGCAGGACCTCCAGGACCCGGTCCGGCGTGACTTCCTCAGCGCCGAGGATTTCGGGGCGCTGATGGGCAGCCGCGGCATCTCCAACGACCACACCGTCGTCCTCTACGGCGACCGCAACAACTGGTTCGCCGCCTACACCTACTGGTACTTCCGCTACTACGGCCATGACAACGTCAAGCTCATCAACGGCCCGCGGGAGAAGTGGATCGCCGAGGGGCGCGACGCAAGTACCGAGGCCCCGTCCTACCCGGCGGCGACGTTCACGACGGGCGCCGGCGACAGGGCGATTCGCGCCCAGCGCGACGAGGTGCTGGCGGCGCTCGAGAACGGCACCCACCTGGTCGACGTCCGCGGCCCGCAGGAGTTCTCCGGTGAGATCATCGCGCCTCCCGGCTACGAGCAGGAGGGCGCTCAGCGCGGCGGCCACATTCCCGGCGCCGCCTCGGTTCCGTGGGCGCAGGCGGTGA
Source organism: Actinomycetota bacterium (assembly GCA_018268655.1). Taxonomy (GTDB): domain Bacteria; phylum Actinomycetota; class Thermoleophilia; order Solirubrobacterales; family 70-9; genus VAYN01. The sequence goes on from JAFDWC010000093.1 coordinate 8,653, forward strand.
ACGAGGACGGCACCTTCAAAACGGCCGATGAGCTGCGGACGCTCTACACCGACAAGGGAGTGCTGGCTGACGGCGAGCCGGTGATCGCCTACTGCCGGATCGGCGAGCGCTCGGCCCACACCTGGTTCGTCCTCCACGAGCTGCTCGGTCAGGGCGACGTCAAGAACTACGACGGCTCCTGGACCGAGTGGGGCAATCTCGTCGGTATGCCGATCGAGACCGGCTCCTGACGCTCTGACGCGACGAGACCGGCGCCTGGCGGTGTTCTCGGTCGCTTGTGTGCAAAGCACACGGCGCTCCCTGCGTCCTTGTCAGGCTTGGTCTCGGCGCGTCAGAGGCGGCTGAGGAGGTCCGCCAGGATTCTCGCCGTGGCGCCCCAGATCAGCGCTCCGTCGACCTCGTAGGTCGGGGTGTGGATCGGGACGCCGCGGCGGACCAGCCGTCGCATCGCGTAGCCCTCCCGCAGCAGCTCGAGCGAGAAGGTGAGGACGGTCTCGACCTCGCTCGGGTTCGGTTCGAGGCCGAGCTCGAGCGGTGCCGCGACGGTGCCGACGAAGGGGTGGACGCGGTAGCCGGTGACGAAGGTCGAGACCGGGGTGAGGGCGCCGGCGAGTGCCACCGCGCCGGGGTCGAGGGCGATCTCCTCCTGCGCCTCGCGCAGGGCCGTCGCCTCGAGGCTGGCGTCGTCGGGGTCCTGACGGCCGCCGGGGAAGGAGATCTCGCCGGCGTGGCGACGGAGGTCGGCGCGGCGCTCGGTGAAGATCAGCCCAGGCCGCTCGGGCCAGCCGTAGAGGGCGAGCAGGACCGCCGCGTCGGTGCCGCCGCGTGAAGGCGTCGCGGCGGCCTCGGCAGGGGTCAGCAGCCGGGCGGCGAGGCGGTCCGTTCGCTCTTGGTCCGTCATCTCCGTCCCAGGGGCGAGCGCGGGCCGGGGCGGCGGGTCCGCGGGCTCAAACGATGACCTGGACGGTGCCGCCGTCTACCGACCAGGCGGCGCCGGCGACGTAGGACGCGCGCTCGGAGCAGAGGAAGGCGATCGCGGCGGCGATCTCGCCGGGGTCGGCGAGGCGGCCGATCGGGCGCTTGGCGCCGGCTTCGGCGAGGGCCTGCTCGCGCGAGCCGGCGCCGGAAAGCGCCTGCGACTGGTCGAGCAGCCCGCCCGCCGCCATCCACATCTCCGATTCGGTCGGCCCGGGGCAGATCGCGTTGACGAGTACCCCGCGCCCCGCGTAGCGGTCGGCGAAGAGGCGCGAGAGCGAGAGCTCGGCGGCCTTGGCGACCGAGTACTCGGGCATCAGCGAAGAGGGGCGCTTGGCGGCGGTCGAGCAGACGTTGACGATCCGCCCCCAGCCGCGCTCGGCCATCGCCGGCGCGGCCGCCCGCATCGCTCGCAGCGGCGCCATCACGCTGACCTCGTACTGGGCCCGCCAGTCCTCGTCGGGGACGTCGTCGAGGTCGCGCCAGTGGGCGAAGCCGGCGTTGTTGACGAGCACGTCGAGGCTGCCGAGGCGCTCCTCGGCGGCGGCCAGCATGCGCTCGCCGGCGTCATCCTCGGTGACGTCGAGGGCGAGGCCGGCGGCGCGCCCGCCCACCTCCTCGCCGGCGCGCTCGGCCTCGGCCACCGCCGCGGCCAGCTGCTGGTCGTCGCGGCCGACCAGCAGCACCGCGGCGCCCTCGGCGCAGAGCAGGGCCGCGAGGGCGCGGCCGATCCCGCGGCTGGCGCCGGTGACGACGCAGCCGCGGCCGGCGATCCCGAGGTCCATCAGCTCCCGGCCCCGGCCATCAGGCGGCGTCGACCCGCTCGCTGACCGTCACCTTCGCTTCCCCCGCCAGGACCTTGTGGACGGGGCATTTCTCGGCGATCACCAGCAGCCGCCGCCGCTGCTCCTCGTCGAGCTCGCCCGGTAGGTGGAGGGCGACCCTGAAGTGGTCGGGCACGTGGTGGTCGTAGCTGACGTCGACGTCGACCTCGACCTTGCCGACGTCCCACCCCTTGCGCTCGGCGTACATCTCGACCGTGATCGCGGTGCAGCCGGCGAGGCTGGCGGCGAGCAGCTGGGTGGGGCGGGGGCCGGTGTCGGTGCCACCGCGGTCGGGCGGCTCGTCGACGACGAGGACGTGGCTCCCCTCGAGGTCGACCTCGTGCGCGAGCCCCTCGATCCGGCGGGCGGAGATCCGCATCTCAGCGCCCTCTTTCACGGCCCTCGAACAGGGCCGGGTCGGGGACGTCGGCATAGCGCGCCATCGCGAAGGCGAGGTCGGAGGCGCGGTTGATGAAGTGGATCACGGTCTCGCTCGCCAGCTCGCCCGCTTCCGCCAGCTCGGAGATCCGGCGCTCGGCGCGGCGGATCACGGTGCGGGCGACGTCGAGCTGGGCGGAGAGCCGGTTGCCGCCGGGGATCACGAACTTGGGCGGCAGCGCGACCGCGGCCATGTGGTGGTCGATCTCGCGCTCGAGCTCGGCGACCATCTCCTCCGTCGTGCGGCTGACCCCGTCTTCGAGGCGCGCCGCCGCCTCCGGCGCGGTCGCCAGCTCGGCCCCGGCGATGAAGATGCCGTCCTGGAG
>JAFDWC010000094.1 GCA_018268655.1 Actinomycetota bacterium
GAGCCCGGCGCCGACGGCGAGCTGCGCGAGCCTCGCACCGAGGCGTGAGGACCGCCTACCTCGGGACCTCCGAGTTCGCCGCCACGGTGCTGCGGCGGCTCGCCGGCTCGCCGCACCGGCCGGCCCTCGTCGTCACCCCGCCCGACCGCCGCGCCGGCCGCGGCCGCAGGCTGGTGCCGCCGCCGGCCGCCGCCGCGGCGTCGGAGCTCGGGCTCGAGCTGCTGCAGGCCGAGGAAGTCAACGCGGAGGCGGCGCGGGAGCGGATCGCCGCCGCGGCCCCGGAGGCGGTGGCGGTCTGCGCCTTCGGCCAGCTGATCCGCGAGCCGCTCCTCTCCGCCCAGGAGATGCTCAACGTCCACCCCTCGCTGCTGCCGCGCTGGCGCGGGGCGGCCCCGATCGAGCGGGCGATCATGGCCGGGGACGAGCGCACCGGCGTCTGTGTGATGCGGCTCACCGCCGGCCTCGACTCGGGCCCGGTCGCCCTCCGCGAGGAGGTCGCGATCGGCGCCGGCGAGGACTTCGAGGCGCTCTCCGCGCGGCTGGCCGAGCGCGGTGGCGAGCTGCTGGTGCGGGCGCTCGACCTCGCCGCGGCGGGCGATCTGAGCTTCGAGGAGCAGCCCGAGGAGGGCGTCACCTACGCCGAGAAGATCGACCCGGCCGAGCGCCGGCTCGACCCGGGGCGGCCGGCGCGCGAGCTCGAGCGCACGGTCCGCGCCCTCGCCCAGCGCCTCGGCGTCTACCTGGAGACGGCCGACGGCGAGCGGCTCGGCGTCAGGCGCGCCCACGCGGTCTCAATCGACCTCGCCGCCGGCGACGTCGAGGTCGAGGACGGGGCGCTCCTGGTCGGCTGCGACGGCGGCTCGCTGCGGCTGCTCGAGGTCCAGCCGCCAGGCGGACGCGGGATGCCCGCGGATGCCTACCTGCGCGGCCACGCCCCGCCGCGGCTGGGCCGGCCGCGGTCGTGATCGCCCCGGCCCGCGCGCTCGCCTTCGCGACGATCCGCGCCAGCTTCGAGGAGCGCGCCTTCGCCGAGCGTGCCTTCCGCGCGGGCGCCGAGGAGCGCGGCCTCGAGGGCCGCGAGCGCGCCCAGGCGCAGCGGCTCGCCTACGGCGCGATCCAGCGCCGCGCCACCCTCGACGCGGCGATCGAACGCCTCGCCGACCGCTCGACGCGGCTCCTCGACCCGCCGGTGCTGGCGGCTCTGCGGCTCGGTCTCTACGAGCTGCTGTTCGCCGACGCCACCCCCGACCACGCCGCCGTCGACCAGGCGGTCGAGCTGGTCAAGGCGACCAAATCCGCCCACGCCGCCGGCTTCGTCAACGCGGTGCTGCGGCGGGCGGCACGCGAACGGGAGCCGCTGCGGGCGGCGCTGCTCGGCGACGACGCGACCCCCGAGGCGGCCGCCGTCGCCCACTCGGCGCCGCCCTGGCTGGCGCAGATGTGGTGGCAGCAACTGGGAGCCGAGGCGGCCCGCTCGCTGCTCGCCGCCGTCAACGAGCCGGCCGAGGTGGCGATGCGGGTCTCGCGGACGCCTGGGGAGCCGCTCGAGGCGAGCCGCGAGGCGATGCTGGAGCGGCTGGCCGCGGCGGGAATCGAGGCCGGCGCGGCGGCCGGCCCCTGGCCGCTGGCGGCGCCGGAGTCGATCGTCGTCAGCGGCCGGCTCGGCGAGACCGTGCCGGCGCTGGTCGCCGCCGGCGAGCTGACCCCGCAGAGCCGCGGCTCGGCGGCGGCGGTCCAGGTGCTCGACCCGCGCCCGGGCGAGCACGTGCTCGACCTCTGCGCCGGCCCCGGCACCAAGAGCGGCCAGATCGCCGCCCGGATCGATGACCGCGGCGAGGTGATCGCGGTCGAGCTCGACCCCGGCCGGGCGGCGGAGACCGCCGAGCAGGCACGCCGGCTCGGCCTGCACAGCGTCACCGTGATCGAGGCCGACGCGACAGCGCCCGGGATGGCGCCAGGATTCGACCGGGTCCTCCTCGACGCCCCCTGCTCGGACCTCGGCGCCCTCGCCTCGCGCCCCGACGCCCGCTGGCGCAAATCGCCGCGGTTGATCGAGCGCCTGGTCGAGGTGCAGGAGGCGGCGCTCCGCAACGCCGCCGCGGTCCTGCGCCCCGGCGGCACCCTCGTCTACTCGACCTGCACGATCTCCCGCGCCGAGAACGAGGACCGGGTCGCGGCGCTGCTGGGCGAGGCCGGCTCGGGCGCCGTCCCCGAGCTCGAGCTGGACGACCTCGGGGCGCTGGCGCCGGAGCTCGTCGCCCCAGCCGAGCCCCGCGCCCTCCAGATCCGCCCCGACCGCGACCGCACCACCGGCTTCTTCCTCGCTCGCTTCCGCCGGCCCGCTGAGTGACCGTTCGCGGTCGCGGCAGCCCTACGTCGAGGGCGATCGGCATGATTAACGGATGTCCGACTCGGTCGAATCGAGCCGCAGCCCGCTCAAACGCGCGCCCTGCCCCAATTGCGGTGAGCCATGGCTGCGCCCGACCCAGCTGCCGGGGCGCCTGCGTTGCGTCAACTGCCTCAGCCGCTTCGAACTCGTCTCCCAGTGCCCCAACTGCGGCGAGCACCAGACGATCCTCCGCATGAGCAATACCGAGGACATGCAGTGCCAGTCCTGCGGGGCGTCGATGCTCCAACCTGCCTGAGCCGCTGCGGCCGCGCCCGGATCGCCTCAGGCGCGGCGAGGGACGGTGCGTCTGCCCTCACCACCCCGCGGCGACCTCGATGATCGTCTTGCCGGCCACCCGCGGCGCGTCGGGGCCGAACGCCGCCGGCGCCTCGGCCAGTGGGTGCACCGCTCCGACCTTGGCGGTCAAGCGGCCGTCCTCGAGCCGGCGCGCCAGCTCGGCGAGCTGGGAGCGATCGGGCTCGACGACGAAGAAGATCGCCCGCCCGCCCTCGGGCCCGGCCGCGGGTGGTTGGGTGATCGTGACGAGGGTGCCGCCGGCGCGCACCAGCGCGGTCGAGCGCGTGAGGATCTCACCGCCGATCACGTCCAGCACCAGGTCCACCTCGCCGACGTCCTCGAGGCGGTCGGCCTGGAGGTCGACGAAGGCGTCGGCGCCGAGCCCGAGCGTCCGCTCCCGGTCCGCCGCGCGGCCGCTGCCGATGACCCGAGCCCCCGCCTCGCGCGCCAGCTGCACCGCGAGCGAGCCGACGCCGCCGGCGGCTCCGTGGACCAGGACCGTCTGGCCGGCCTGGACGTCGGCATGCTGGAAGAGCGCCTGCCAGGCCGTCAACCCCGAGATCGCCGCGGCGGCAGCGGTCGCGTGGTCGACCCCCGCGGGCAGCGGTGCGAGGTTTCGCGCCTCCACCGCCACGTACTCGGCGAGGGTCCCGTCGCGGGACCAATCGGTGAGGCCGAAGACCCGCTGGCCGACCGTCAGCCCGCTGGTCCCGTAGCCGAGCCCGGCCACGACCCCCGAGACCTCGTGGCCCGGCACGCTTGGGGTGCGGTCGCGGCCGGAGCGATCGGCCCAGGTTCCCGGCCAGGTGAGCTCTCCCGGCGTGAACCCGGCCGCGTGCACCTCCACCACCACGTCGTTCTCGGCCGCGTGCGGGTAGGGCAGCTCGGTCAGTGACATCCCCGCGAGGCCGGCGTCGGGGTCCTGAACGGTGATCGCCTGCATGGGCAGCTCCTCTTTGGCGACGAAGTTGACGGGTGCGGTGCCGGAAAGACTTTCACGTCGGCCCCGGCAGTCCGCGGGGGGCGCCCCGAGGCGTCATCGATTAGCGTCCGCGCTATGAGCGAGCGGATGCAGGAGCTGATCGCCGCGCCGCGGGTGGCGCCGTCGATCCTGTCGGCCGACTTCTCACGGCTCGGCGCTCAGGTCGAGGAGGTGATGGACGCCGGCGCGCGGGTGATCCACTACGACGTCATGGACGGCCATTTCGTGCCGCCGATCACGGTCGGGCCGTTGGTCATGGCGGCGATCGCCGACCGCGTCCACGCCGCCGGCGGTGCCCTCGACGTCCACCTGATGATCGCCGCGCCCGAGCGCCAGATCGAGGAGTTCGCCAGGGCCGGAGCCGACTCGATCACCTTCCACGCCGAGGCGACCCCGCACGCCAACCGCACCCTGCACGCGATCCGCGAGCTCGGCTGCCTGGCCGGGATCGCGATCAACCCCGGCACCCCGGTCGAGGCGGTGGCCGAGCTGCGCGGCTGCGCCGACATCGTCCTCTGCATGACCGTCAACCCCGGCTGGGGCGGGCAGGCCTTCATCCCCAGCTCGCCGGAGAAGGTCGAGCGGCTGCTGTCGATCGCCGGCCCCGCCCGGATCGAGGTCGACGGGGGTGTCGACGCGGAGACCGCCGGCCCGATCGCGGCGGCGGGCGCCCACCTCTTCGTCGCCGGCTCGGCAATCTTCGGCGCCCCTGACCCGGCCGCGGCGTATCAAGAGATCGCCGCCGCCGCCGGCGCCGCCTGAGCCACCGCCGAATCGCGCCAAGAGGCGCTGAGACCAAGCAGTGCAAGGACGAGCGAGGGAGTGTGCTCTGCACATGACCGAGCGAGGACGCCGCAATGCGCCGGTATCAGCGCCTCCGCCCCAGCGCCCTCAGCGCGCCGCGCTCAGCGCCTCCTACCACGTGCTATCAGCGCGCCGGTCACCTCCTGCAGCCAGGCGTGCTCCGCGCCGTCCAGGCCCTCGCGCTCGGCGCGCTCCTCGCACCAATCCGCCAGCGCCCGGCGGCCGCCGACCGCGATCAGGTCCTCGCCGGTGACGGCGTAGCGGCCGTCCGCCAGCGCCGCCATCACCCCGACCGCGTCGCGGCGGCTGCGCAGGATCGCGACCACGGCGACGCCGTCGACCTGCTCCGGCTTGTCGGGCCGGTCGTCGGCCCGGGTCGGCCGCACGGTGAAGACCTGCGAGGCGGCGCGGCGGGGGAGGGGCGGGGGCGGGGGCTTGCCGATCGGGCCTTTGATCCAGGCTTCGGTCTGCTCCTCGACCTCGTGGCGGAGCTCGCTGCGGACGAGGACGTGGAGCTCGTCGCCCTCCTCCAGCACGGTCGAGCCGCGGGGCGGGATCGCGTGGCCGTCGCGGACGATCACGTTGACCAGCGCCGCGCGCGGCAGCTCCAGGTCGCGCACCGGGTGCCCGGCGGCGGCGGCGCCAGGCGGCAGCCGGAAGGCGATCACGTCGCCGCCCAGCTGCCGGATCCGCCCCGACTCGAGCAGCCGCTGCGGCAGCGCCGGCTCGTCGGTGGTCAGCCCCAGCCGTTTCGCCAGCGGCTCGAAGCTCGCCCCCTGGACCAGGGTCGAGGTGACGACGACGAAGAAGACGATCGCGAACTCTTCCTCGCCGGTGCGGATCCCGGCGACCACCGGGAAGGTGGCGAGCCAGATCGGGGTGGCCCCGCGCAGCCCGGCCCAGCCGAGCATCAGCCGCTCGCGGAGGTCGAACTGGGTAAGCACCGTCGCCAGGAAGGTCGCCACCGGCCGCGCCAGGAAGATCAGCACAGCCGACAGCGCCAGCCCCTTCAGGGCCACGTCGCCGAGGCTGCCGGGCGAGACGAGCAGGCCGAGCAGGATGAAGAGGGAGATCTGGGAGACCCAGCCGACCCCCTCATGGAAGCTGACGACGATCCGTTTCGCCGGCAGGTTGGCGTTGCCGAGCGCCAGCGCGGTCAGGTAGACCGCGAGCAGCCCGGAGCCGCCGATCAGCTCCGAGCAGCCGAAGGCGAGCCCGGCGATCGCCACCGTCGCCACCGGGTAGAGGCCGTCGGAGGGCAGTTCGACCCGCGACAGCAGCCAGGTCGCCGCCTTCCCGAGGGCCAGCCCGACGACGATCCCGACCCCCAATTTCAGCGCCAGCAGCCCGAGCATGTCGCCGACCTCGTAGCCCGGCTGCTGGATCCATTCGATGAAGCCGATGACCAGCAGCAGCGCGACCGGGTCGTTCATCCCCGACTCGCCCTCGAGCGAGCGCGCGAGGCGCTTGCGCAGGGTCGAGTTGCGCAGCACCGCGAAGATCGCGGCGGAGTCGGTGGCGGCGATCGCGGCGCCGACGATCAGCCCTTCCAGCAGGGTGAAGCCGAAGATCAGCTTCGCGGCGAGGCCGGCGAGGAGCGCCGTCGCCACGGTTCCCACCGTCGCCAGCGAGGCGGCCGTCCCCAGCACCGGCCGGATCTCGCGCCAGCCGGAGGTGATCCCGCCCTCGAACAGGATCAGGACCAGGGCGATCGTCCCCAGCGTCCGCGCCAGCTCCTCGTTGGTGAAGTCGATGCCGCCGACCCCTTCCGAGCCCGCCAGCATCCCCAGCGCGAGGAAGAGCAGCAGCCCCGGGATCCGGACCCGGTCGGCAAGCAGGGCGCCGATGATCCCGGCCGCCAGGAGGACGCCGGCGATCAGGATCAACTCGGCGTCGTGGTGGCCCATTCTTAAGGGACCCTAAACAAGCCATCCCAACGTTTGTAACCCTCTGGGTGACGAACGTCGGGGTCCGCGGGGGTCAGACCTGCTCGTCGAGCGCGGCCAGGCGCGCCTCGAGTTCCTCCGGCGAGCCGGGCGCGACCTCATCCTCGGGCCGTGCCACTGGCCGCCGGTAGACCCAGTACAGGAGCCCGAAGAGGACGCCGGCGGCGAGCAGGAAGCCGATCTCGACCCGGCGGTGGGGTTCGCTGACGATCGGCAGCAGGCACCAGGCGATGAAGCCGACCGAGCAGCTGATCCAGCGCATCGCCGCCCGCCGCACCTGCCCTTGGGCGATCGTCGCCTGGTTGACCGTGACCGAGGCCAGGTACAGCCCCATCCCGGCGGTCACCAGCAGCAGGCCGGGGCGGTCGTAGGTGTGTTTGTTGCCGAAGGCGATCTGCATGCACTTCGGCCCGGCGATGAGGACGACGACGGCGACCAGCGCGGTGAAGGCGGAGATCCCGAGCAGGACCATTCGCACGGTCTTGTGGAATTCGCGCTCGGAGGCCTCGGTCTTGCTGGCGTGGAGCGAGGTGAGGTGGGGGAGGATGCTGGTCGAGACCGACTGGAACAGCTGCAGCGGCGCTCGGGCCAGCATCAGCACGTTGAAGATGAAGCCGGCCTCGGCCGCCCCTTGGAGGCTGCTGACGATGATCGGGCCGGCGTTGAGGAAGGCCTGTTCGCTGAACATGATCAGCAGCACCGCCGCGGCGAAGCCGCCGCCGTGGGCGAGCGAGAAATCTTTGGCCGGCGCGGCCTCCGCCTCGGGTCCGGGCGTGCCGGGCGAGCCCCGCTTCGCGGCTTCCTGTCTGGCCCGCCGGGCGAAGGCGAACGGGACCACGATCAGCGACAGCGCCGGCGCCGCGGTGATCCCGATCGCCACCGCCGACTGGCCGCTGAGGACCCCGATCGCGACCATCACCGCGAAGATCGTCCGGAAGCACGATTCGGAGAGGATCATCGCGACGAAGAGGCCGAAGCGCTGCAGGCCGGCGAGGAAGCCGCGGGCGAAGTAGCTGGCGGCGTAGAAGAGGACCGAGGAGAAGAAGACCCAGTAGAGGGCTTCGTTGCCCTTCAGCAGCCCGTCCTGGATCGGCCCGCGCAGGGCCAGCGCCAGCACCGCGAACAGCAGCGAGAGCCCGAGCTGGATCGTCGAGGCGACCCGCATCGGCTGGTTGATCGGTTCGCCGCGGGTGGTGCGCTCGGAGATGTGGCGGCTGAGCAGCTGTTCGACCGGCCGGTAGAGGGTCGAGATCGTGATGAAGACGGCCGACCAGAGCACCGTGATCTGCCCGTAGGCGTTGGTGTCGAGCGTGTGCGAGGCGATCAGGAAGTAGGCGTAGGTGATGACCCCGGTCAGCCCGACGCCGACCGCGAGGAAGCTCGCGGTCTTGCCGTAGTCGGCGCTGCTGGCGGGGGCGCCGCCGTTGTTGCCGTCGCCGCCGGGCTCAGCCATCGCGGTCGCCGGCGTTGTCGTCGCTGGCCTCGTAGTGGGAGGGCTCGACCCCGAGCGCCAGCTCGACCCGACGCACCCGCTCGAAGACGCGCTGGGTCATCACCCGCTGCCCGGCCAGGAGGTCGCCGATCACCCCCAGCGCGAACAGCTGGATCGCGGCGATGAAGAGGACGGCACCGAGGATCAGCGACTGAATGTGCCCGTTGGAGCGTCCGTTGAAGATCCAGTCGATCAGGAACGGCAGCCAGGCGCAGATCGCCAGGAAGCCGACGACGAGCGCCGCCGAGACGAACACCCGCAGCGGCTCGTAGCGCGCGTAGATGCGGAGGATCGCCGGCCCGTTGCGGCGCACGTAGGCGCCGGAGGAGGCGAACAGCCTCGACTCGCGGGTCTTCGGGTTGGTCGCGATCGGGACCTCGTCGACGGCGACCAGCATCTTGCCGGCCTGGATCAGGCTCTCCAGCGTGTAGGTGTAGTTGTCGACGACCAGCAGCTGCAGGGCGGCCTCGCGGTTGTAGGCGCGGAAGCCGGAGGTGGCGTCGCTGACGCTGGTCCCGGAAAGGCGCCGCACGACCCAGCTGCCGAGCTTCTGCAGCCGCTTTTTGCCGGCCGAGAAGTGGTCGATCCCACCCACCTGGCGGTCGCCGACGACCATGTCGGCGGAGCCGGCGACGATCGGCGCGACCAGCTTGGCGACGTCGGCGCCGCTGTACTGGTTGTCGGCGTCGGTGTTGACGACGACGTCGGCGCCGAGCTTGAGGCAGGCGTCGAGGCCGGCCTGGAAGGCGGCGGCGAGGCCCTTGTTGTTGGTCAGGCGGACGATGTGGTCGACCCCGCACTCGCGCGCCACCGCGACGGTGCGATCGGTCGAGCCGTCGTCGATCACCAGCAGTTCGACCGCGTCGAAGCCCGGCAGCTCCCGCGGCAGGTCGGCGATCGTCGCCGGCAGCGTCGCCTCCTCGTTCAAGCAGGGGATCTGGATGATCAGCTTCACTCGGTCGGAGAGTATTTGGGCCCGGCTCGATCTGGCGTCGCAGCCCCGCGTCCTCGGTCGCTCGCGTGCAGAGCACGCCACGCTCCCTCCGTCCTTGGTCTGCTTAGCCAGATCGACCCGTGACTTTGCTCGGTTAAACTGTTGATTGACTAGTCAATCAGGGCCATGACAACCCTCACCGACATCGACCGCGAGCACCTCCGGCACGCGCTGGCGCTGGCCGAGGGGGGCCGGGGACGGGTCAGCCCGAACCCGCTTGTCGGCGCCGTCGTCGTCCGGGGTGGCAAGGTTATCGGGGAGGGCTTCCACGCCGAGCTGGGCGGCCTCCACGCCGAGCGGGCGGCGCTGGCCGACTGCGGGCGCCGCGGCGAGGAGCCGGGCGGGGCGACGATGTACGTGACGCTCGAGCCCTGCGCCCACCAGGGCCGCCAGCCGCCCTGCACCGAGGCGATACTGGCGGCGGGGATCGGCCGCGTCGTGATCGCCTCCGAGGACCCGAGCGAGAAGGCGGCGGGGCGGGGCCCGGGGATCCTGCGCGACGGCGGCGTCGAGGTCGAGGCCGCCGCTGGCGCCGAGGCCGCCGCGGCGCGCCTCCTCAACCAGCCCTTCCGCAAGCACGCCCGCACCGGCCTGCCTCTGGTCGTGCTCAAGCTGGCGATGTCGCTCGACGGCCAGATCACCACCCCGGCCGGCTCCTCGCCCTGGATCTCCGGCGAGCGCAGCCGTGAGCTGGTCCACCGCTGGCGCGGCGAGCTCGACGCGATCGCGGTCGGGATCGGCACCGCCCTCGCCGACGATCCGCTGCTGACCGCGCGGGCCCCCGGCGCCCGTCAGCCTCACCGGGTCGTCTTCGACTCGGCCGCGCGGCTGCCGCTCGGCTCGCGCCTGGTCGGCTCCATCGAGCAGGCGCCGCTGACCATCGTCGCCGGTCCGGAGGCGCCGCCGGAGCGGGTCGCGGCCCTACGGGAGGCCGGCGTCGAGGTCTTCCTCGCCGAGGCCGTTGACCCCGGCGAGCGGATCCTCGCCGCGCTGGCGACGCTCGGGCGCCGCGAGGTCACCAGCCTCCTGCTCGAGGGCGGCAGGACCCTGGTCGCCGCCTTCGCTGCCTGCGGCCAGGTTGACGAGTCGCGTACCTTCGTCGCACCGATGCTGCTCGGCCCCCCCGACTCGTCCCCCAACCGCTCGTCGTTTGTCAACCAGAGGGTGACAAACGACGAGCGCACCGGTACCGCGCCGCGCCTCGAGGCGCTGGCGACCGCCACCGAGCGGGTCGGCGAGGACACCCTGATCACCGCGCGCTACCGGGAGTGGTGATGTTCACCGGCCTCGTCCAGGACATCGGCACGGTCGAGTCGCTCGCCGGCGGCGCCGACGGGGCCCGCCTGCGGATCGCCACCGAGCTCGGCGCCGAGATCGGCCTCGGCGACTCGATCGCGGTCAACGGCGTCTGCCTCACCGCGGTCGCCGCCGACACCGCCGGCTTCGAGACCGAGGCGATGAACCAGACCCTCACCGTCACCGCCCTGCGCGGGCTCGAGCCCGGCTCCCGGGTCAACCTCGAGCTGGCGATGCGGGCGGGGGAGCGGCTCGGCGGCCACATCGTCCAGGGCCACGTCGACGGCGTCGCCACCGTCCTCTCGATCACCGAGGACGGCTTCGCGCGCCGCCTCCGCGTCGCCCTCCCGGCCGCGCTCGGCCGCTACGCGATCGACAAGGGCTCGGTCGCGCTGGCCGGCGTCAGCCTCACCGTCGCCGCCCTCGGCGAGGACTGGCTCGAGGTCTCGCTGATCCCCGAGACGCTGGAGCGGACCACCCTCGGCGAGGCGGCCCCGGGCGTGGAGCTGAACGTCGAGGTCGACCTCGTCGCCAAGTACGTCGAGCGCCTCCTGTCACCATTCCTCTCCAAGGAGCAGCAATGAGCGAGACCCCCCAGCCCACCGAGACCGGCGCCGACGTCGTCGCCGAGGAGAGCCCGTTCGCCCCGATCGAGGAGGCGATCGAGGAAATCCGCCGCGGCCGCATGGTCGTCGTCTGCGACGGCGAGGACCGCGAGAACGAGGGCGACCTGGTGATGGCGGCCCAGTTCGCCACCCCAGAGGCGGTCAACTTCATGGCCAAGGAGGCGCGCGGCCTGATCTGCCTCGCGCTCAGCGCCGAACGCTGCGAGAAGCTCGGCCTCAACCTGATGACGGCCAAAAACGAGGCGCCGCTGCAGACCGCCTTCACGGTCACGATCGAGGCCGCCGGCGGCGTCAGCACCGGCATC
>JAFDWC010000095.1 GCA_018268655.1 Actinomycetota bacterium
CGGAGCGGAGCCCCTGAAAGGGGCGAGCGACTGAATTCACGGGGAGGAGTGCCGAGGGCCCCGCCGCGCAAGACCCTGGTCCCTGGGCGTGCCTCGCAGGGGGCGGAGCCGGAGTTCGGCGGTCCGAGAAATGGGCCGTCCCACGCACCGGCCCCTCGTCAAACCCGCAGCAGCCGCAGCGACGTCAGCATGCCCCCGACCGCCAGGGCGGAACCTGCGGCCCAGGCCACCACGATGTCCCCATTCGGCTTCGACAGCTCGTAGAAGTCCCGCAGGAACGGGATCAGCAGCGCCAGCGCGAACAGCAGCGCCATCGCCGTGCAGAGGCCGGCGACGGCGAGGCGGCGGCGGCCGTGCTCGCCCTCCAGCCGCATCACCACGGCGAGGCCGGCGGCGACGACGATGCCGGTCGCGACGGTGCGGGATTCGGCGAGGTCGAGGTCGAGGCCGTAGCGCGCCAGCAGGTAGCCGGCGACGATCCCGAGCCCGATCGTGATCCCGGCCGGCAGCGCGAAGCGGGCGACCTCGGAGAGGAAGCGATCGGTTCGCCAGGGGCCGGAGCTGGGCGCCAGCGCCAGCAGGAAGGCGGGGATGCCGATCGTCACCGTCGAGGCGATCGTGAACTGGCGCGGCAGCAGCGGGAAGGTCGCGGTCGGGATCCCGATCGCCAGCACCAGCACCGCCGTGAACACGGTCTTGGTCACGAACAGGCGCGCGACGCGCTGGATGTTGCGGAGGATCTGACGCCCCTCGGCGACCATCCCGGGGACGACCGAGAAGTCGCCGCTGACCAGCACCAGGTCGGCGACCGAGCGCGCCATCTGCACCCCCGAGCCCTGCGCGATCGCCAGCTGCGAGCGCTTCAGCGCCGGCACGTCGTTGACACCGTCGCCGATCATCCCGACGAAGCGGCCGCCTTCGTGCAGGGCCTCGACCACGGCGCTCTTGCCCTCGGGCGAGATCCGCCCCACGGCCGGCGCCGCCAGCACCGCCTCGCGCAGCGCCGCCGGGTCCTCGGGCAGCTCGCCGCCGTCGAGCGGGGCGGCGCTGCCGGGAATGCCCGCGTCGCGGGCGATCGCGCCGACAGTAGGCGGCGAGTCGCCGGAGAGGACCTTGAGGTCGACCTGCTCGGAGGCGAGGAAGGCGACGGTGTCGGCGGTGCCCGGCCGCAGCCGCTCGGCGAGGACGACGAGGCCGAGCGGCCGGGCGTCGGCCGGGAAGCCGGGTTCGCGGACGTCCGCGGGCAGCGGCGCCTCGCTGCGGCCGATCGCCAGCACCCGCCGCCCCTCGCCGGCCTGCTCGCGGGCGCGCGCGGCCAGCTCCGGATCGGCGCCGGCGAACAGCTCCGGCGCCCCCATCAGCAGGCGCTCGCCGCCGAGTTCGAGAGCGCTCCAGCGGCGCCGCGAGGAGAACGGGACCTGGGCGCCGACCGGCTCGGCCGCGGCCGGCCCGAGCTTCGCCGTGGCGATCGCCTCCAGGGTCGAGTTGCGGCTGGGGGCGCTGGCCGCGTAGCGGGCGAGGTCCGCGGCGAGATCCGCCTCGGCGACCCCGACCGCCGGCCGCAGCTCGACCAGGCGCAGGTTGGGCTCGGTCAGGGTGCCGGTCTTGTCGGTGCAGATCAGGTCGACGGCGGCCAGCGACTCGATCGCCCCGAGCTGCTGGGCGAGGACGCCGCGGCGGGCGATCTTGAAGGCCGAGACCGCGGCGGTGAGGCCGATCAGCACGATCAGGCCCTCGGGCACGAGGTTGACGATGCCGGCGGTCAGCGCCTGCACCCGCGCTTCGCCGCCTTCGACCCGCGCCAGGACCGAGATCGCGAGCCCGATCGTCACCGGCACCGCCAGCGCCACCAGCCACAGCAGCAGCCGGTCGTTCGCCTGCTGCAGCGGCGAGCGTGGGTGGCGGAAGGCCCGCGCCGTCTCGGTCAGCTGGGCGGCGCGACTGTCGGGCCCGACCGCCGCGACCTCGAACAGGGCGGTGCCTTCGACCACGAAGGAGCCCGACCAGACCTCCTCGCCGCGGCCGCGCAGGACCGGCTCCGACTCGCCGGTGAGGTTGGCCTCGTCGAGGGTGAGGCCGTCGCTGGCGACGACCTCGCCGTCGGCCACCACCTGCTCGCCGGCGCCGACCCGGACCAGGTCGCCGACGACCACGTCCTCGACCGCAAGCGGCCGCTCGGCGCCGTCGCGCAGCACCGTCGCCCGCGGCGCCACCAGCGCCGCCAGCCGGTCCAGGGCCCGCTTCGAGCGGATCTCCTGAAAGGAGCCGATGACGACGTTGGCGACGAGGATGCCGACGAAGAGCGCGTCCTTCCAGGAGGCGAAGGCGATCGTCAGCACCCCGAAGAAGAAGAGGATCGCGTTGGGGACGTTGAGGGTGTTGGCGCGGACGATGCTCGCGTAGGAGCGGCTCGAGCGCTGGCGCGGCAGGGGACCGCGCTCGCGCAGGCGGCGCGCGGCCTCGGCTTCGGTGAGGCCGGAGGGGGCGGCGGTCTCGGGGCCAGCGGTGGCGATCGCGCGACGCTATCGAGCGCTGGGCGAGAACAGCGCCGCGCGCTACTCTTGGATCATGTTCTCCGGGCTCGAGAGCCCCATGCATCTGCTGATCATCCTGGTCATCGCGATGCTCGTCTTCGGGCCGAAACGGCTGCCCGAGCTGGGTCGCTCGCTCGGCTCCGGGATCCGCGGCTTCAAAGGCGCGATCGAGGGCAAGGACGAGGCGCCGGCCGAGGAGCTGCCGCCGGAGCAGGGAACCGGCCCGGACGCGACCGCCACCGCCACCGCCGCGGCCGCTACCCCTCCGAAGGATCCAGGCGCGCAGTAGCGCCGCCGGCGGCAAGCCGCATCAGCGGCGAGTCGAAGTCGAGGTCCTCACCGCTGCGCTCGGCCCGGGTCGCGTTGCCGGCGAACTGGTGCTGGTAGCCGCCCCAGCCGCGGTCGGCGATCTCGGCCCCGACCCCGGCCCGGAGCAGGACCGCGAGCTCGCCGGCGGCCCGCTCGATCCGCTCGCCGAGCTCGCTCGCGCCCCAGTCCTCCGGGGTGGCGAAGACCGAGGTCGGCAGGGCCAGGGCGCGCAGGTAGGCGAACAGCGGCCGCATCTGGTCGTCGATCACGAGCGCGTGGCGGGCGCTGCCGGCGGTGGCGGCGAGCAGTGCCGGCTTCGCCACCAGCAGGTCGTTGTCGAGGAGGTCGACGAAGGACTTGAAGAGGCCGCTGATCCCGGCCTTGTAGACCGGGGTCGCGGCGATCACCGCGTCGGCGGCGGCGAGCCGCTCGATCGCCGCCTGCAGCTCCTCGCCCCTGACGCCGGAGACGGTGGCGCGGGCGATCTCGACCGCCAGCGGGCCGAGCTCGACGGTGCTTGCGGTCGCCGGCGCCCCGGCCTCGCGCAGGCTGTCGAGCGACTTCTGGGCGATCCGGTCGGCCAGCAGCCGGGTCGATGAGGGGTTGCCGGTGCCGGCGCTGATCGCGACCAGGCGCAGCGGCTCGCGCTCACTCATCGCCGGCTCCGGCCAGCGAGCGGCAGAGGTCGCGGAGCTCGAGCAGCTGCTGGCGGTCGAGCGCCCGGTTCATCGCCCGGGCGACGTGGCGGCCGTGGGCGGCGCCGACGCGGCGCTGCACCGCCACCCCCTCGGCGGTCATCCGCACCCGGCTGGCGCGGGCATCGGCCGGATCCTCGAGCCGCTCGATCAGCCCCTTGCCCTCGAGCCGAGCGATCAGCCGCGACATCCCCGGCTGGCTCAGCAGGACGTCCTCGCAGAGCTCGCTGATCCGCAGCGGTCCCGGCGCGGTCGAGAGCGCGTAGAGCACGCCGTATTCGCGCGGCACCAGCGGCTCCCAGACGTCGGCCTCGGCGAACTCGCCGGCGATCGTCACCTGGGCGCGGAAGAGCGCCTCCCAGGCTTCGTTGGCGAGCTTCGTCTGGCTGGCCCTGGCCACGGTCAGACCAGCTCCGGGTATTGGGCGGCGAGCTCGGGATCGGTGTCCTGGTAGGGCGAGGCCCCGGTCAGGTTGTCGCCGCGATTCGGGCTCGGGGTCGGCTGGCGCGGCTCGGCCTCGCCATATTTGGCCCGGACCAGGCTCGAGTGGGTGGGCGCCTCGGCCGCCTCGGGCGAGCGCCGCGCCTCCATCTCGCGGCGCAGCACCGGCACCACCTCGGTCCCCAGCAGCTCGACCTGCTCCAGCGCCATCTCCAGCGGCAGGCCCATCGCGTCGACCACCCAGAGCTGGCGCTGGTAGTCGCCGAAGCCCTCCTGGAAGCCGAGCGTCTTCTCGATCACCTGGTCCGGGCTGCCGACGCTGAGTGGGGTGCCGCGCATGAAGTCCTCGAGTGAGTAGCTGGTGCCGTAGATCGGCGAGCCCTCGAAGTAGGGGCGGAACTGGGCGACCGCGTCCTGCGAGCGCCTGGCGATGAAGGCCTGGCCGCCGAGCCCGACGACTGCCTGCTCCGGGGTGCCGTGGCCGTAGTGGGCGAAGCGTTCGCGGTAGAGGTTGACCAGCGGCCGGAAGTGGAAGTTGGGGGCGAGGATGTTGTTGGCGAAGTAGCCGTTGCCGTAGTAGGCCGCCTGCTCGGCGATCTCCGGGGTGCGGATCGCCCCGTGCCAGACGAACGGCGGCACGTCGTCGAGCGGCCGCGGGATCGCGGTGAAGCCCTGCAGGGCCGAGCGGTAGGTGCCCTCCCAGTCGACCACGTCCTCGCGCCAGAGCCGGTGCAGCAGGTTGTAGTGCTCGAGCGCCAGCGGCAGCCCCTCGCGGATGTCCTGGCCGAACCAGGGGTAGACCGGGCCGGTGTTGCCGCGGCCGAGCATCAGGTCGACCCGGCCCTTCGCCAGGTGCTGCAGCATCGCGTAGTCCTCGGCGATCTTGACCGGGTCGTTGGTGGTGATCAGCGTCACCGAGGTGCTGAGGACGATCCGCTCGGTGAGGGCGGCGATGTGGGCCAGCAGCGTCGTTGGCGAGGAGGAGAAGAAGGGCGGGTTGTGGTGCTCGCCGATCGCGAAGACGTCGAGCCCGACCTCGTCCGCCCGCCTGGCGATCTGGGTGATCGCCTGGATCCGCTCGGCCTCGCTCGGCGTCTCGCCGCTGACCGGGTTCTTGGATACGTCGCTTACCGAGAAGATTCCGAACTGCATCGCTGACCTCGTTTCTCTCTGTGTCTGGAACCAGCGTAGCAGGTACATGCGTGCGCATGCATCTTTTGCGGGCCAGCGTCGCGAGGGTGCGCAGTGCGCTAAGTACCTGATTGCCCCCGAGCACCGGATCCGGCTGGCGGTGGCGAGACAATGGGGCCCGATCCGGGCGGAACCGGACTGCTGATCGGAGGTCGAGGTGGAGTGGTCGCTGGCGATCATCGCCGCGGGGGTGCTGGGGGTGGCCTCGATCTCGCGGCCGCTGTCGGGCTCGCTGGTCACCCCCACCCTCGCCTTCATGGCGTTCGGCCTGCTGGTCGGCGGCGAAGTGCTGGGGTTGATCGAGCTCTCGAGCGGCAACTCGACCGTGCGATCGCTGGCCGAGGCGGCGCTGACCCTGGTCCTCTTCACCGACGCCGCCCGGATCGACCTGCGGGCGCTGCGCGAAGGGGGCGGGGTGCCGCTGCGCCTGCTCGGGGTCGGGCTGCCGCTGACGATCGCGGCCGGGACGCTGGCCGCGGTCGTCTGCTTCGGGGAGCTGACGCTCGGCGAGGCGCTGATCGTCGCCGTGATCCTCGCCCCGACCGATGCCGCGCTCGGGCAGGCCGTGGTCACCTCGCCGTTGATCCCGACCCGCCTCCGCCAGGGGCTGAACGTCGAGAGCGGCCTCAACGACGGCATCTGCGTGCCGCTCCTGTTCGCGGCGGTGGCCGCCGCCGACCTCGAGTCCCACATCTCCGGCGGCCGCGGAGCGGGGACGCTGCTGCTCGAGGAGATCGGTTATGGCGTGCTCGGCGGCCTCGTCGCCGGCTTCCTGGTCGCGATGGTCGTCATCCACGCCGGGCGCCGGGGCCTGATCGACGCCGCCTGGCGGCAGCTGATCCCGGCGGCTGGCGCGGCGCTCGCCTACGGGATCGCGGTCGCCCTCGACGGCTCCGGGTTCATCGCCTCCTTCGTCGCGGGGCTGGTCTTCCGCGGCCTGGTCAAGGAGGACCCAGCCGCGATCGACGAGCTGACCGAGCAGGTCGGGGACGCGCTCGGCGGCGTCACCTTCCTGCTCTTCGGCGCGATCCTGCTCGGTCCAGCGATCGCGGCGAGCAGCTGGGTGCTGTTGCTCTACGCCCTGCTCAGCCTGACCGTGGTGAGGATGGCGCCGGTGGCGCTGGCGATGCTGGGCAGCGGCGCGCGCGCACCGACGGTTGCGCTGCTGGGGTGGTTCGGCCCGAGGGGGCTGGCCTCGATCGTCTTCGCGCTGATCGTCGTCGAGGAGTCCCACCTCCCCCACCAGGACCTGATCGTCACCGCGGTGTACCTGACGGTCGGGCTCTCGGTCGTCCTCCACGGCGTCAGCGCGACGCCCCTGGTGCGGCGCTACGGGGCCTGGCTGCAGGCGAATCCGCTCGGCAGCCGCCGCGGCCCTGAAGAGACGAGCGCCAGCCTGACCCGGGTGCGGGGGCGCTCGGCGCCCGGTTCGGCGGAGGCACCGTGAGGATTCAGCGGGGACACCGGGATCAAAGCGCGATCCGCAGCGGCGCCTCGAGCAGGTCGCGGATCGCCCCGAGG
This sequence comes from Actinomycetota bacterium, assembly GCA_018268655.1. Lineage (GTDB taxonomy): Bacteria > Actinomycetota > Thermoleophilia > Solirubrobacterales > 70-9 > VAYN01. The sequence goes on from JAFDWC010000095.1 coordinate 6,692, forward strand.
AACTCGGCGGCCTCCGCCCCGTAGAGGATCCGGTGGTCGCAGCTGAGGGTCAGCGTCATCAGGGTCGCGTCGACGATCTCGCCGTCCCCGCCCCGCTCGAGCACCGGCCGCATCTTGCCGACCCCGAGGATCGCCGCCTGCGGCAGGTTGATCACCGGGTGGATCGCGGTCATCCCGAACATGCCGAGATTGGAGACCGTGAAGGTGCCGCCGGCGAGCTCGGGCGGGGTGACGGTGCCGGCTCGCACGCGCTCGGCGAGGCGGCGGGCGTCGCGGCCGATCTCCCCCAGTGACCTGCGGTCGGCGTCGAAGATGGTCGGCACGACGAGGCCCCCCTCAGCGGCGACGGCGATCCCGACGTTGACCCGCTCGTGCAGCTCGAACCTGGCGTCGCGGTAGGAGCCGTTGGCTTTCGGGTGCTCGCGCAGAGCCAGGGCGGCGGCGCGGACGATGAGGTCGTTGAAGGACGGCGCCGGGGCCTCGCCGGCAACCTCCTTCAGGCGCTCGCGCAGCTCGATCGCGGCGTCCATCCGCACCTCGGTCTCGACCTGGAAGTGGGGAACCGTCGCCTTCGCCTCGGCCATCCGGCGGGCGATCACCGCCTGCAGGCGCGAGGGCTCGAGGACCGAGGAGCCGCCCTTCGCGGTCTCGGCCCCGAGAGCGGCGCTCGCGGCCGCGGTCGGCGAGGGGTCCGCGGACGGCTCGGCGACGGCGGTGGCGGCCGGCGTTTCCGCGATCCCCGCGGCGGCGAGGACGTCGGCCTTGACGACGCGGCCGCCGATCCCGGTGCCGCCGCCGATCGCCTCGACCGAGACACCGTGGGCGGCGGCGATGCGGCGAGCGAGGGGAGTGGCACCGCGCCCGTTCGCGGACGAGGCGCTCTGGGTCGGGGTGGCGGCCCGGCCGTTGCTCGGCGCCATCGCGCCCTGACCTTCGTCGGGCGCGGGCACCGGCGCCGCGGCTTCGGAGGCCGGCGAGTCCGGCTCGGGCGCAGCAACCTCGTCGGGAGCATCAGCAGGTGCCGCCACCGACCCGCCGTCGAGGAGCCGCGCGATCGGCTCGCCGACGGCGAGCGTCGCACCCTCCGCCGCGAGGATCTCGAGCACGCCCGAGCCCTCGGCCTCGACCGTCATGTTGGCCTTGTCGGTCTCGACCTCGAGCAGGTCCTGGCCCTCGCTCACCGCCTGCCCGGCCTCGACCAGCCAGGCGAGGATCGTCCCTTCCTCCATCGAGTCGGAGAGTCGCGGCATCGTGATCTTGGTCGCGGTCGCTTGGCTCACTGGGTTCCTCCTTCAGGAGACGAGGTCGAGCGCCGCGCCGACGATCGTCTCGGTGTCGATTCCGAAGTGGCGGTAGAGGTCGCCGACATCCCCCGACTGGCCGAAGGCATCGACCCCGAGCCCGGCCACGCGATCGCCGCGGATCCCGCCGAGGAACGCAAGCGCGTGGGGATGGCCGTCGTGGACGGTGACGATCGGCGCCGGCCGGTCAGCCGGGAAGAGGGCGTCGAGGACCGCGTCGTCACCGCCGGCGAGGCCCTGGCGGGCGCGCAGCGCGCGGTAGACGAGGTCGGCCGAGGTGAGGCAGACGAGGTCGGTGGCGATCCCTTCCCGAGCCAGCTCCTCGCTGGCGGCGGCGCCCTCGGGGACGGTGACGCCGACGGCGACGATCGTCACCCGGGGGCTGCCGTCGGCGCGGTGCAGGAGGTAGCCGCCGGCGAGGCATTCGCGGCGGCGGCGCTCGCGTCCCGCCTCGTCCTCGGGCAGCCGGGCCAGCCCCTGGTCGAGCGGCCGCGTCGAGAGCCGGAAGTAAGCCGACTCGCCGTCGGGGCGGCCGAGCCGGCCGAGGGCGTCGAGCAGGGCCCACTCGAGGTCCTGGCCGAAGGCCGGCTCCCAGGCGACGCAGCCGGGCTGCCCGATCCCGATCGATGGCGTCGTGATCGACTGGTGGGCCCCGCCCTCGGGAGCAAGCGAGACGCCGGACGGGGTGCCGACGAGGATCGACTGGCCGCCGGCGTAGATGCCGAACGACCAGGGCTCCAGCGCCCGGTTGAGGAAGGGGTCGTAGAGGGTGCCGATCGGCAGCAGCGGCTGGCCATCGCGCGACCAGGTCGAGCCCAGCTCGCCCAGCATCCCGACCAGGTTGACCTCGGCGATCCCGAGCTCGACGTGCTGCCCGGCCGGGTTCTCGCGCCAGTGGACGAGGGTGTTGGTGTCGTCGGCGAACCAGTCGGTGCGCTCGTGCGGGTTCCAGATCCCGGCGTGGTTGATCCAGCCGCCGAGGTTGGTCGAGGTGCCGACGTCCGGGCTGACGGTGACGACGCGGGCGGCGACCTCGGGCGCGGTCCGCGCCAGGTCCGGAAAGAAGCGCCCGAGCGCCTGCTGGGTCGAGGCGGCGCCGCGGTGGTTGCGGCCGACGTCGGCCGGCACCGGCGGCGACGGCTGGCGGGATGGCTGCGGGCGGTGCAGCCGGGCCGCCGCGGCGGCGCAGAGGTCGGCCTCGGGCGAGCCGGCCGGGAACGGTGCCCAGGGATCGGCGGGGTCGGCGCCGAGCTCGGCGGCGAGCGCCTCCCACTCGGCGATGGAGAGCAGCGCCGAGTGGTTGGCAGGGTGCCCAGCGGTCGCCAGGCCCCAGGCCTTGATCGTGTACGCGAAGACGACCGAGGGGCGCTCGTCCTCGTCGCAGCGGCGGAAGGCCTCGAGCAGGTCGGCGAGGTCGTGGCCGCCGAGGTCGCGGACCGCGCGCCGCAGGGTCTCGTCGTCGAGCTCGGCGATCAGCCGCTCGACCTCGCGGCGGCCGCGGCCGCTCCCGGGCAGGCGCTCGCGCAGCCCGGCGACGTCGGCGCGCAGCATCCGCTGGTACTCCTCGTTCGGCATCTCGTCGATCCGCCGCCGCAGCGCGGCGCCGCCCTTGCGCTCGAACAGCTCCCGCAGCAGGCGCCCGTACTTGACGACGATCGTCTGCCAGCCGGCGGCCTCGAACATCTGCCGGATGCGGCCGGCGGCGATGTCGGGGACGATCCGGTCGAGCGACTGCCGGTTGAGGTCGACCACCCACATCGCCTCGCCGAGGGAGGGCACCATCGGGTCGACCAGGGCCTCCCAGATCGCCCCCTCGTCGAGCTCTGCGTCGCCGAGCAGGGCGATCGCGCGGCCGGCGCGCGGCACCCCGAAGTGATCGTGCGCGTAGCGGTTCGCGAGGGCGCTCCAGAGCGTCGCGGTGGCGCCGATCCCGACCGAGCCGGTGGAGAAGTCCACCGGGTAGGGGTCCTTGGTCCGGCTCGGGTAGCTCTGCAGTCCGCCGAAGGCGCGCAGCTCGGTCAGGCGGTCGCGATCGAGCCGGCCGAGCAGGTGGCTGATCGCCTGCGCGACCGGCGCCGCGTGCGGCTTGACCGAGACCCGGTCGGCCGCCTCGAGGTGGTGGAAGTAGAGCGCGGTCATGATGCTGACCATCGAGGCCGAGGAGGCCTGGTGGCCGCCCACCTTTACCCCCGAGGGCGTCGCCCGGACCTTGTTGGCGTGGTGGACGATGCTGGTGGCGAGCCAGAGGACCCGCCGCTGGACGAGCTCGAGCAGCTCGAGGTCGAGCGCCGGGGAGGGATCTGTGGGTGCCTTGGTCGTCGTTGCCACGCACGGAAAGTACGCATTTCGTGCGGGAATGGCCACCTCTACGCCGACTCTGCCGATAAATTCATTAGAAACCTCTTTAAATTGCCAATCTGACTTAAGATTCTTCGAAATGAATGCTGAAATCGCCGTCGACGGCACCGATCTCGAAATCATCGACCTCCTGGTCCGTGACGGTCGCCGCTCGCTGGCCGAGATCGCGGCCGCCGTCAGCCTCTCGGCGCCGGCGGTGAAACGGCGGGTCGCTCGGCTCGAGGAGACCGGGGTGATCGAGGGCTACACGGCGCGGATCGACTACGCGAAGCTCGGCCGCCCGATCGAGGCCTTCACCGAGCTGCGCTTCGCCGGCAGCACCAAGGTCGCCGACATCGCCGGCGTCGCCGCCGGCCTCGAGGAGGTCGACGCCGTCTACACGATCGCCGGCGACCCCGACGCCCTCGTCCACCTCCGCGTCCGCGACCTCGCCGACCTGACCCGGGTGATCGACCAACTGCGCCGCAGCGGCAGGGTGACGGGGACGAAGACGCTGATGGTGCTGGGGGCGGAGGTGCAGGGGTAGCGGGGC
>JAFDWC010000096.1 GCA_018268655.1 Actinomycetota bacterium
TCCGGCGATCCCGGACAAAGGACAACCACAGCTCAGTCGCCGGCGTTTTCACCGGCGCCCAGGAGCTGTGGGGCCAGCGACCTGACCTTCTTGGCGGACGCGGCTTCGAGCCGCTGGAGCCCGAACAGGTCCTCGTCGGTCGCCAGCAGCGAGTAGGGGTCGTAGCGGCCGGCGTCGGTCGAGCCGGGGGTGACGAAGGGGGAGAGGAGGAGGGTGCCGGTCCTGAGACTGGTCGGCGAGGTCGGCGGCAGGGTCGGATCGGGGTTGGGGACCGGATCGACCGAGCCGAAGGTGATGACCAGCAGGCCGCCCGCCTCGTAGGCGGGGGAGGTGAGGATCTTCGGGACCCAGGTCGAGAGCCAGGCATCGGCTGCCGCGGCTCCTTCCGGCGCCCCCACTGCGCACTGGCCGGGGATGACGCCGGCGTTGCAGAGGTCGGGCGAGACGTAGCTGAAGGTCGGCGTCGTCCGCGCCTTTCGCAGGTCCTTTTCGAGCTCGGTGAGCGGGACGTCGTTGGCTGCGCATTCGCCGAGGTCGAGCAGGGTGTGGAAGTAGACGAACGGGTTGAAGACCGGGGAGTAGCCGCCGGGCACCGGGACCGCGGTCGCCCCGGGTTCGGGGTGGACGCAGTTGGCCGGCTGGCCGCTGGCGTCGGCCATCCCTTCGAGGTAGGCGCGCCAGCTGAAGCGAGCTGCCGCGAGCTGGTCGACGTAGGACATCGTTTCGACCGAAAACAGGCATTTTTCGTATTCGGGGCAGCCGGCCGCCGAATCGGCGCTCGGCTTCTGGCCGGCGATCGTGGCGAAGGAGTTGGCGAGCCAGCCGTCGCCGAGCAGCCTGAAGTTGGTGAGCAGGTCGCCCTGCGGCCGCAGCGTCCCCGCCAGGTAGGGCATCTGCGAGGCGGTGGGGCCGAAGGCGGCTTCGTAGCCGGGGCTGGCCAGCGAGATCACGAAGACGTGCTTGATCCGCCCGGCTTCGGGCTTCGGTTCGGCGGCCGGGGGTGCCGCTTCTTCGGGTTCGGGTTCGCGCGCGGGCGCGCGTTCTTCCGGCAGCGGTTCGGGCGCCGCTTCGACCGGCGCCGGTTCCGGTTCGCTCGGGGCCGGTTCCCTCGCCACCGGTTCGGGGGTCGGTTCTGGAGTCGCCGCCGCCGGTTCCGGTTCTGGCGCAGGCGCCGCGGACGCGGGAGCCGGCGCCTGCGCCAGCCGCTCGGCAGCGAGGCTGCGGCCGACCAGCGCCGCCAGCGGCCCGAGGTCGTTGCCGCCGCCGGCGGTCATGCCGGCGGCGATGATCGCCGAGGTCGCGACCACCGAGGAGGCGACCAGGAGCCCGAACCGCTTCCCGGTCAGCGAGGCGGCGGCGGCGATCGCGGCCCGCACCCGGGTCCCGATCCAGCCGGTCACGGCGCCACCCCCGGCTGCGCGCCAGGCACCTCGACCGGGACCAGCGGGTTGCCGCACTGGGCGCAGAAGCGGACGCCGGCGGCGAACGGGGCGCCGCAGCTGGGGCAGAGCCCGGCGGCGTCCTCGCGCTCCAGCTCGAGCAGCCGCTCGACCGCCAGCAGCTCGGCGTCGACCCGCTGCAGCTCCGCGGCCCGGCGGGTGAGCACGTCGATCCGCAGGTAGTCGCGGATAGCCATCTCGTAGAAGGCGCCGCCGAGGTCGGCCTGCATCACCGTGAACTTCTCGAGCAGGCGGTCGCGCTGGGCGATCAGCTCGGCGCTCTGCTCGGGCTTCGGCTCGGATGCGGCGGGCTTCACGGTTCGGCCCCCGGCTTCGAGGTTTCGCCGCCGCCGCCCCCTCCGCCGCCGACGACGATGACGTCTGGCAGGTGCTGCTGGGCCCTGATGTAGTTCTGGCCGGTCTGTTCGGGGTTTTCTTCGACCAGCTTGGTGTCTTCTTCTTCCTTCTTCTTGGTCGGCTTGTAGCCGGCGACCTGGTGGACGGTGCCGTTCTTCGTCTTCTCCAGCGTCTTGCCGCCTTCGCTTTCGCTCTTCTTCGCGGCCTTGGATTTCTTCGGGCCCTTCTTCGCCTGTTTGGATTTCGGCTTCGTCTTGGCGGTCGCCGTGGGCTGTTCGGCGGTGGTCCCGGCGCTCGCGGTCGCCTGCGCTTCGCTGCTCCTCAGTGCCCGCAGCAGCGCCGCTTCGCTGCCGCTGTCGGAGCCGCTGCGACCGACGACGAGCCCGAGCGCGACCGCGATCGGCAGCAGCGCGAAGAAGCCGACCGCGGCGGCGCGGCTCGCCGGCGGCCGCTGCGGCGGGCCGGCGGGGGGCCGCCGGGCCCGTTTGCTCATCGCCGCGAAGTAGCGCGAGGCGGGGTTGGCGCCGTTGCCGCGGCGGGCTCCGCATTCGACGCAGTAGCGCTGCTGGGCGTCGAGCGGCGCCCCGCACTCCTCGCACGGCTCGTAGGCGGTCACTTCCGCCGCTCCCGCCCGTGCTCCGCATGCCGCCTGTGCTCGGCCCTCGCCTTGAGGATGTGCGCCGCCCGGGCCTGCTGCTTCGCCGCCTGTTCCTGGGTCGTCTCGCAGCCGGCGGCGCCGGCTGCGATCAGGGCCAGGCAGGCGGCGAGCGCGGCCGCGCGCGCGAGGGGCCGCCGGTAGCTGGCGGGCGGCTGGCGGCTAGCCGAAGGCACCGCTGACGTACTCCCGGGTCCGTTGCTCGCGCGGCGAGCCGAAGAGGGCGGTGGCGCCGCCGTACTCGACCAGGTCGCCGAGGTACATGAAGGCGACGTGGTCGGCGATCCGGTAGGCCTGCTGCAGGTTGTGGGTGACGATCACGACAGCGACGTCGTCGCGCAGCTTCACGATCAGGTCCTCGATCACCTGGGTCGACTGCGGGTCGAGCGCAGAGCAGGGCTCGTCGAGCAGCAGCACCTCGGGCTCGGCGGCGAGGGCGCGGGCGATGCAGAGCCGCTGCTGCTGGCCGCCGGAGAGCTTCAGCGCGGGGTGCCTGAGGTTGTCCTTGACCTCGTCGAAGAGGCCGGCCCGCTGCAGGGCGCTGTGGACCGCCGGCTCCAGCGTCCTGCGCCGCGCCCGCCGCGACCCCTGCTCGCGCAGCACGTAGGCGACGTTGTCGAAGACGCTCATCGGGAACGGGTTCGGCTGCTGGAAGACCATCGTCACCCGCCGCCGCAGCAGGGTCGGCTCGATCAGGGTGACGTCGACGTCGTCGAGCCTGATGCTGCCCTCCAGCCGCGCCGTCGCGGTCAGCTCGGTGAGCCGGTTGAGCGAGCGCAGCAGGGTCGTCTTGCCGCAGCCCGAGGGCCCGATCAGCGCCAGCACCTCGCCCTGGCGGATCGGCAGCGACACGTCCCTCACCGCCCGCTTGCCCCCGTAGGAGATCGAGACGCCGTCGACCTCCATCCGCCGGATCGAGAACTGCGGGGCGCCGATCGAGCGGCGGGCGGCGCTGAAGCCGGCGCCGGCCGGCGCCATCACCTCGGTCGCCGGCTCCGGGTCTGGAAGCGGCAGCCGCCGAATCGGCGGCGGCGTTCTCAGGAGCTCCACGTACCCACCTTTCTGGAGCGGCGATGGATCAGGTCGACGATCGCGTTCAGGATCAGGATCATGATCAGCAGCACGAAGGCCGCCGCGTAGGCTTTCTGCGGCTGATTGAGGTTGCCGGTCGGCGAGGCCTCATAGACGAAGTTGGTGAGGGTGGTGCCGACCCCGCGCAGGTAGTCGAGCGGGAACGGCGCCCCTTCGACCGGGCCGAAGTTCTGGGTCGCCCCGAGCAGGACGACGATGATCGCGGTGTCGCCGATGATCCGGCCGAGCCCGAGCACCGCCCCGGTCGCGACCTGCGGCCGGCAGGCCGGCAGCAGGATCCGCCGCGTCGTCGCCGCCTTCGTCTTGCCGACCGCGTAGGAGGCCTCGCGGACGTGGCGCGGGATCGAGTTCAGCCCCTCGCGGACGCTGGCGACGATCAGCGGCAGAGCCACCAGCGAGAGCATCGCGCCGGCGGCGAAGAACGATTTGCCGAAGACGACGCCTTCGTTCGAGCGGCTGAGGAAGGCGAGCGCCGAGGAGGAGAAGATCACCGTCCCGAACAGGGCGAGGACGATCGAGGGGATGCCGGCGATCGCTTCGATCGTCGACTCGGCGACCCGCGCCAGCGCCGCGGGGCGGCCGTACTCGACCAGCCAGACGGCGATCGCGATCCCGACCGGCAGCGCCAGCACGATCCCCAGCGTCGCCACCATCAGGGTTCCGATCAGGGCGTCGGAGAAGCCGCCCGATTCGCTCTGGCTGAAGCCCGAGGCGGCGGGCGTGGTCAGCATCGCCGGCTTCAGGTAGGTGATCCCCTGGACGAACAGGTAGAGGGCGACGGCGACGGCGATCGCGCAGAACAGCAGCCCCAGGCCCCAGCAGATCGCCAGCCCGATCCGGTCGCCCAGGCGCCAGGTGGCGCTGCCCTCGACCGCGGCGCCGTGCTTGCCCGGCGGCGGCGGAGCGGCGGCGCCGCTGTGGCCGGCGGCGACCGCGGTCGAGATCGAGGCCTCCATCAGGCCGCTCCGTACTTCCGCATCGCCCGCCGGGCGAGGTGGCCGGCCAGCGAGGCCGTCGCCGCCGCGAACAGCAGCACCGCGGCGATCGAGAACAGGGTCGCGTTGAACGGCGGCGAGCTGAGCTGGTCGATGTTCTTGACGATCGTCGGCGCCAGCGGCCGCGACGGCTCGTAGATGAAGATCAGCCCGTCGGCCGGGTTTGGCGCGAAGGCGACCGAGCCGGAGATCATCGCCAGCATCACCGCCTCGCCGATCGCCCGCGCCAGCGCCAGCACGGTCCCGGCGACGATCGCCGGCCGGGCGCTGCGGACGCCGATCTTCCAGACCGTCCGCCAGCGGTTCACCCCGAGCGCCAGCGAGCCCTCGAGCCAGCCCGGTTTGACCGCGCGCAGGCCGTCGCTGAAGATCGAGACCATCAGCGGCGCGATCATCACCGTCAGCACCGTGACCGCGGCCAGCAGGCTGTAACCGGTCAGCGAGATCACCCCGGCGACCGAGGCCTTCTGTTCCTCGCTGACCAGGTGGTTGCCGATGAAGGGGACGAGGACGACGACGCCGATCAGCCCGTAGATCACCGACGGCACGCTGGCGAGGAAGCGGACCACCGGCTGCAGGACGTTGGCCAGCCATCCCGGCGCGAACTCGACGATGAAGACGGAGACGAAGAGGGCGGCGAAGAGGGCGAGCAGGACCGCCCCGCCGGTGATCAGGATCGTCGACCAGATCAGCGGCCAGGCGTGGAAGGTGTAGATGTAATGGGAGCCGGTCGCGGCCGAGAGCGAGATCGCGTTGAGCTGGTCTTCGACCGAGCCGCCGGGGCCGAACCAGGCCGGACCGTTGTGGGCGAACGAGGGCCAGGCGCGGACGATGACGACCGCGATCAGCGCCAGCAGCAGGCCGACGACGAAGACGACCAGCGCGCCGAGCAGCCGCTCGACGCGCCGGTCGGGCCAGGAGGGCCCGTACTCCGGTGAGTACTGGTCTTCCAACCCCTACTTCTTCTTGTTGAAGGCCGGGACGCCGCCGGCCTTGCTGATCGCTTCGGCCGCGAGCGGGCTGGTCCGCGCCCAGTCGACGAACTTCTGCACCGCCGGCGACGGGTTGGCCGTCGGCAGGACGATGAAGATGTAGCGGGAGAGCGGGTACTTGAGCGGTTCGACGCTGATCTTGCTCGGCTGGCAGGCGACCCCGTTGACCCTGAGCGCCTTCAGCTTGCGGTTGCCCTGCCAGGCGAGGCCGGCGTAGCCGATCGCGTTCGGGTCCTGGGCGACCGCGTTGACGACGAGGCCGTCGGCGGTGAGGGCGTTGACGTTGGACGCCGGTGCTTCGTTGTTGAGGACGGCCTGGAGGAAGAAGTTGTACGTGCCTCCGTTGGTGTCGCGGCCGACCGGGTCGATCGTCGTGGTCAGGTTCGAGCCGGGGACCTGGCTCCAGTTGGTCAGCAGGCCGCGGTAGATGTCATGGGTCTGCTGGATCGAGATGTTGCTGAGGCTGTTGGCCCGGTTGACGTCGAGGCAGAGCCCGTCCAGGTAGAGCTTGACGTAGGTCGTTCCGGCGTCGGAGGGGAGCGGCGTGCGCGCCTGTCCGGCGAACTGGCTGACCCCGTTCTGGACGTCTTTGACGCCGGCGTTGCCGCCGTCGGGGGTGTAGGCGAAGTGGATCCTGTGGTTGACCTGCTTCGTGTAGGTGGCGAAGAGCGCCTGCAGCACGGGCTGCGCGGCAACCGAGCCGGACCCGATCAGGGTCTGGGCGCCGGCCGACGCCGGAACGAGGAGACCCAGCAGGGCCACCGTCGCGATGGCGAGGGTCTTGATTCTCATTAGCGGTGCTTCCTTTCCTGCCGGGTGGAGTCGTGGGATTTTCGGAACAGCCTCGACTTTGTTGACCAACTAGGTCGAGTTAAGGTATCACTTTCTCTAGATTACTGACCTACTAACTCAAGAAAGGCCATCCCGGCAGGCCGCGAACATGGAGGACCAATTGCTGAAGAAGAGAATCTCGACCCCCCGGGCGGCGACCGTCGTCGTTCTGGCGGCCGTCGTCGCCGTCTCGGTGGCGGTCGTTCCGGCGGTAGCCCAGTCGTTCCTGACCAGCCAGAAAGCCTCGAGGCTGTTCCTCTCGAACCAGAAGGCGGCGAAGACGTACGTCAGCAACAAGAAGGCCTCGACGCTCTATCTGAGGAAGAAGGCGGCGTCGAACCTCTACGTCGCGAAGGCGACGGCGCCGCTGTCGCCGGTCGGGGCGATCGCCGCCGGGACCGCCCAGTTCGGGCCGGTCAGCGCGACCACGGCGGGCTACATCCCGACCGCGTTCACCTCGTTCGCGACCAAGGCCACGGTCAGCAACGTGGTGATCTCGTTCTCCGGGACGGCCACCTGCACGACGAGCTCGAAAGAAGCGACGGCCGACCAGGCCTGCCCGGTGCAGATCCTCGTCGACGGCCAGTCGACCGGCAAGGTGAACTTCGCCCCGGCGACCCTGAGCCCGGCGAAAGGCGCCGCCCCGCTCGTCCACACGATCGTGCAGACGACCGTGCTCGGCAAGGGCGGCCACACGGTGGCGATCCAGTACGCCGGCGCCGCCAACGTGGCGTTCACGCTGAAGAGCTGGAACCTCGCGGTCCAGGCCTACCCCCAGCCCGAAGAAGCCCCGCCGACGGCCGCAGCGTCGCCGACGAAGTGAGGGCTCGGGGCGCCTTGCTCTCGAAATGCGAGAGAAAGGCGCCCCGCGGCCGACCGCGTTCGCCGCTTGTCACCCTGTGGGTTACAAGCGGCGAACGGTCGGCCGAACGCTGCCCGTTGGTTCAGCGCTCGGGGCGGGGGAGGGAGTCCCCGAGCACGAGGCGGGCGCGGTAGAAGAGCGCCTCGTCGGCCGCCTCCTGGCCGTTGTCGCGGTTGGCCTTGCGCGTGGTGCGGTTCTGGCCGATCCCGGCGGGAGCTTCGTCGCGGACGAGCCCCGTCAGCCGGCCGCGCGAGACGAAGGTGGTGCGGGCGCGTTTCGTCATCTTCTGCTCCTTTCTAGAGTTTCTAGAGTAACTAAGTCAAGAATATACCACGAGGCCGCCGGCGAGTGGCGCCGAGGAGTGGCGCGGAGCCGAGCCGCGGGGCGACAATGGGACGGCGGAGTGGGACGGGGCGCCACCCGGCAAAAAGTGCGCCCCGTCCCGTCGCCCCTTCAAGCGGCTGCGGATACCTCCGCGCCGTCGCCGCCCGTGGGCCGCCGGGGAGTCGAGGCCCCGGTGGAGTCGGGCGCCGACGCACCGTTGAAGCTTTTCGCCTGGACCGGGCGCAGGTAGGCGATCTGGCCCTCGCGCAGCTCCAGCCGCTGTAGCTCGGCGCGGGTCAGCTGCGCCCAGACCTCGGTCCCGTCGCCGAGCACGAACTCGACCCGGATCTCGAAGCCGAGGGCGACGATCCGCTGCACCAGCCCCTCCTCGGTCCGCTCGTCGGCGTCGAGCACGACCTCCATGTCGTGCGGCCGGACGAAGGCGTCGCCGAGCCGGTTGACCTCGCCGACGAAGCTCATCACGAACTCGTTGGCCGGGTTCTCGTAGAGCTCGTCGGCCGACCCCGACTGCTCGACGCGGCCCTGGTTCATCACCACCAGCTGGCCGGCGACGTCCATCGCCTCCTCCTGGTCGTGGGTGACGAAGATCGTCGTCACGTTCATCTCGTCGTGGAGGTTGCGGAGCCAGGTCCGCAGGTCCTTGCGGACCTTGGCGTCGAGCGCCCCGAACGGCTCGTCCAGCAGCAGCACCTGCGGCTCGACCGCCAGCGCCCGCGCCAGCGCCATCCGCTGCCGCTGGCCGCCGGAGAGCTGCGACGGGTAGCGGTCGGCGAGCCCGTGCAGCTGCACCAGCTCGAGCAGCTCGTGGACCCGGGCCGCGATCACGTCCCTCTTCTGCTTGCGGATCTTCAGCCCGAAGGCGACGTTCTCGTAGACCGTCATGTGCTTGAAGGCGGCGTAGTGCTGGAAGACGAAGCCGACTTCGCGCTTCTGGGTCGGCTTCTTCGAGACGTCCTCGCCGTCGATCAGGACGCGGCCGCCGTCGAGCGCCTCGAGCCCGGCGATCGCCCGCAGCAGCGTCGACTTGCCGGAGCCGCTGGGCCCGAGCAGGGCGGTCAGCGACCCGTCCGGGACCTCGATCGAGACATCGTTCAGCGCCTGAAAGTCACCGAAGCTCTTCTTGGCTCCCTCGACTGAGATTCCCATCAGGCGTCCTCCTTTCGTTTCAGGAAGTTCATTGCCAGGAGCGTCGCCAGCGCCAGCAGCGCCAGCAGGACGGAGGCGCCGAAGGCGCCGGGAAGGTTGAAGTTCTCGTACTGCTTGGAGACGAACAGCGGCAGCGTCTGGGTTTCGCCGGAGATGTTCCCGGAGACGACCGAGACGGCGCCGAACTCGCCGAGCACGCGGGCGGTGGTGAGGACGACGCCGTAGGCGACGCCCCAGCGGATCGCCGGCAGGGTGATCCGCCAGAAGGTCTGCCAGGCGTTGGCGCCGAGCGTCTCCGCCGCCTGCTCCTGCTCGGTTCCGATCTCCTGCAGTACCGGCACCGTCTCCCGCACCACGAACGGCAGCGAGACGAAGATGCAGGCGAGGATGATGCCCGGGGTCGAGAAGAGGATCTTGACCCCGGCTTCGGCCAGGCCCGGTTCGAGCCAGCCGTTCTTGCCGTAGAGGAGGAACAGCGAGAGTCCGATCACGACGGGAGAGATCGCGAAGGGGAGGTTGATCACGGCGTCGATCAGGAAGTTGCCCTTCCAGCGGTGGCGGACCAGCAGCAGCGCGCAGAGGACGCCGAAGACGGTGTTGAGCGGGACCGCGATCGCGACCGTGATCAGGGTCAGCTTCAGCGCCTGCAGGCCGTCGGGCGAGGTGATTGCTTCCAGCGGCGGCGCGATCCCCGCTTCGAAGGTCTTGTAGAAGATCAGCCCCAGCGGCAGCAGCAGCAGGAGGAAGACGTAGCCGAGGCCGAGGACGCGCAGGCTCCAGCGGCTCGCGGTGCTATTCACGCTCGTCCTCCTCGCGCTCGGGCTGAGGCTCGATCCCGCTCATCGGCATCACCGTCAGGCCGGCGCCGCCCGAGCGTTCGTGGCGGCTGCCCCAGCGCTGGATCAGGCCGACCAGCAGCAGCACCAGCAGGGAAGCCGCGAGCAGGACCATCGAGACCGCGGCGGCGCCGCTTTCGTTGCCCTGTTCGATCAGCTGCTTGATGTAGATCGAGGAGACCTGGGTGTCGGCGAGGCCGCCGGCGAAGAGCAGGACCGAGCCGAACTCGCCGAGCGCGCGGGCGAAGGCGAGGGCGACGCCGGCGGCGAGGCCGGGGAGGAGGTTGGGGAAGATGACGCGGCGGAAGATCGTGAAGCCGCCGGCGCCGAGCGACGCGGCCGCCTCCTCCATCTCGCGGTCCATCTCCATCAGCAGCGGCTGCACGGCGCGGACTACGAACGGGAGGGTGACGAACATCAGGGCGACGACGACCGCGGTGCGGCTGAGCGAGATGTCGATCCCGAGCGGGCTGTGCTTGCCCCAGAGCTCGATCAGGATCAGGCTGGCGACGATCGTCGGCAGCGCGAACGGGAGGTCGATGACGGCGTTGACGATCGACTTGCCGGGGAATTCGTCGCGGACCAGGATCCAGGCGAGGACGGTGCCGAAGAAGCCGTTGACGATGACCACGATCAGCGAGGCGACCAGGGTCAGCTCGAGCGCGTTGATGGCCGCCGGCGTCGTCACCTGGGCCCAGAAGTGGCCGAGGCCGAGGCTGACCGATTTCGCCGCCAGCGCCGCCAGCGGCAGCAGCACCAGCAGGCTCAGGTAGAGGACGACGATGCCCCGGCCGAGGCCGGCGCTGACCCCGGGCAGGCGAATGCCCACCCGGGGTGCGCGCGGGGCGCTCGGTGCTTGTACGGTTCCGGCCTCCATCGCTCAGCCGGAGGTCGAGACTCCGAGTTCTTCCTCGATCTTCGCGACCGAGCCGGTTTCTTCGTCGAAGAACTCCTTGTTGACCTGGCTCCAGCCGCCGAACTTGGCGATCTTGAACAGGGCTTTTTCAGGTGCCGGGAACTGCTTCGCGTCGACCAGCTTCGGGTTGACCGGCCGGTAGCCGTTTTCCGCCCACAGTTCCTGACCTTCGTTCGACCAGAGGAACTTGAGGAATTCTTCGGCCGCCGGCTCCGGCGCTTCCTTGGTGACCGCGATCGGGGTTTCGATCTGCAGCGTGTAGGGCGGGATCACGTATTCGACTTCTTCGCCTTCCCTTTCCGCCTT
>JAFDWC010000097.1 GCA_018268655.1 Actinomycetota bacterium
CCCTCCTCGACGCTGTGGATGCCGAGGATCGGCGGCGTCCCGGAGATGAACGAGGCGATCCCGTCCGCGGCCTCGTTGCGGGGCCCCATCGCGAACGGGTCCCGCTGTCCGAGCCAGCCCCAGATCGGCTGCCGCAGGGTCTCCTGGTGCTCGCGCGCGACGTAGAGGTAGGCGGGCGCGCCGGGCCCGCCGTTGAGGTACTTGTAGGTGCAGCCGACGGCGAGGTCGGCGGCGATCTCGTCGAGCTGGACGGGCACCGCGCCGGCGCTGTGGCTGAGGTCCCAGAGCGTCAGCGCCCCGGCCGCGTGGGCGAGCCGGTTGATCTCTGCCATCTCGGCGATCGCCGCCGAGTAGTAGCCGACGTGGGAGAGGGTGACGAGCGCCGTCCTCTCACCGAGCGCCGCGGCGACCTCGTGCGGCTGCGGCCCCTGGATCGGATCGGCCTCGATCCAGCGGATGGTCGCGCCCCGCTGCTCGGCGATCCCTTCGACCACGTAGCGGTCGGTGGGGAAGTTGTGGACGTCGGTGACTATCTCGTCGCGTCCCGGGCGCGCGTCGAGGGCGGCGTGGGCGAGCTTGTAGAGGCAGACGGTGGTCGAGTCGGCGACCAGGGTCTGCCCGGGGGCGGCTCCGATCGCCGCCGCGCCGATCGAGTCGCCGGCTCGCTGCCCGGCCTCGAGCCAGCCTTCGTCCCAGGAGCGGATCAGGCGCTCGCCCCATTCGTAGGAGACGAGGCGCTGCAGGCGCTCCGCGGTGCTCAGCGGCGCCCGGCCCAGCGAGTTCCCGTCGAGGTAGATCAGGCTCGAGTCCGTGACCTGGAACCGCGCCGCGAACGGCGCCAGCGAGTCCTCCGCGTCCATCCGCGCGGCGGCGCTGGAATCGAGCTCTGGGGTTGGCGAGGGCTTCGAGGTCATCTCCCTGATGCGGCAAGTATACGTTGCTTTAGCGAAGATCGCAATGAGAATATATTGGCTTTAGAACGGGGATCTGTCGAGATATGAGAAGAAATCTGGCAACAGAGATTGACAGTACACGTTGTAATCTCGTAATATGGATTCCGGAGGAGATGGTCTGATGAGCCCCCAACTCAGCTCACGCGGCAACGGCCTGCGCCGGTTCGCCGGCCAGGTGGCGATCGTCACCGGCGGCGGCTCGGGCATCGGCGCGGCGACTGCCGCGCGCCTCGCGGCCGAGGGCGCGACCGTGGTCATCGCCGACCGCGACCTCGCCGCCGCGGAAGCAGCGGCCGCGGCCCTGGACGGGACCGAGGCGGTCGAGCTGGACGTCAGCGACGGGGCCGCGGTCGAGGCGGTCGTCTCGGCGGTCGCCTCCCGCCTCGGCTCGCTCGACGTGATGGTCTGCAACGCCGGCGTAACCCTTGACGCCACGGTCTGGGACACCGACGACGCCGCCCTCGAGCGGATCCTCTCGGTCAACCTCGTCGGCGCCTACGCCTGCGCTCGCTCTGCCCTGCGGCGGATGGTCGAGGCGGGCAGCGGCAGCGTCGTCCTCACCTCCTCGGACGCCGGGCTGGTCGGGTGGCCCGGGCAGTCCGCCTACTGCGCCAGCAAGGGCGCGATCGTCGCCTTCGTCAGGGCCGCGGCGCTCGACGCGGCCCCGCACGGGGTCCGGGTCAACTGCGTCTGCCCGGGCTTCACCATGACCCCGTTGGTCGAGCAGTGGATCGAGGACAGCGACGACCCGGAGGCGACCCGGGCCGAGGTCGCCGCGACCCAGCCGATCGGTCGCGCCGCCGAGCCGTCAGAGATCGCCGCGGCGATCGCCTTTCTCGCCTCGGAGGAGGCGCGCTTCGTCACCGGCACCGCGCTCGCGGTCGACGGCGGGGTGACGGCGCGATGAGCGCCGCTCGCCTGGCCGGACGCACCGCCGTCGTCACCGGCGCCGGCGGCGGCCTCGGGGCCGCGATCGCGCGCCGCTTCGCCGAGGAAGGCGCCTGGGCCTCGTGCTGGGACGTCGCGCTCGATGCGGCCCAGCGGCTCAGCGCCGGGCTCGCCGCCGGCGGCCAGGCGCTGGCGGTCGACGTCCGCGAGGAGCCCGCGGTGGAGCGGGCGGTGGCGGCGGTTCTCGAGAGCCGCGACCGGATCGACATCGTCGTCAACAACGCCGGCATCGCCGGCCCGCAGGCCGTGGCGGGGGAGACCGGCCTGGCCGAGTGGGAGGAGACCCTGCGGACCAACCTCACCGGCACCTTCCTGGTCAGCAAGCACTGCATCGAGCCGCTGCGGCGGGCCCGCGGCTGCATCGTCAACGTCGCCTCGGCGCTGGCCTTCATCGGCTGGCCGCAGGAGTCCGCCTACGGGCCCGCCAAGGCCGGCGTCGTGCAGCTGACCAAGGGGATGGCGCTCGACTACGCGCCCGAGGTGCGGATCAACGCGATCTGCCCCGGCGCGATTCGCACACCGATGATCGAATCGGTCCTGGCGGACGGGGAGCGCGAGCGCCTGCTCGAGGAGTACGGCCGCATCCACCCCCTGCACGGCCGCCTGGCGGAGCCGGAGGAGATCGCCGACGCGGCGCTGTTCCTCGCCTCCGACGACGCCTCGTTCGTGACCGGCGCGGCGCTCGCGGTCGACGGCGGGCTGGTCGCTTCTTGATCTTTGGGCCTTGGGAAATGAGGGTGAGAGCAGTGGAGGAGGGTGTGCTGTGAACGGAAGTGGGAACGGGCTTCGCAAAGGGAGCCTCAGCCTGGTCGGCCTGGTCGTGATCTCGGCGGTCCTGATGGGGCCGGCGATCTCGCTGTTCTTCAACACGCCGGTGATGGCCGGAAACGCCGGGGCCTCGGTCCCGCTCGTCTTCCTGCTGGCGCTGGTCGGGATCCTGCTGACCGCCAGCACCGTCGCCCAGTACAGCCAGAAGCTGAGCTCGGCCGGGTCCTTCTACGGGTTCCTCGAGGAAGCGAGCGGGCGGGCCGGCGGCTTTCTGACCGGCTGGGCGACCTTCGGCGCCTACCTCGGCACCGCCGTCGGCGGCGCCGCGATCACCGGCGCCTTCCTCTCCCAGCTGCTCGAAAGCCATCTCCACGTCCAGGTCTCCTGGTACGTGCTGGCGCTCGCCGTGGCGGTCCTGGTGATCGCGATCTCGGTCCGGGGGATCAAGATCTCCGAGCGGGTCAGCGTGGTCATGCTCGCGATCGAGGCACTCGCGATCGCGGTCGTGATCGGCGCGATCTTCCTCAAGGGCGGGGCCAACGGCTTCTCCCTGAAGCCGTTCACCTTCTCCGGCGCGCCCTCCGGGATCGACGGGATCCGCCTGGCGATGGTCTTCGGCGTCCTCTCCTTCGTCGGCTTCGAGATCTCCGCTTCGATGGCCGAGGAGGCGGAGGCGCCGCGGCGATCGGTCCCGATCGCGGTCCTCGGCTGCACCCTGATCGTCGGCCTGCTGTACGTGGTCGGCAGCTACGGGGTGGTGATCGGCTATGGCACCGAAAACGTCGACAAACTCGCCTCCGACCCGGCGGCGTTCGACACCCTGATGTCGCGGTACGTGACCTCGGCCTCGTGGATCCCGGACCTGATCCTGGTCAACGCGCTGTTCGGCGCCACCCTGGCGGTCGCCAACACCTTCGCCCGGATCGGGTTCGCCCTCGGTCGCGACGGGGTGCTGCCCAGGGGCCTCGGCGTCGCCCACGCCCGTTTCGGGACCCCGGTCCGCGCCCTGCTCGGTTTCGGCGTCGCCTGCCTGCTGATCATGATCCCGCTCGGCCTGCTCGGCGAAGACGGACTTACCGCCTACGCCTACATCTCGACGCCGGCGAGCCTGCTGCTGATCCTGGTCTTCATCGCCGCCAACCTGACCGTCGGCCGCTTCTACTTCAGGCGGTACCGCAGCGAGTTCAAGCCGTGGAAGCACGTGGTGGTGCCCGTGCTCGGCTCGCTGGTCCTGCTGCTGCCGATCAGCGCCCAGTTCTTCCCGACCCCGGAATCCCCGTTCAACTACCTGCCGCTGATCACGCTCGGCTGGATCGCGGTCGGGATCGCCGTCCTGCTCGTGCCCTCGAGCAGGCGCCGCGTGCTCGCCAGCGTCGGTGCCTTCCAGCCCGACGGCGGTCCCGCTCCGGCCGCCGACCCGGAAGGCGAAACCGAGCCGGCGGCACTGATCCCGGAGCGAAGCGATGCCTAGCGCGGGCCGCTGAGAGATTGTCCCGAACAGAGCACCATGGATAGAGGAGAGAGCCAGAGATGACGACCGAGCAGTTCGAGGACATCGGGATTCGCTTCGACCCGATGGACCCAGGCCAGGCCGAGGTCCGGTACGAGTTCTGGGCCGAGGCGCGCGAGCACCAGCCGGTCTTCTACAGCGAGAAGTACGACGTCTGGTTCGTCACCCGCAGCGACGACATCGAGGCGGCAATGAAGGACACGCAGCGCTTCACCAACGGCAGCGTGTTCGACCCGGCCAAGCCCTGGCCGCCGGAGGTCCAGGCGGTGCTCGACCGCGGCTACCCGTGGCGCTACTTCCTCGGCAACAACGACCCGCCGGAGCACACGCCGTTGAAGCGGGCGGTCAGCAAGGCGTTCTCGCGCAGCCAGACGCGGGCGATGGAGGCCCGGGTCCGGGAAATCGCCAACGGGCTGATCGACGGCTTCGTCGACGAGGGCATGGTCGACATCGGTGAGCGGCTCGCCTGGCCCTTCCCGGCGCTGGTCGTGGTCGACGTCCTCGGCTTCCCGCAGGAGGACGTCGAGCAGCTCAAACAGTGGGGCGACGACTGGGTCTCGCTGTTCTCGGACTCGCTCAGCACCGAGGAGCTGGTGGCGGCGGCGGAGCAGTTCGTGGCCTTCCAGAACTACGTCCTCGATGCCTTCCGGGAACGCGAGCGCGAACCCCGCGAGGACCTGCTCAGCCACCTCATCCGCGAGCTCCACGACGACCCCGAGCTGAACCTGGGGCTGGAGGAGATCGTCAACGTCCCGATCAACATCATGACCGCGGGGCACGCGACCGGAACCCTGCTGATGCTCGAGGAGCTGACCGAGCTGCTGGGCGATCCGGAGCTGATGCGCGAGGTGCGGTCGGACCCCGAGAACATCCCCGCCCTGGTCGAGGAGTCGCTGCGCTACGAGGCACCCGTGCACGGGCTCTTCCGCACCACCAAGGCGGAGGTCGAGATGGGTGGGGTGACGATCCCGGAGGGGGCGCACGTGCTCCTCTGCTACGCCTCGGCGAACCACGATCCCTGTCGCTTCCACGACCCGGAGAAGTTCGACATCCACCGCGCCGACGTCGACAAGCACCTGGGCTTCGGCAAAGGCACCCATTACTGCCCCGGCGCCCAGATCGCCCGGCTCGAGCAGGGGATCGCGATCGAGCTGATGCTCGAGCGCTGCCCGAACCTGCGGCTCGTCCCCGACCGGCCCCCCGAGCGCCTGCAGCACTTCTGGCTGCGCGGCTACCAATCGCTCTGGGTGCGGTGGGACCCGGCCACCGCCGCGAGCGCGGCGTAGACGAGCAGCTCCCGACTGGGCCGACGGCGATGACGTCGCGCTTCCGCACCCTCGGTCGGCCCGGGGTACATCGAACACTACAGCCGACCACTGTGTTTTTTTACGCTGGTGCCTGCGATCGCATCTTGGGCGCAAAGCTCAACAGAGCGGCAAATCAATATTTGACGGTTAACCTGAGTGATTAGTAGGTTGTTTTCATGACGACCGGGGTTACGGCGCATCTCGACACGTTCGCGCGCGATCGTCTGCCAGCGCCGGAGATGCAGCCGAGGTTCCGCTTCGACCTCGCTGGCCTGAGCTATCCCGAGCGCCTCAACGCCGGTACCGCCCTGCTCGACGAGGCGCTCTCCGAGCTCGGAGAGCGCCCGTGCGTGCACCTGGACGACGGCGTCTGGTCATACGCCGACCTGGCCGAGCGCTCGAACCGGATCGCCCGGGTCCTCGTCGAGGACATGGGCCTGGCCCCGGGAAACCGGGTGCTGCTGCGCGCGGCCAACACCCCGGAGCTGATCGCCTGCTGGTTCGCGATCCTCAAGGCGGGTGGGGTGGTGGTCGCGACGATGCCGCTGCTGCGGGCCGGCGAGCTCGAGAAGGTGATCGAGCGGGCCCAGGTGAGCCACGCGCTGACCGACGCCCGCCTCACCGAGGAGCTCGAGGAGGCGCGGGGCCGACAGCCGGTCCTGGAGCAGGTGATGAGCTTCGGCCCGGGCGGCGAGCTCGAGCAGCGACTGGGGGGCAAGGCGGCCGACTTCGACCCGGTCGAGACGATGAGCGACGACGTCGCGCTGATCGCCTTCACCTCCGGCACCACCGGCCAGCCGAAGGGCTGCGTCCACTTCCACCGCGACATCCTCGCCGTCTGCGACACCTACGCCCGCCACATCCTCGCCCCGACCAGCGACGACGTCTTCACCGGGACGCCGCCGCTGGCGTTCACCTTCGGGCTCGGCGGGCTGGTCCTGTTCCCGATGCGGTTCGGCGCCTCGACCGTGCCGATCGAACGGCCCTCGCCGGAGGCCCTGCTCGAGGCGATCGGCAGGCGCGGCATCACCACGCTCTTCACCGCGCCCACCGCCTACCGGGCGCTGCTTCGTGAGCCGGGCCTCGCCGGCCTGAAGACCCTGCGGACCTGCGTCGCGGCCGGCGAGACGCTGCCGGCCGCTACCTCGGAAGCCTGGTTCGAGCAGACCGGGATCAGGATCCTCGACGGCATCGGCTCGACCGAGATGCTGCACATCTTCATCTCGGCCTCGGCCGATCGGGTGAAGCCGGGCTCGACCGGGTTGCCGGTCCCCGGCTACGAGGCGCGGGTGGTCGGCGAGGCGATGGAGACGCTCGTGGCGGGGGAGGTCGGGCGGCTCGCCGTCCGCGGCCCGACCGGGTGCCGGTACCTCGCGGACGAGCGCCAGGCCGAGTACGTCGTCGACGGCTGGAACCTGACCGGGGATGCCTACCTGGTCGACGAGGACGGGTACTTCTGGTTCCAGGCGCGGGCCGACGACATGATCGTCTCCTCGGGCTACAACATCTCGGCGCCGGAGGTCGAGGCGGCGCTGCTGACCCATCCCGCGGTCGTCGAGTGCGCGGTCGTCGCCTCGCCCGACCCCGAGCGCGGGGCGGTCGTCAAGGCGTTCGTGGTCGCCGCCGAGGATGCGGACCCCGGTCCGGCGCTGGCAGGCGAGCTGCAGGCGCACGTGAAGGCGACGATCGCCCCCTACAAGTACCCGCGCCAGGTCGAGTTCCTGGACACCCTGCCGAAGACGGCGACCGGGAAGATCCAGCGTTACCGCCTGCGCCAGCTCGAGGACGGGCCGCCGCCCGCGACCGCTCAGGACGCCGCGTAGGCGGTGCGGCGCTTCTTCGCGGCTTTGACGGGCCCCTCGGTCGCGGCGTCGAAATGGCGGCTGGCGGGCTTGGCCAGCCGCTCGTAGAGGTCGGTGAAGACCTCGATCGCCTCGGCCCGGAACTGCGGAGCCGACATGTAGTCGTCGGGAAGCTGCGGGTCCAGCGCCGGGAACTGGCGGAAGGCGTGGACGGCGCGGGTCCGCACCTGGAACGCCGCTTCGTCGCCGAGCGAGCGCCTGCGCGCGTAGGGCTTGAACTCGTCCAGGTAGGCCCGGTACCGGCCGGAGAGCTCGTCGAGCGGCCACATCCGCGAGACGAAGGTACGAAAGTCGAGGGCCTCCGCCGGGCTGCCGATCAGCACCCCGCAGTAGGCCTGCACGCCGAGGTCCTCGATCAGCTCGACCGCCTCCGCTTCGCGCTCGTGGGGGGAGACCCAGGTCCCGTCCTGCAGCGCCCCGAAGCCGAGGAAGCGCAGCCGGCGCGCGAGGCGATCCCGCTTCAGTCGCTGGTCCTCCGGGATCGCGTGCCAGACGACGGTCCAGTGGTCGGCCGCGCTCGGCCGCTCGCCGAGCGAGAAGATCCGCCTGTCGCCCTCGTGCAGCAGCTTGTGGCTGCGGCCGGTCAGGGTGTAGAAGGCGAGCCGGCCGCTCATCGTGCGCTCCAGCAGCTCCCGGTTGACGAGCCGGACGAGGGCGATCCGGGCGGCGCCGGGGGAGAACCCGAACTCGCCGAGCAGCTCGACCACCCCGCCCGACCAGAGGCGGCGACTGCGGGGGCGCAGGTAGGTCCCCAGCATCGTGATCACCAGATCCTGCGGCTGCAGGCCGGGGCCGCTGCCCCCGTTCCGCGCCTCCCTCATCGAATGGTTGGGTCCAGCGCGACCATGGGCCGGCACTATATGTCCCGGCGGTCCGGCTCGCGCCGCCTGCGCTCAGACCTGGCGCAGCGCCAGGGTGACGCGGCTGACCGCGCAGAGGCGGCCGGCGTCGTCGCTCATCCGCACGTCCCAGACGGCGGAGGTGGAGCCGAGGTGCAGGCGGGTCGCCTCGGCGTGGATCGTCCCGGCGCCGATCGGGCGCACGAAGCTGGTCGAGTTGGTCATCCCCAGCGCCACCGCGCCGCGGGGGTGGGCGGCGTGGTTGCTGCCGAGCGAGGCGATCGCCTCGCCGATCGTCGCGTAGACGCCGCCGTGGACGACGCCGGTCGGCTGCAGCAGGTGCGGCCGCACCGGAACCTCGGCCAGAACCCGCTCCTCGCCCGCCTCCAGCAGCCGCAGCCCGCAGTGACGATCGAAGGGTGAGATCTCGAGAACGGCAGTGCCGGCCGCAGTTTCGGCTGCCTCGTCCATCGGTCCTCCTTTTTATTTGACACCTTGCTCCGAGTAGGTGTAGCCTATCGCGCAAGTCGCCCGCAGAGACGGCCCGTTGGGCCGCGGCCGAGCGTCGATTTCGCAAACGGCGAATGGGAATGGGGTTACGAATGGTGAGTTCCAGGTTTGGTCTGTTGGCCGCGCTGCTCGTCTGCGCCCTGGCCTTGGTGGTGGCGGGCTGCGGCAGCAGCTCAAGCTCGAGCACGACTGCTGCCGGCGGCGAAAGCACCTCGGCGGAAAAAGAAGAAGCGAGCGGCGGCGGTGGTGAAGCCGGCGGCGGCGGCGAAAACGCCGAAGCCAAGATCGCGATCGTCCTCACCAATCCGGAAAACTCGAGCTTCGGTCAGACCGCGGTCAACGCCGCCAAGCAGATCGAATCCGAACTCGGCAACGAAGTCACCGTGCAGGGCGGCCTCACCCCCGCCAACGAGCAGCAGACTTTCGAAGGCTACGCCTCGCGTGGCACCGGGCTGCTGATCATCGACGGAGCCGAGATGCAGCAGGCGGCCGAAGCGGTGGCGCCGAAATTCCCGAAGACCGATTTCGTCGTCATCAACGGCAACGCCGAAGGCTCGCCCAACCTCTCCTCGGCCACCTACAAATGGGAAGAGGTCGGCTTCCTCGCCGGGGTCGTCGCCGGTAAGGCGACCGAAGCGAACAAGGTCGGCCAGATCAGCAGCATCGAAATCCCGCCGATCGAAGGGATCTACGACGGCTTCGTCCAGGGGGTCAAGGCGGCCAACCCGAAGGCGACGACGACCAACTCGTACTCCGGCTCCAACACCGAACCGGGCAAAGCCCAGGCGGTCACCTCGGTCCAGGCGAGCCAGGGTGTCGACACCGTCTTCACCGTTGCCACCGGAGCGGACCCGGGTGTATTCAGTGCGGCCAAGGACAAAGGGCTGAAAGTGATCGGCTACGGCATCGACGAGTCCAACCTCGGCGAAAGCGTGATCCTCACCTCGACCCTCGTCGACTACGAAGGCACGATGTTCGAAATGGCGAAAAAGTACGTCAACGGCGAACTCGAACCGACCGTCTACACCTACGGGTTCGAAGACGAAGCGTTCTCGCTGGCGCCGGTGACCAACGTGGCGAAGTCGACCGCCGCCGAAATCGAAAAGATCGCCGCCGAAGCGATCGCCGGCAAGTTCAAGATCAAGCCGTTCGAAGGCTGAGCGGCAACGGCACCGATCCGGAGAGGAGATCGGGGGATGCCGGCTCAGGCCCCCGAGGCCCAGGGCGGGCGCGCGCCGAGCGCGCCGCTCGCCCTGGACCTGCGCGGAGTCAGCAAGCGCTTCGGCGCGGTGCAGGCGAACGACGCCGTCGACTTCGCCGTCCGCCCCGGTGAGATCCGCGGCCTGGTCGGCGAGAACGGGGCCGGCAAGAGCACCCTGATGGCGATCGCCTCGGGCCTCTACGCGCCCGACGCAGGCGAGATCTGGGTCGGCGGCGAGCGCCGCCGCCTCGGCAGCACCGAGGACGCGATCGCGCTCGGAATCAACATGGTCCACCAGCAATTCATGCTGGTCGACGACTGCACGGTCGCCCAGAACGTCGTCCTCGGCCAGCCGGGAGGGCCGGTGCTGAAGATGCGCGAGGTCGAGGCCGGCGTGGCCGAGCTCGGCGAGCGCTACGGGATCGAGGTCGAGCCGCGGGCCCGGGTCGGTTCCCTGACCCCGACCGAGCGCCAGCGAATCGAGATCCTGGCCGCGCTCTGGCGCGGTCGCACGGTGCTGATCCTCGACGAGCCGACCTCGGTCCTCGCCCCGGCCGACATCGCGCAGCTGTTCACGACGATGCGCCGGCTCGCCGGCGAGGGCTGCTCCGTCGTCTTCACCAGCCACAAGCTGCGCGAGGTGATCGAGGTCTGCGACTCGATTAGCGTCATGCGCCGCGGCAAGCTCGTCACCACCGTCCCCCGCGAGGAGGTCGACGCCGAGGGCCTGGCGACCCTGATGGTCGGCAAGCGCCTGACCGAAGCCGCCGACTCGTCGCTGGTCGGGCTCGAGGACTCCGAGGGGGCGGCCGCGGCCGCCC
>JAFDWC010000098.1 GCA_018268655.1 Actinomycetota bacterium
GACGATGACCAGGAAGAAGGTGCCGTAGAGCTCGGAGAAGAGCCGCCGCCACTCCTGGTCGGGGTCGCGGAAGTCGCGCATCGGAGCGGTGATGTCGCGGTCGAACCAGCCGAGCAGGCCGGCCTCGGCGGCGCGGGCCTGCTCGCCGGTGGTCTCGGGTTTGTCGGCCCCGGGATTACGGGGAGGTTCGGTCACGCCGCGAAGCTAATCGTTGGAGCAAGCGCCGTCAATTGCGGTCTATCGATGGCGCCGAGCACGGCCGGACGCGCCTCGGTGCCGAGCGGACACGGGCGCGGGCGCCATCCGCCTCGCCGAGCGCGCCAGCCCCATCATCTGTTCGTTGCTCAGTGCCTGCTCGAGGCTGTTGTAGATCCAGTAGGTGTTTTCGCCTTCGTGCCAGGCGACGTAGGTGATCTTGCCGCCGGTGGTGAAGATCTCGTATTCGCGGCCGCCGATCGTCTTGGTCAGGCTCGGGTGTTCGAGCAGCGGCGGGTTCGACCAGCCGTCTATCCCCTGCAACCCGAAGTAGCTGATTCCTTCGGGCCGTTCCCATTGGACCACCATCGTGTAGGCCTGGTGCCGCTTGCCGTCGGTCCCGCGCAGGTTGTAGACGTAGGGGTTCTGGACCTTTTCGTAGGTTTCCGTTTCGTCGAACGCCGACCCCGGCGCGAGCTTGCTCAGGTAGTAGATCGGGAAGCGCCGGGTCTTGCGGCGGACCACTTCGGCCTGGAGCTGGCCCGCTTCCGGCGCCGGCACCAGACCGCCGCCTTCCGACGGGGGTTCCTGCGGCGGCTGCGGTTGCTTCGGTTTCGGCTTCTCCTGGCCCGACTTCGCCGTCCCCCCCGCCTTCCCGTGGTGCGACCCGGACCCGGACGACGATTTCGCCGCCCCTTCGCTGCTCTTGGCTTCGCCGGCGAGCAGTTCCTTCACCGCTTCGTGGATCTTCGGCTCGCTCGAGTAGACGTAGCTCGGCCCGAGCACCGCCGGGAAGTGGACCTCCCGCACCGCGGCCCCGCGCAACGAGACGAGCAGGTCGAGGACTTCGACCAGTTCCCTGGTGGTGTGGATGTCGGAGCGGGTGTACTGGGTGAAGATTTCGATCAGGTTGTTCTGGCCGAGGACCAGTTCTTCGAGCGACACCTGCTGGCGGGCGGCGCTGAGGAACTCCTGCTGACGAGCTGAGCGAACGATGTCGGTGTCGGTGTGGCGGTAGCGCACGTACTCGAGCGCTTCCTTCCCGCAGAGCTTCTGGTAACCGGGTTGGATGTTGATTTCCGAATACTGTTCTTCCGGCGGCACCCCGACGTTGGAGTGGTAGTAACGGCGGTCGACCTGGACGTAGACGCAGCCGAGCGCGTTGACCCCCCGCTGGAAGCCGAGGAATTCGATGTTGACGAAGTGGCTGATCGGAACGCCGGTCAGTCGCTTGACCATCTGCAGGGTCAGCTTCGGCCCGCCGAAGGTGTAGGCGGCGTTGAACTTGTTGATCCCGTAGCCGGGGATTTCGACCTTGAGGTCGCGGGGGATCGAGAGCAGCGAGATCGTTTCCTTTTCGGGGTCGAGGTGGGCGATGATCGTGGTGTCCGAGCGGCCCCGTTCTTCGCCGAGGTTTTCTCGACGATCGGACCCGATCAGGAGGATGTTCTGCGGCGCGCCGGCCGGTACCTTGGCGAGGTAACGGTCGAGCTTGCTGGCGTAGACGCCGTTGTGGGAGAGCGCGTGGGCGATGTCGCCGAGGTAGAGGAGGATCGCCGCCGCCGTCGTCCCGGCGCTGACGGCGACGATGATCAGCGATGCGAGCGTGAAGCGCCACCAGTAGCGCTTGCGCTTCGGCGGCGGCTCGTGGTCGCCCCATGGTGGCGGCTTGCGGTCTCCCCAGGGCGCAGCAGAGAAATCGCTCATCCACCGCCTTCCATCGATTCGCGAGGCTAGCGCAGCTTCCAGTCGCAAAGCTAAATTCGCGTTTTATCTTCTGGCCGCGAGCCCCTACCATCGGGGCCGATGCCGATCCTCCGGATGGACCACGTCGGTGTCGTGGTCGAGAACCTCTCCGCCGCCACCGAGTTCTTCCTCGAGCTCGGGCTGGAGCGGCAGGGCGGAGGGTCGGTCGAGGGGGACCGCGTGGACCGCATCGTCGGGCTCGACGGCGTCCGCTCGGAGATCGTGATGCTGCAGACCCCGGACGGCCACGGGCGGCTCGAGCTGGTGAAGTTCCACTCGCCCCCGGCCGCGGTCGACGACGCGCAGGCCCCGGCCAACGCGCTGGGCCTCCGCCACCTGACCTTCGCGGTCGACGACGTCGAGGACGTCCTCACCCGCCTCCGCGCCCACGGCGCCGAGCTGGTCGGCGAGCTGGTGCGCTACGGGGACAGCTACCGGCTCTGCTACCTCCGCGGCCCCGAGGGCATCATCGTCGAGCTGGCCGAGCCGATCGACTAGCCGGCTTGGCCCGGGTCGTCCAGCTCGAGACGAAGAGGACGTCCGCCATCGGGTAGCAGTCCCCTAATCTTGTGAGGATCAAAGCTCTCCCGGCCATCAGGGCCACCGGGCACGCCGGGCGGGCGGAGAGGTTGAGGAGATGTTCTACTGCGAGCGCTGCGGGTCCCGTTTCAACGAGACGGTGGCCGGCGCCAGCTCCACCTGCCCGCGCTGCCGCGACCGCGACGGCGTCGAGTCGACCCTGCGGTTCCGGCTCTTCTCGCGCTCGGCCTTGAAGGTGGCGGGGATCGAGCCGCAGCGGACGAGTCGGCGGCCGACCGAGAACCGCGGCTAGCCGGCCGGCCGCTCGAAGAAGGTGACGAAGGCGGTGATCGGGATGCCCCCATCGCCGTCGTCGCCGCGGCGCTCCTCGCTGGCTGCGCGCACGGCCGAGATCCGCTCGACCATCTCGTCGTAGAGCTCGGCCAGTTCGCCCCAGCCGTCGTCGTCGACGACCATCGGGATCCGCACCACGTGGGCCTCAGGGCGCCGGTTGAGCGTCCTCGCCTCGAGTGCGATGGTGGCGTCGGCGGTGGCCAGCTGGGTGGTCAGGCGGGCGAGCTCGAGCCGGCCCTCGAGCGACAGCTCGGCGTTTTCACGGGTGTCGAGGCAGGGCGCTGGGATCGCCCGGTAGAAGTGCTGGATCGAGCCCCGCACCGGCCGTTCGCCGACCAGCTCGATCGCACCGGCCTTGAGCAGCGTCGCGACGTGATAGCTGACGTCGCTGAGCGGCTTGCGGAACTCGATCGCCAGCTCGGCCGGGCTCGCGGTGATCTCGGAGAGGCGGGTCAGGCAGCGGCTGCGCAGGGGATGGGCGACCACCGAGCCGATCGTGCGGTGGACGTCGCGCTTCTTGGCCGCGGACAATTGATCACGCTCCGGCTCGACAGCTCAATAGGCGAGCACTCTAACCCGGCCCGGATAGCTCGACCAGGTTTCGATCGGATCGTCGGCCATCCTCCCCGGCGACGGGCGGGCGCCAGACGGCGTCAGCTCAGACCAGCGGCTCCCAGTCCCAGTCGCTGTTGGCGACCAGGCTCTCCTGGTCGAGGTAGCGACGGAACTCGGCCAGCTCCTCCGAGTCGACCGCATAGCCGTGCTCGGGGCCCGGGAAGCTGCCCCCGCGGACCTCCTCGCCGTAGCGACCGAGGGCGGCGACCATCTCCTCGTGAATCTCGGCGTAGCGCTTGACGAACTTCGCCATGTGGCCGGTGGTGATCCCGAGCAGGTCGTGGAAGACGAGCACCTGGCCGGAGGTCGCCGGGCCGGCGCCGATCCCGATCGTCGGGATCTCGAGCCGGGCCGAGATCGCCGCCGCGATCTCGGCCGGCACCGCCTCGAAGACGATCGCGAAGCAGCCGACCGACTGCAGCGCCAGCGCGTCCTCGCAGAGCTTGATCGCCGCCTTCGCCGACTTGCCCTGGGCCTTGTAGCCGCCGAGCGCGACCGCGGTCTGCGGCGTCAGCCCGAGGTGGCCCATCACCGGGATGCCGGCGCGGATGATCGCCCGCGCCCGCTCGACCGAGACCCCGCCGGCCTCCAGCTTGACCACCTGGCATCCGGTCTCCTTGACCAGCCTCTGGGCGCTCTGGATCGCCAGCTCGTTGCTCGCCTCGTAGCTGCCCATCGGCATGTCGCCGATCATCAGCGGCGTCTTCAGGCCGCGACGGACGGCTTTGCCGAGGACGATCATCTCCTCCATCGAGACCAGGTCGGTGCGGTCGTAGCCGAGAACGACGTTGGCGGCGGAGTCGCCGACCAGGACGAGGTCGACGCCGGCGGCCTCGGCGACGCTGGCGGACGGGAAGTCGTAGGCGGTGACCATCACGATCGGTTCGCCCTTTTCTTTCATCTCCTGCAGCCGCGGCAGGCTCATCGCCACGCGGTCCGCGGCGGGAACGGTGTGGGAACGGGCTCCAGAGCTCATGAGACGAGCACCTCCGGTCGGTTGTTGACGGCGAGGGCGCGGTTGTCCTCGTCGACGTGGACGACTATTGGTTCGTAACGCTGGAGATCGGCCTCGTCGTAGGCGCCGAAGGAGGCGACGATGATCTTGTGGCCTGGCTCGGTCAGGTGGGCGGCGGCGCCGTTCACCTGCATCGCGCCGGAGCCGGGCTCGCCGTCGATCACGTAGGTGACGAAGCGCTGGCCGTTGTCGATGTCCCAGACGTGGACCTGCTCGTTGGTGAGCAGGTCGGCGGCCGCCATCAACTCGGTGTCGATGGTGATGCTGCCGATGTAATCGACGTCGCAAGCGGTCACCGTCGCGCGGTGGATCTTCGACTTCAACATCTGTCTCTGCACGGGGCGGTCTCCAGTCGCTATCGGTTTGCGGGGTCGATCAGGACGTTGTCGATGAGGCGGGCGGCGCCGACCCGGGCGGCGACGGCGACGAGAACCGGGCGCTCGCCGAGCTCGCTCCGCTGCTCCAGCGTCTCGGCGTCGCACGCCTCGAGGTACTCGGGTTCGATCGCGGCAGCGGCGAGCTCGGCGCGGCCGGCGGCCAGCGCGGTGGCCAGCGGGGCGCCGGCGAGGGCGGCGTCGCGGACGGCGGCGAGGGCGCGCGAGAGGGCGACCCCGCGCTCGCGATCTGCCGGCTCGAGGTAGGCGTTGCGCGAGCTCATCGCCAGGCCGTCGGGCTCGCGGACGATCGGCAGGACCTCGATCCGGACCGGGATGTCGAGGTCGGCGACCATGCGGCGGATGACCGCGGCCTGCTGAGCGTCCTTCTGGCCGAAGTAGGCGACGTCGGGGCCGACGCTGTTGAGGAGCTTGGCGACCACCGTGGCGACGCCGCGGAAATGGGCGGCGCCGCGGCGGGCGGGGTCGCCGTCGAGGACCTCGGTCAGCGGCCCGCGGACCTCGACCGTGGTGGCGAACCCCTCCGGGTAGACCTCCTCGACCGGCGGCGCGTAGACGAAGTCGACGCCGGCCTCGGCGGCGAGGCGGAGGTCGCGCTCCTCGTCGCGCGGGTAGCGGTCGAGGTCCTCGCCGGGGCCGAACTGGGTCGGGTTGACGAAGAGGCTCATCACCACCAGGTCGCACTCGGCGCGGGCCGCCCGCAGCAGCGAAGCGTGCCCATCGTGCAGGTATCCCATCGTCGGCACGAGGCCGATCGAGACGGCCTCGCGGCGGGGGCGCTCGAGCGCGGCGCGCAGCTGGGCCTTGGCGCGCAGCACGGTCACGGCAGCGTCATTGCTGGTTTCGCGGGTGACGAGTTCGAGGTCCATAGGTCCATGCCCTTGAGGGTCACGGCCGGTATGCGCGGAATTATACGCTCTGCTGATACTGGATCTCGCGCAGCGGTCTGGCCGGGGCACCGGCGCAGATGTGGCGAGCCGGCAAGTCCCTCGTAATCACCGAGTTGGCGCCGACCACGCAGCGCTCGCCGACGCTGACTCCGCTGGTGACGACGCAGTTGACCCCGAACCAGACGTTGTCGCCGATCGTCACCGGGCCCTTGCTGGTGAAGCCCTGCCAGGTGACCGGCAGCTCGGGGTCGTCGAAGCGGTGCTCGGCGTCGCCGACGAAGCAGCCGTTGGCGAACATCACGTGGTCACCGATCGTCACCCGGCCCTGGGCGGCGATCATCGTGTTGCGGTTGAGGAAGCAGCCGGCGCCGATCTCGATCTCGGCCTCGGGCGCCATCGTGATCCAGCACCCGGGCTCGAGCAGCGTCCCTTCGCCGATCCGCAGCCGCCCCTGGTCGAAGGCGTCGAGGACCTCGCCCTCGACGGGGTGGCGAATGAAGAATCCCCCGCGAGCGGCGTGGCGGTTGAGCCGGAACCGGTACGAGGGCCGGTGGTTGCGCTCGTACCAGCGGCGCTTGATCCACCAGGTGCGCCATCCGCGTTGGGATTGGGACATGGCGGGGACGGTATCCGGGTTGACCGGATTGCCGGCGGACTTGGTCCTAGGGATCAGGGTTTTGCGAGTGGGAGCGACGGCGTGCTCCTTCCGAAAACGCTCCGCCTTCGGCTCCGTTTGAGTGCTTTCGGAAGGGGCACCCCATCCCTCCCTCACGAAGCGCGTGCGCCCCAGGGTTCGGGCCACCCCATCTCTCTCTTAGCTGACGAGGGACGGGAGCTGGTCGGCTCTCTCTAGAGCTGACAAAGGACGGGCGCTGGTCAGCTGACTTCCGTGACGTTGTCCCCGCATAGCGGGGACAACAGGACCCGAGCGCGCCCGCCGCTCGGCCGGGCACGCAGGCGTTTCGTCCCTTGTCAGCTTCGAAGCCGAGGGGGTGTGGCAATTCGGGTTTCGTTGGAGGGCGTCGGGGTCCGTTCCCAAAACACTCCAGCGGAGCCGAAAGGCGGAGCGTTTTGGGAACGGACCCCGAGGACCCTTCCCCGCCTGCCCTGATCCCGCGGCGTCCCGCCTCCAACCTACAATTCCGCCCATGCCAGACCTCCACGGCGGCATCGACCTTGGCGGCACCAAGATCCAGGCCGCGATCGTCGACGCCAAGGGCGAGGTCAAGGGCGAAGCGCGGCACCCGACGCCGACCGAGGGCGGCCCGCCGCAGATCGTCGAGGCGATGGCCGCCGCGCTCACCGAGGCGGCGAAACAGGCCGGGGTCGAGACCGCGGCGCTCGGTGGGGTCGGGGTCGGCTCGCCCGGCGACGCGAATGAGAAGACCGGCGTCGTCTCCTCGGCCCGCAACCTGCCCGGCTGGGAGGGCAGCTTCGCGGTCGCCGAGACCCTCGAGCAGGCGCTCGGGACCAAGGTCAGGGTCGGCAACGACGTCCAGGTCGCGACCGAAGCTGAGTTCCACCTCGGCGCCGGGCGCGAGTTCGAGACCCTGATCGGGGTCTTCTGGGGCACCGGCGTCGGCGGCGGCCTCGTCCTCGCTGGCAAGCCGTGGCTCGGCCGCGGCGCCGCCGGCGAGATCGGCCACATGGTCGTCCACCGCGGCGACGCCAGGTGCACCTGCGGCCGCCGCGGCTGCATGGAGGCCTACGCCGGCCGGATGGCGATGGAACGCGAGGCGCACCACCGGCATCAGCACGGCCACGGGACCGATCTCTTCAAGCTGATGGAGAAGCACGGCAAACCGCGCCTGACCAGCGGGATCTGGGAGCGGGCAATCGACCACGGCGACAAGCTCGCCGCCCACCTGCTCGACCGCGCGGTCGAGGCGCTCGGGACCGGGATCGCCTCCGCCGTCAACCTGATCGACCCGGAAGCGATCATCCTCGGCGGCGGGATGGGAATCCGCTTCGGCGAGCGCTTCATGGAGCCGCTCACCCACGAGATGGGCAAGCACCTCTTCGCCGACGACCGCCCGCCGGCGGTGCGGGTGGCGGCGCTCGGCGACCTGGGAGGGGCGGTCGGCGCCTCCCTCCTCGTGACCAACCGCTGAGCGCCCGGCGCGGACCCTCGGCCTCCCCTACCCCCAAGCCCTTCTCAGGGACTACGCAGCCACCGCTTCCCGGCGGCGGCGACTGCCCCCTCGCTTCGGTTTCGCCGGCTCCACCAGCTCGGCCAGGAAGCGCCCGGTGTAGGAGCCCGGGACGGCGGCGACCTCCTCCGGCGTGCCGACGGCGACGATCTCGCCACCCTCTTCTCCCCCCTCCGGGCCGAGATCGATCAACCAGTCCGCGGTCTTGATCACGTCGAGGTTGTGCTCGATCACGACCACGGTGTTGCCGGCGTCGACGAGGCGGCCGAGCACCTCGAGCAGCCGCTGGACGTCGGCGAAATGGAGGCCCGTGGTCGGCTCGTCGAGGATGTAGAGAGTGTCGCCGGTCGCCACCTTGGAGAGCTCGGTGGCGAGCTTGATCCGCTGCGCCTCGCCGCCCGAGAGGGTCGTCGCCGGCTGCCCGAGCCTGATGTAGGAGAGGCCGACGTCGTGCAGGGTCCGCAGGCGGCGGGCGATCTTCGGCACGTTCTCGAAGAACTCGACCGCCTCCTCGACCGACATCTCGAGCACGTCGGCGATGTTCTTGCCCTTGAAGCGAACCTCGAGCGTCTCCCGGTTGTAGCGCTTGCCGTGGCACTGCTCGCAGGGCACGTAGACGTCGGGCAGGAAGTGCATCTCGATCTTGATCTGGCCGTCGCCCTTGCAGACCTCGCAGCGCCCCCCCTTGACGTTGAAGCTGAACCGCCCCGGCTTGTAGCCGCGGGCCCGCGCCTCCTGGGTCTGGGTGAAGAGCTGGCGGATGTGGTCGAAGACGCCGGTGTAGGTGGCCGGGTTGGAGCGCGGCGTACGGCCGATCGGCGACTGGTCGATGTTGATGATCTTGTCGATCTGGCTGAGGCCGTCGATCCCGTCGTGGGCCCCCGGCCGCAGCTTCGCCTGGTGCAGCCGATTGGCGACCGCGTGGTGCAGCGTCTCGTTGACGAGCGTCGACTTGCCGGAGCCGGAGACGCCGGTGACGCAGCAGAGGACCCCGAGCGGGAAGGAGACGTCGACGTCCTTGAGGTTGTGTTCGCGGGCGCCGCGAACGACCAGGGCGCCGTGCCGTGGCCGCCGCTCCTCCGGCAGCTCGATCCTGCGCTTGCCGGAGAGGTACTGGCCGGTCAGCGAGGCCGCGTTCCCGGCCACTTCCTTCGGGGTGCCAGCGGCGATCACGTGGCCGCCGTGCTCGCCGGCGCCGGGCCCGAGGTCGACGAGGTGGTCCGCCGCGTTCATCGTCCCCTCGTCGTGCTCGACCACGATCACCGTGTTGCCGAGGTCGCGGAGCCGGTCGAGGGTCGAGATCAGCTTCTCGTTGTCACGCTGATGGAGGCCGATCGAGGGCTCGTCGAGGACGTACATCACCCCGACCAGGTGCGACCCGATCTGGGTCGCCAGCCGGATCCGCTGCGCCTCGCCACCGGAGAGCGAGCGCGCCGAGCGGGCCAGCGAGAGATAGCCGATGCCGACGTTCTCGAGAAAGGCCAGCCGCTCGGTGATCTCGCGCACGATCAGCCGCGCGATCGCTCGCTCGGTCTCGGTCAGCTCGAGCTCGCCGATCCAGGCCGCGGCGGCCCGGGCGGAGAGCGCGCTGTAGTCGGCGATCGAGAGGCCCCCGACCTTGACCGCGAGGCTCTCCGGCCGCAGCCTGGCGCCTTCGCAGGCGGGACACGGCTGCTCGGCCATGTAGCCCTCGATCCGCTCCTGGTTTGACTCCGAGTCGGTCTCTTCGTAGCGCCGCTGCAGGTTGTTGACGATCCCCTCGAAGCGGACCTTGTACGAACGGCGCCGGCCGAAGCGGTTGGTGTAGGTGACCTGGTGGCGCTTGTCGCCGGTCCCGTAGAGGAAGATCTCTTTCTCGTTCTGGGTCAGCTGCGACCAGGGCTTCTCCGCGTCGACCCCGTACTCCTCGGCGACGGCGCCGATAAGCCGCTTCCAGTAGGAGCTGATGCCGCGGTTCCAGGGCTGCAGGGCGCCCTCGGCCAACGACAGGGTCGGATCGGGGACGACCAGCTCGGGGTCGATCACCCGCTGGAATCCGAGCCCATGGCAGCGGTCGCAGGCGCCATGGGGAGAGTTGAAGGAGAAGATCCGCGGCTCCAGCTCGGGGATCGACGTGCCGCAGTTGAGGCAGGCGAACTGCTCGGAGAAGAGCATCGTCTCGGCGGTCTCCTCACCGTCGAGGATCTCGACTTCGATCAGGCCCGCCGCGAGGCCGGCGGCCGCCTCGACCGACTCCGAGAGCCGCCGCCGCAGCTCCGGTTTCATGACCAGGCGGTCGACCACCACCGCGATGTCGTGTTTGTACTTCTTGTCGAGGACGATCTCCTCGTCGAGCCGGCGCAGCTCACCGTTGACCTTGACCCGCGAGTAGCCCTCGAGCCGCATCTGCTCGAGCAATTTGCCGTACTCGCCTTTGCGGCCGCGGACGATCGGCGCCTCGACCATGAATTTGGTCCCATCGGCGAGCGTCATCAGCCGGTCGACGATCTGCTCCTGGGTCTGGCCGGTGATCTCCTCGCCGCACTGAGGGCAGTGCGGGATCCCGATCCGCGCCCACAGCAGCCGCAGGTAGTCATAAATCTCGGTTACGGTCCCCACAGTCGAGCGCGGGTTGCGCGAGGTCGTCTTCTGATCGATCGAGATCGCCGGTGAGAGCCCCTCGATCGAGTCAACGTCGGGCTTCTCCATCAGGCCGAGGAACTGGCGCGCGTAGGCGCTCAGCGACTCGACGTAGCGACGCTGCCCCTCGGCGTAGATCGTGTCGAAGGCGAGGCTCGACTTGCCCGAGCCGGAGAGCCCGGTGATGACGATCAGCGCGTCGCGGGG
>JAFDWC010000099.1 GCA_018268655.1 Actinomycetota bacterium
CCGGATGAACGGACCAGACCAGGCCGGCGAGCCGATCACCGCCGCCGGCATCGAGGAACTGAAAGCGGAGCTCGCCGAGCTCGAAGGGCCGAAACGGCACGAGATGGCGCGGCGGATCAAAGCCGCTCGCGACGAGGGCGACCTCAAGGAGAACGCGGAGTACCACACGGCCAAAGAGGACCAGGCCCACATGGAGACGCGGATCAAGCGGCTCCAGGAACGGCTCCTGAACGCGGTCGTGGTCGAGGTCGACGCCAGCGCCAACGACGTCTTCGGCTTCGGCCGCTCGGCCGAAGTGCGCGACGAGTCGAAAGGCGAGACCAACACCTGGACCCTGGTCGGCTCGACCGAGGCGAGCCTGCCGGAAGGGCGGCTCTCGGCCGAGTCGCCGATCGGCCGGGCGCTGATGGACGCCCCGGTCGGCGCCACCGTCGAGGTCGAGACGCCGAAAGGCGTCAAAGCCTTCAAGGTCCTCAAGCTCGTTTCCTGAGCGCGCCGCAAGGCGTTCAGCCCCTACAGGGGGCGAAGGCACTGCAGCGTTGACGCCGGGCCGGCCCGGACAATGGCGCCGTGCTGCAGCTGCGGGCCTCGATCCCCGACCACGAAGGCGACCGCTTCGGCGCCCTGCTCGGCGACCAGGCGGGGGTGCGGAGGGTGGTGCGCCAGCCCGAGGGCGGCGGTGGCGCCGAGGTCTTCGTCGCCGACGTCGAGCCGGCCGCCGCCGACCAGCTGGTCGAGGCGATCGTCGCGATGGGGATCGGCGTCGACGACTACGTGCTGACCAAGCTCGACGTCGTGGCGCCGCTGCGGCACCCCGGCCGTGGCCTCGGCGATGAGGGATTCACCTGGGTCGAGGTGGTCGGACAGGCCAGCGCCAACTCGCGGCCGCTGGCCCGCTACCTGGCGCTGATCAACGTCGCCGCGGTGATCGCCGCCCTCGGCGTGATCACCGGCAGCTCGATCCTGATCGTCGGCGCGATGGCGGTCAGCCCCGACCTGCTGCCGATCTGCGCCACCTGCGTCGGCCTCGCCAGCGGCCGCCGCATCCTCGCCCTGCGCTCCTTCATCACCCTCCAGCTCGGCCTCGGCCTGGTCGTCGTCACCGCGGCCGTATTGAGCTGGCTGCTGAAGGTGGTCGGCCTTCTCCCCGACGGCTTCGAGGTCGAGAACTCGCCCCTCACCGACCTCGCCCATACCGATTACTCGACGGTGCTGATCGCGCTCGCGGCGGGAATCGCGGCGATCCTCTCCTTCGAGACCCGGGCCAGCGCCGGGGTCGGGGTCGCGATCTCGGTGACGACGATCCCCGCCTCGGCCTACCTCGGGGTCGCGATCGGCGGCGGCGGGCTCGAAAACGCCTGGAGCGCCCTCGTCGTCCTGATCGTCAACGTCGGCCTGTTGCTCGTCTCCGGCACCGCGACGCTGCTGGTCCAGCGCGGCCTCGCGGGCCGGCGCGAGCCGTCCTCGGCCTAGGAACCGGCCTCCGAGGGCGGCGCCGTGGCCACTGCCTCGGGCTGAACCGCCTCAGGCCCGACCTCATCGGGGTCGATCGACCACGGCGCCGGGGCGGGGCGGCGTTCGTCGTAGACGACCTCGGTGCCGGCGATCTTGTCCGCGAAGCCGCGCCGGGATTCGCGGAACAGGATGCCGAGGAATGGCAGACCGAGGCAGACGATCGAGATCCCGATCCCGAATACGCGGCGGATCGCCGGGTCGAGCGGGAGGCGGCCGCCGGCGAGGCGGACACCGAGGAAGCGCATCCCCGGGGTCTGCCCCGCGAGGCTCCAGAAGGCGACGAAATAGGTCCCGCTGAGCAGCATCCAGGTCAGCGAGCCGGCGGCGATCGCGAAGCGCGAACCGCCGGTGGAGGAACCGCCGAAGACGTTGTCGACGAGGGTGACGAGGGCGGCGATCGCGGTGAAGCCGAGGTTGATGAAGGCGAAGTCGATCGCGAAGCCGAGGCCGCGGCTGACGGCGCCGGCGTCGCGGACCGGCTCGGTCCGCGACGGGCGGAAGAGGAGGCGGCGGACGATCCGCTCGAGCTGGTCGTCGAAGCGCCGCGCCAGGCGGGCGATCGTGCGGCCGAGGTCGTCGAGCAGGCCCGCACCCTGGGCGCTGATCGCCGCTCGCAGCTCCGGCGCGCCGGCGACCCGCTCGATCAGCTGCTGCGCCTCCTCGCTGGCCAGCAGCCGCCGCCAGACCTCGTCGACCAGCTCCGAGTCGAGAGCCTCGAGGATCGCCCGCTTGACCGCGTCGGACTCGAGCGCCCCCTGCACCGCCTCTTCGACCACCGGCCCCTGCAGCACCCGCGCCATCGCCCGCTCGACCGCCTCCGATTCGATCGCGCCGACGATCGCCTCCTCGGCGGCGAGCTGCATGGTGCGGTCGATCCCGGTCGCGCGGCCGATCCCTCGGGCGCCGCGGACGCCGACCCCGAGCAGCCGCGCCGAGAGCGGCCGCTCCTCGACGTGGCCACCGGCACCGTTGAGGTGGGCGCCGTTGAGGCTGGTCCCAGCAGCCGTGGCGGCGCCCTCAGTCGAGCCGTTCTCCATCCTGCGGCGAGTATAGGTCGGTTCCGGCCCGCCGACAGCGGCCGGCCGGACTCAGGCGGCCGACTCGGCAGCGGCGTCGAGGTGCTCGAGCAGGCGGTCGATCAGCGGCGCCTGGCCGGCGAGGATCTTGACCCGGGCGGCCTCGGGGTCGAACCACTCGGCGCGGTCGACCTCGGGGTAGCTCGCCTGGGTGCCGGAGCGCGGCGGCCACTCCATCTCGAACTCGACGCTGACCAGCTTCGTCGGGTCGAAATCAGCCTCGGCGGCCCATGCTTCGACCACCTTGCCGGCCCGCTGGCGAACCGCACCGAGCTCGATCAGCTGCTCCGGCTGCAGCTCGGGCGCCGGCCCCAGCTCCTCGCCGAGCTCGCGCAGCGCCGCCGCGACCGGCTCCTCGCCGGGCTCGATCTCGCCCTTCGGGATCGACCAGGCACCCTCGTCGCGGCGTTTCCAGAACGGGCCGCCGGGGTGGGCCAGCAGCAACTCGACCCCCGGGCCGCCGTCGCGACGGAAGAGGAGGATGCCGGCGCTGTGCTTGGTCGCCACCACCGCACCGTAGCGCCCCGCCGGCCCGTCCCTTTCGGCGGGCTGACGAGCAAAAGGAACAGCTCAGCCGGCGGGCGGGGCGAGAAGGGCCTCGATCGCCGGCGCCAGGGCGGCGGCGACGTCGTCGCGGTCGGCCTCGGCCAGCGCTTCGAGGGTGCCGTTGGCGCGGGTCATCGCGACCCCGGCGGCGATCGCGACCAGGAGCTCGGCCCGCATCGCGACGTCGCCGTGCCCGCGCCCGGCCAACTCCTCGCCGAGCTGGCGCCGAAGCCATTCGGCGATCACCGTCGCCACCTGCCGCCGCATGCCCTCGCTGAGGCCGGGGCTGGTCAGGGCGCGGCTGATCGGGTTCTGGCCGTGGGCGTCCCAGCGCTCCAGCAGGTAGGGGACGACGGTGGCGAGGTCGACCTCCCCCCCGCCCTCGTCGACGTCGGCGATGGCGGCGAGGAAGAGGCCTTCCTTGGAGTCGAAGTAGCGCGCGATCAGGGCCGGGTCGACGCCGGCCCGCTCGCCGATCACCCGGGTCGTCGCGAGGTCGTAGCCGAGCTCGTCGAAGGCCGAACGGGCGGCGCGGAGGAGGGCCTCCCGGGAGGCGTCGGAGCCACGCGCGCGCGCCGTAGTATCCTTGTCAACGGTTGATGACATCGCTTGCTGACAGTATCACTCAGGATACGTCCCGGCAGGGAACCGAGACGGGTGGTCGATAGGTAAATGGGCTGCTACCACAAGATCGTCGTTGCCCTCGACGGCTCGCCCGACGCCGAGTCGGCGCTGATGCACGCGATCTCGCTGGCCCGCGACCAGAACGCCCGCATCACCCTGCTCACCGTCGGCCCCACCGTCAACCGGGCCGCCGCCGTCGGCACCGCCCCACCCCCCGATCTGATCGGCGTCCACAAGGAGATCCTCCGCGACGCCACGGCCCTGATCCCCCACGACATCGGCGTCACCACCCGGCTCGAGCGCGGTGAGGCGGCGGCGACGATCCTCCGCGTCGCCGGCGAGGACGAAGCCGACCTGATCGTGATGGGCTCCCACGGCCACAGCCGCATCCACCGCGCCCTCCTCGGCTCGGTCTCCCAGAAGGTCCTCTCCCAGAGCGAGATCCCGGTCCTGCTGATGCGCGGCAACGGCTGCGCCGACCCCTCCTCGGACGAACCCGAGCCAACTCCAGGCAGGGCAAGGGCCGGCGCGTAACGCCGGCGGCCGGTTGGGGGAGGGCCGGGCGCCCTGCCCTCCCTAACCACCGAGCCGAAACGCCACCAGCGCCGGTTTCTGCCCTTCGGCGCTCGCCAGCCCGGCCGGCACCAGCAGCGTGTCGCCGCTGATCGCCAGCCCGGTGTTCGAGCCCGCCGGCAGGCTTCCCGACCAGAGTTCGCCGCCGCTCTTGGCGTCGAAGCCGGTCACCGTGCCGGCGGGGCTGGCGATGAAGACCATGTCGTTGGCAGCCGCGGGCGACCCGTACATCGGCACCGGTACCTGGTCCTTCCATCTGACCCTGCCGGTGGCGAGGTCGAGCGCGACCAGTTCGCCGCTCGCTTCCGCCCCTTCGCCGATCGCGGCCCCCGATTCGAGCGTCAGCGGGTGGTTGACGACGGGCACGAAGAGGGTCGTCTGGTTCGCCGCCATCGGCGAGATCACGCCGCCGAGCAGCCCGGGGTAGACCGTCCCCGCCTTGATCTTCGAGCTTTCGCCGCGCATCGCCAGCAGGCCGTCCTCGTCGTGGCCGTTGTGCCTGCCGACCGCGGTCTTCCAGACCGGCTTGCCGGTCCCGGCGTCGACGGCGACGACGTAGCCCGACTTGCCGGCCCCGATCGCCACCTCCCTGCCGCCGATGCTGGCCAGGATCGGCGGGTCCTGGAAGTCCCAGTCGTAGAGGTCGTGTGGCGTCTGCTGGTAGTACCACTCGAGCTTGCCGGTCCTGGCGTCGAGCTTGACCATCGAGTCGGTGTAGAGGTTTGGACCAGGGCGGCTCGCGCCGAACGGCCTGCCTTCGGTGCCGGGGAACGGGACCGGGTTGCCGACCCCGAAGTACATCCCGCCCCTGCCGTCGAAGGCGGGCGCGTACCAGAGGCCACCGCCGGCGTTGACCTTCCGGTCGCCCCAGAGCGATTTCGGCACCGTGTCGAAGTGCCAGACCTTCTTCCCGGTCCTGGCGTCGAGCGCCCACAGCCTCCCCACCCCACTCGAGGGATATTCGGAGCGGACGTTGGTCGGCACGGTCGAGACGTAGACCAGCCCTTCGTGGTAGCCGGGGGCCATGTCGATCGCTTCGGTCGAGCCGTCGGCGAGGTGGACGGACCACAGCTCTTCGCCGGTTTCGCGGTCGAGCGCGAAGGCCTTGGTCGGGGTCGCCCCGAAGACCGCTTCGCCGCCGACCACGACCCCGTTCGGGCCCTGGTCGGGTTCCCGGTAGTCCTTGCTCCAGAGGACCTCGCCGTCGGCGAGGTCGACCGCCTGGACGTTCGATTCGAGGTCCTGGACGTAGGCGACGCCGCCGGCGATCACCGGGGTGGCGGAGATCGCGCCGTAGGAGCTCTGCGCGGTCAGCGGCAGCGACCACGCTTCGGCCAGCTCGGCGACGTTGGCACGTTCGATTTCGCCCTCGGCGTGGCGGCTGTTGGCGAGGTCGGTGCCGGGGTAGGCGTCGCCCTGGAAGCTGACGTCGCCGGAGCCGCCACCCCCGCTGCCCGAGCCTCCGCCGCCTCCGCAGCCCGTCACCACCGCGATCGTGAACGCGACCGCGACGACCCCTGCCACCGCCTGGATCAGCCTCATCTCTCCTCCTGTCCCGTGTTCACTGCGACTCGGCCCTGACTGCAAGTCGGTCGGCTGCGAGCGCGGGGAGCAGCGGCTGCAGCACGCGGTTGGCGGTCAGCCCGAGGCAACCGAGGTTGGCGAAGCCGGGGCCTTGACTGAGGCCACCGAGGCCGGGGATGTGGAGCCGCGGCGAGAACCCGCGCAGCTCCAGCGCCCGCCCGATCGGAACCTCGGTCCCGGGCGGGACGTCCCCCCAGATCGGCCCGACCTCGCGCTCGACCAGGGCCCGAACCCGGTCCGGGAAGAGCTCGCGGAGCTGGGCGAGGAGGTCGAAGCCGGTGCAGTTGACGAGGTGGTCGAACTCGCGCGCAACCACGCCCTCCGGGCCCTCGTACTCGAGCGCGAGCGCGCTGGCGGCGCCGGCGCCGGCGTGGAGGGCGCGACCGAGCTCGAAGCTGGCGCGCTCGTCGCCGGCGAGCGAGGCGATCGTCCCTGCGTCGAAGACGCCGCGGTCGGCATGCTTGACGAAGTCGCGGCGGGTCGCCTGGTCGAGCCGTTCCCAGGCGACGCAGTCGGGGTCGGCGAAGACTCGGTTCTCGAGGAAGCTCTCGCCGCGGCTGATCGGCAGCATCGGGGTGAAGACGGTGATCCGGGCTCGGGGGCGGAAGGCGCGGAGGAAGACGAGGGCGCTGAGGGCGCTCTCGCCGCCGCCGAGAATCGCGATCTCGACCTCGGCACCGGCCTCGATCCGGGCGAACTCGGAGCGGTGGCTGTCGCAGTGGAAGATCCGCCCCGCCACGGTCGGGTCGTGCGGGAGGGCCCGGTGGACGCCGGGGCCGGTCAGCAGCAGGGCGCCGCCGCGGTGGCGCTCGGGATCGCCGGGGTCGCCGCGCTCGGCAACCGCGATCTCCCAGCACTCGGGGTCGTCCTCGATCGTCACCGCCTCGACCCGGCCCCGCAGCAGCCGCACCCCCTCGGTCGCGCGTTCGAGCACCCAGCTCAGGTAGCCGCCGTAGTCGCGGTGGCGGACCGAGGGCGAGCCGGCGTTGACCCAGGCGCCGTACTCGCCCCGTTCGGTCGCGTGGCGCTGCCAGCTGAACGGCAGCAGGGCGGCGTCGATCGCGTCCCCTGCCTCGCCGAACTGGTGGTGGCTCTGGTACGGGAAGCCGACGTCCTTGATCGGCGGGATCGCCAGCGGCTCCTCGCCCGAGGTCATCCCGTTGCGGCCGAGCCAGGAGGCGGCCGGCTCTGCCCGCTCGACGATCGTCACCTCGAGCGGGCCGAGCCCGAGCTCGTTGAGGACGTGGACCTTGGCGGCGATCGCCGCCGCCTTGGCTCCGGCGCCGACGATCAGCAGGTCCGCGTCGGGCGGGGCCTCGACCGTCACAGGCCAACCTCCCCCTCGTTCTCCTGGGATCTGAATCCGGCGGCCGAGCGCAGCGAGGCCGTCCCGCCTGCCGCGGAAGCCCCTAGAGCCGACCGGCGCCGAGCCGAAGCATCGATCAAGAGAATCGTTGTGTAATCGCGATCGCGCTCGTCGTTCGTCACCCTCTGGTTGACATGCGACGAGGGCATCGTCGCGATGGGGGTTGGCGCGGGACGCCTCACGCGACGGTGACCTCTGCCGGGGCGATCGGCTCGGCGACGACCAGGCCCCGGCGCGAGGGGGCGAAGGAGATCGCCGATTTCCGCACCGCCTCGGCCCGCCGCTCGAAGGGCTCGAGGCGGACGCTGGAGAGGACCGTGCGGATCACCCGCTTCATCTCCATTTCCGCGTAGGGGGCGGCGAGGCAGCGGCGGACGCCGCCCCCGAAGGGGATCCAGGTGTAGGTGCCGGGCGGGCGCTCGAGGAAGCGCTCGGGGCGGAAGCGGCGCGGTTCGGGGTAGGTGGCCGGGTCGCGGTGGACGAGGTGGATGCAGGGGGCGACCGTGGTCCCGGCGGGGAGCTCGCGGCCAGCGACGGTCCGCGGCCGCAGCAGTCGCCGCACCACCACGGGCACCGGCGGCCGCAGCCGCAGCGTCTCCTTGATCACCGCGTCGAGGTAGGCGTCGTCCCCGGCCAGGACCTCGGCGCGGGTGCGCTCGAGCACTTCGGGGTTGCGGAGCAGCCGCTCGAAGGCCCAGGCGAGGGTGCTCGAGGTGGGGCCGTCGGAGAGCAGGGTCACCAGTTCGTCGCGGAGGTCGCGCTCGCTCAGCGGGCTGCCGTCCTCGTAGCGGGCGTGGACGAGCATCGAGACGACGTCGGGGGGCGCGTCATCATCGGGGTCGGCGGCGCGGCGCCGCCGGGCCTCGGCCAGCACCTCCTCCTCGACCGGTCCCATCGCCTTCCGGTAGCCACGGCTGCGGGTCATTGCGCCGGGGCCGAAGGCGGCGAGCAGAGCCAGGTTGCCGGGGCTGTTGAGCCAGGCGGTGAGGCGGCGCAGGCGCTCGCGGAGGCCGTCGAGGCGGCTCTCGGCGAGGCCGAAGACCGCCCGCAGCACCACCTCCTGGGTGATCTCCTGCATCCGCGGCCACAGCTCGAACGGCTCGCCGAGCGGCCAGCGGCCGACCTCACGACGCGCAACCTCGGCCATCATCTCGGCGTCGGCCTGGACCGCGCCGCCGTGGAAGGCGGGCAGCATCAGCTTGCGCCGCTCCAGGTGCTCGGGCTCTTCCAGCAGCATCACCGAGCGCGGGCCGAGAACGGGGCTCAGGAGCGGGTTGGCGACCGCGACGCCGACCGCGTCGCCGGCGGTGAAGA
The DNA here is from genome assembly GCA_018268655.1 of Actinomycetota bacterium. Lineage (GTDB taxonomy): Bacteria > Actinomycetota > Thermoleophilia > Solirubrobacterales > 70-9 > VAYN01. The sequence continues at coordinate 8,599 of JAFDWC010000099.1, forward strand.
CCGCCTTGACGTCGGCGGGGTCGCTGAGGATCACCCAGTCGCCCCAGTGCATGATCCGCAGCGTGAAGGCGTCGCCATAGCGGGCGCGGCAGCGCTCCAGGTAGGGCAGCGGGCGCTGGGTCCAGGCGAGCGCCTGCAGCGGCCGCGGCAGCGGTGGGCCCGGCGGCAGGCTCACGCCGCCCGCCCAGGTTCGGCGCCGCGCTCGAGCTGCAGCCGCGCCATCAGCTCGTCCTCCTCACGGCAGGTGGCGGCGATCAGGAGCTCGAAGAGGGCGCCACAGAAGTCCGCTGGCAGCGCGGCCGCGCAGCCGCGGTCGAGGTAGCGCCGGCGGACGACCTCGACCCGGTTCGGCTGCATCATCGGGATCTCGTGCTCGCTCTTGTGGACGGCGACTTCGCGGCAGATCTGGAAGCGCTCGCCGAGCAGGCGGGCGAGCTCGTCGTCGATCAGGTCGAGCCGGTCGCGGAAGGGCTGCAGGCCGTCGGCGCCGCTCACGTGGTTGTCCTTTCCGCCGCATGTGCTGGGAAAGGACAACCGCGGTCGCCGAGGAGGCCGGCGGCGAAGGCGTGGGCGCAGGCGGCGAGCGCGTCGAGCGCGTAGCCGCCCTCCTGGACGATGCAGATCGGGCGGCCGCAGGCCCCGAGCAGGGCGCCGATCCGGGCGTAGGCCTCGGGCTCCAGCGACCAGCTTCCGTGGGGGTCGCCGCGGACGGTGTCGTAGCCGAGCGAGACGACCACGGCGGCGGCGCCGGCGGCGAGCTCCGCGACCGAGGCCGCAACCTCGGCCAGGTAGGCGTCGGCGTCCGGCGTCCCCTCGAAGGCGAGCGCCCGTTCGCCTGCCAGTCGCGGCAGCACGGCGCCGGCCGGGACGTTGGTGACCGGCGCCGCGTGCAGCGAGTGCAGGACCGCGGCGGGGCCAGCGCCGATGCGGCCGGGGAGGCGATCGAGCAGAGCCGAGGTGCCGTTCGGGTAGTGGAGGTCGAGGTCGAGGACGCCGACCGGGGCGAGGCCGCCGCCGAGCAGGGTGAGCACCGCCGCCGCGGCGTTGTTGAGGTAGCAGTAGCCGGCGTGGAAGGCGGGGCCGGCGTGGTGGCCGGGCGGCCGGCAGACGGCGTAGGTGAACTCGGCTCCGGCGAGGGTCCGCTGGGCAGCGCTGATCGCGGTTCGCACCCCCTCGCGGGCGACGGCGACGAGGGCGGCGTTGACCGGGATGTCGGGCTCGAGCCCGGGCGGCGCGAACTCCGGCATCACCACCGGTTCCTCGCCCTCGAGCCGGTCGAGGGCTTCGAGGTAGGAGGGATCGTGGAGAGCGCCGAGGGTGCGGGCGACGGTCGCGTCGGCGGCGTCGGCGTCGAGGGCGCGGACGCCGGGGTGGCGGGCGAGGCCGGTGCGGAGCGCGGTCAGGCGGGCGTCGCTGTCGCGGCCGGGCACCCGCTCGTCGCCTTCGCGAATCCAGAGCGAGGCGCCGCCGCCGCTCTCGCGCCGCTGCTCGACCATCACCAGCTCGCTCACCGGGCCACCTCCGCCGGACTCGCCGTCCCCCCGGCCGACGTGGTTGTCCTTTGTCCGGCGATGCCGGACAAAGGACAACCACGGTCGTCGTTCGGGGCGAAGAGCAGGCGCATGCGGGGGCCGAGGTGCTCGAAGCCGGCGCCGCGGTAGAAGGCCTCGGTCCGCTCGAGGGCGGCGAAGTCCTCGCGCGGCAGCCCGACCTCGATCCGCGCCGCGCCCTGTGCCCGGGCGCGGTCGGCGAGCGCCCCGACCAGCGCGGCGCCGATCCCCCGACCGCGCCAGCGCCGGTCGACCCAGAGGTCCTGGATCGTCGCGTAGCGGCCCGGGACGTGGATCGCCCGCTGCCAGGAGGCGGCGAGGACGCCGACGATCCCTCCCTCCTCCTCCTCGGCGACCAGGAGCTCGCCAGCGGCGTCGCCGGCGATCAGGGCCGCCACCTCGGCCTCGAGCTGCGGCCGCTGCGGCCGCCGCCCGCCGAGCTCCTCGAGCAGCGCCTCGACCGCGACGGCCACCGCCGCCGCGTCCCCGGCCTCCGCCGCGCGCACCCTCACGCCGCCCCCGCCCCGCTCGC
>JAFDWC010000009.1 GCA_018268655.1 Actinomycetota bacterium
GCCGATCGTCAGCGCCTTGCGCCGGCTCATCGACTCACCCTCGAAGTAGCCGGGTGGCTCGGGTTGGGGCCTCTGCCTGGGGGCGGCCTCGGCCCCGTTCAGTTTGTCCGCGTTCTCAGCTGCCACAGTAGTTCCGCGTAGGGCGGCGAAGTCTATTCCCTTGACGGGATAGGCGGCTCGCCGCTCAACGGCCAGCAATCTGGTAGGCGGCTTCGGTCCAGAGCGGCTCGACCTCGGCGGCTCGTTCCTCCGCATGGAGCTGAGCACAGCGGGCGATCAGCTCGGCCAGCACCACGACCGCCTCGGTATCGCCGAGGCGGGCCAGGCGATCGAGCCCGAGCGCGTAGAGGTAGTCGCCGGCGAGCAGGCCGAGGTCGCGGTCGTGGCCAGCGAGCAGCCGCGGCTCGCCGTAATGGAGCAGGTAACCCTCGCGCACCGCCTCGACCACCAAGGCGTACTCGCCGGGCGTGGCGGCCGCGCGGGGGCCCGCCGCGGCAAGCTCGCCGAGGCGGGGTCGGGCGGCGGCCTCGACCACGTGCGGGGAGATCGGCGTGCCCTCCTCGCGGAGCTGGGCAGCGAGTGCGTGCAGCGCCCCCGCAGGCTCGGCCGCGCTCACGCCAGCGCCTCGTCGAGGGCGGCGGCGGCGGCTTCGAGGGTGCGGTCGACGCTGGTCTCGTCGTGGGCGAGCGAGACGAACCAGGCCTCGAACTGGGCCGGGGGCGGGTAGACGCCGCGGGCGAGCAGGGCGCGGCAGAAGCGGGCGTGAGCCTCGAGGTCGCAGGCGCCGGCGCCGGCGAAGTCGCGGACCGGGCGCTCGCTGAAGAACAGCGTGACCAGGCCGGGGACGGCGGCGACCTGGAGCGGACGGTCGGCGGCGAGGGCTCGCAGGCCGGCGGCGAAGCGGTCGGTGAGCCCGCCGAGGCGGACGTAGGCGCGCTCGTCGAGCGCGGCCAGCGTCGCCCGCCCGGCGGCGACCGCGAGCGGGTTCCCCGACAGCGTCCCCGCCTGGTAGACGTCGCCGGCCGGGGAGATCCGCTCCATAGCCGCCCGCGGGCCGCCGTAGGCCGCCGCCGGCAGGCCGCCGCCGAGCACCTTGCCCATCACGGTGAGGTCGGGTTCGACCCCGTACAGCTCCTGGGCGCCGCCGCGGGCGACGCGGAAGCCGGTGATCACCTCGTCGAAGACGAGCAGGGCGCCCGCCTCGATGGTCGCCTCGCGGAGGAACTCGAGGAAGCCCTCCTCCGGCGGCACCACGCCCATGTTGGCGGCCACCGGCTCGGCCAGCAGCGCCGCGACCTCGTGCTCGGCCAGGGCCGACGCGACCGCCTCGCGATCGTTCCACGGCACCACCACCGTCGCCGCGGTCTGGGCCGCGATCACCCCGGGGCTGCCGGGAACGCCGAGCGTCGCCATCCCCGAGCCGCCCTCGGCCAGGAGCCCGTCGGAGTGGCCGTGGTAGGCGCCGGCGAACTTGACGATCACCTCGCGGCCGGTCAGCGCCCGGGCCAGCCGCACCGCACTCATCGCCGCCTCGGTCCCGGAGCTGGTCATCCGGATCATCTCCACCGATGGGAGGCGGGACGCGACCTCTTCGGCCAGGACCACCTCGGCACCGGTGGCGGCGCCGAAGCTGGTCCCCAGCTTGGCGGCGTCGATCACCGCCGCGACCACGCTCGGCTCGGCGTGGCCGAGGATCAGCGGGCCCCAGGAGCCGACCCAGTCGAGGTAGCGGTTGCCGTCGACGTCGACCACTTCGCAGCCTTCGCCGCGCTCGACGAAGATCGGCTCGCGGCCGATCTGGCGCATCGCTCGCACCGGCGAGTTGACGCCGCCGGGGAGGACCCGCTGGGCGCGCTCGAAGAGGCGCCCCGACCCGCTAGGAATGAGCCGCCTCCCAGGCCGCGTAGTCGTCGGTGAAGTAATGGAGGCGGATCTTCTTGTACTCGGTCGAGGAGTAGAGGGTGGCGCGGTCGTCGGGGCCCATCTCGCACTTCTCGGCGATCGAGTCGAGGACCGCGTCGCACTCCTCCTTCGAACGGCCGTGGGCCATCGTGAAGACGCTGTAGGGCCAGTCCTCGTAGGTCGGGCGCTGGTAGCAGTGGGAGATGCCGCGGGTCGCCGCCATCCGGCCGCCGACCTCGAGCACCTGGTCCTCGGGCACCTTCCAGACCCCCATCCCGTTCGCCGAGAAGCCGGCGCGGCGGTGGTAGAGGATCGCCGCCACCCGGCGCAGGATCTTGCGGTCGACCATCGCTTCGAGGCGACCGAGCATCTCCTCGGTCGAGATCCCGAGCTCGGCGGCGGCCTCGTCGTAGGGCCGCTCGACCGCCTGCATCGGCCCCTGCAGGGCCCGGATCAGGGCGATGTCGTCGCCGTCGTAGGGCTGCGCTTCGAGCTCACGCGGCGGCGCCGCCTCGACCGTCGCGGCAAGGGCGTCGGTCCCCTTCTCCATCTCCAGGTTCATGTTGATCTTGAACAGGGTCAGGGTCGGCAGCTCACGCATCGAGGTGGCGCCGGTCTCCTCCATCAGCGCCTGCAGCGTCCCGTGCAGGCCCAGCCCCGAGTCGGGCGGGGTGGCGATCGTGAACCAGAGGTTGAAGTCGTGGGTGCGCAGGTAGTTGTGGGAGACGCCGGGGTGGGCATTGACGATCTTCGCCGCCCGCTGCGGGTTCTCGCCGTCGACTTTGGCCGCGACCAGCATCGACTCGTAGCCGAGCGCGCGGGTGTCGAAGATCGGCGTGATCTCGCGGATGATCCGGTTCTCCAGCAGCCGCTGGGTGCGGGCGAGGACGTCGCCGAGCTCGAGCTCGGCCTCCGAGGCGACCAGCGCGAACGGCTCCGGGTCGAGCGGGAAGCTCGACTGCAGCAGGTTCATCAGCCGCTTGTCGGTCTCGTCGAGCGGGATCGCGGCCCCGTCCTTGCGGCTGCGGGCCTTCGACTGGGGAGCCTTCACCGACATACGGCGCTCCCGCTCGTCCCCTCGCGGAGAATCAGATCGTGACGCTCGGTCACTCGGGTCGCTATAGCCACGGCGCGGCCTCCTTCGCGTAGTAGGTGATGATCGCGTCGGCACCGGCACGGCGGATCGCGGTCAGGGTCTCGAGCACGGCGGCACGCTCGTCGAGCCATCCCCGCTCGACGGCCGCCTTCAGCATCGCGTACTCGCCGCCGACCTGGTAGGCGGCGAGTGGGGCGCCGGTCGCCTCCTTGACCCGGCGGACGACGTCGAGGTAGGGCAGCGCCGGCTTCACCATCAGCATGTCGGCGCCCTCTTCGAGGTCGAGCTGGGCCTCGCGGACCGCTTCGGCGGCGTTGGCGGGGTCCATCTGGTAGCCGCGGCGATCGCCGAATTCGGGGGTCGACTCGGCGGCCACCCGGAACGGCTCGTAGAAGCTCGAGGCGTACTTGGCGCTGTAGGCGATCAGCGGGGTGTCGGCGTGCCCCTCCTCGTCGAGCTGGAAGCGGATCACCCCGACCCGGCCGTCCATCATGTCGCTTGGCGCGACCGCGTCAGCGCCGGCATCGGCGTGGGAGATCGCGGTTTTCGCCAGCAACTCGACCGAGAGGTCGTTGTCGACCTCGGTCCCGCCTTCGCGGAAGACGCCACAGTGGCCGTGCGAGGTGTACTCGCAGAGACAGACGTCGGTGATGACGGTGAGGTCGGGGTGCGCCTCCTTCAGCGCCCGCACCGCCATCTGCACGATCCCCTCCGGGTCGTAGGCGCCGGAGCCGACCTCGTCCTTGCTGCTGGGGATCCCGAAGACGATCACCGCGCCGATCCCGGCCTCGGCGATCTCGTCGGCCTCGGCGACCAGGTTGGAGATCGAGTAGCGCGAGATCCCCGGCATCGACGGGATCTCCTCGCTGACCCCCTCGCCGGCGACGACGAACATCGGCTGGATCAGGTGGGCCGGCGCAAGTTCCGTCTCACGCACGAGCCCGCGAAGGCTCGCGGTCCGGCGCAGGCGGCGCATCCTGGTCGCGGGAAATGGCATCGAGGCGAGTTTAGGGAAGCACCGGAAACGTCACCGGCCGTTACGTTTCCCGCGTGCAGGCACGGGAGCTGGTCAAGCGATATGGCGATCGCGAAGCTCTGCGGGGCGTCAGCTTCGAGGCGTTGGCGGGGGAGCAGGTCGCGGTGATCGGGCCGAACGGCGCCGGCAAGACGACGCTGCTCTCGATCCTGGCCGGGATCGTGCGGCCGGACGGCGGCGAGGTGGCGGTCGCGGGGGCGGTCGGCTGGGTGCCGCAGCAGGCGGCGCTCTACCGGCGGCTGACCGTGGGGGAGAACCTGCTGCTGTTCGCGCGGCTCGAGCGCCACCCCGACCCGCGGGCCTCCTGCGAGGAGATGCTCGAGCTGACCGGGCTCGGCGAGCGCCGCGGCGAGATCGTCGCCCGGCTCTCCGGCGGCAACCAGCAGCGGATCAACATCGCGATCGGATTGCTGGCGCGGCCGGCGGTGCTGCTGCTCGACGAGCCCAGCGTCGGCCTCGACCCGCGCCAGCGGGCCCGGCTCTGGGAGTTTGTCTCCGGCCTCGCCGGCGGCGGCACCACCGTCGTCTTCTCGACCCACGACATCCAGGAGGCGGAGCGCTACGGCGGTCGGCTCCTGGTCCTCGCCGACGGCGAGGCTCTCTTCGACGGCTCGCCCGGCGAGCTGCGCGAGGCGGTGCGGCGCGAGGCGCCGGAGGCCGCCGACCGGGACTTCGAGACCGCCTTCGTCGCCTACCTCCAGCACCGGGGGCACTAGCGACCGTGCCCGGAGGGAGTCTTCATGTCTGATACTTCACGACCGGAGGGCACCCGAAGCCATATGTCGGGAGTGCGCTGGTTGCTGCTCAAGGACCTGCAGATCCTCCGCCGCTCGCCGCTGCAGTCGACGCTGCTGGTCGTATATCCGGTGCTGATCGCGGTCCTGGTCGGGTTCGCGATCTCGCGCGGGCCCGAAAAGCCGCGGGTCGCTTTCCTCAACGAAGTGCCGCCGAACAGCCGCATCGTCGTCGGCGGCCAGAAGCTGCCGCGGGCCGACGTGCAGGGGCGGATCTGCCAGAAGGTCGAGTGCGTCCCGGTCGACTCCAAGGCCGAAGCGGAAGCAAAGGTCGCCTCCGGCGACGTCCTGGCCGCCGTGATCCTGCCGGAAGACCTGATCAACGAGATCAACTCGCTCTCGACCCTGACTCCGGGGACGCCGGAAATCGAGGTGATCGTCAACGAAGAAGAACCGGTCAAGGCGGGCTTGGTCAACGACCGCATCACCTCGTTGATGGCGCAGGCGAACCTGGCGATCGCGCGGCGGATCGCCGCCGAAGGCAGCCACTACCTGAACCTGATCATCAAGGGCGGCGAGCTGCCGGTGCTCGGCACCTCGATCCACATCCTCGGCCTGCAGGCGAGCGCCCGCATCCTCGAAGCGCTGGAACCGGCGCTCGAACCGGGGCCGCTGCGCAGCTCGCTCGGCCTGGTCACCGAATTCGCCCGTCAGGCGGGGGAAAACCTCGACATCGCCGGGCCGCTGATCAGCCGCCTGGCGGAACCGATCAAGGTCGACAAGACCGTGGTCGGCGGCTCCTCGCCGCCGCTCGAAATCTTCGCGATCGCCGTCGCCGCGACCTTCACCCTGGCCTTCGTCACGGTCCTCCTGGTCGCCGGCTCGCTGGCGCTCGAGCGCGAGGAGAATGCCTTCCCGCGGCTGGTACGGGGACTCGTCTCCGAGCAGGCGCTGCTGGCCGAGAAGGTCCTGCTCGGGGTCGCCGTCGGGCTCGTCGTCACCCTCCTGATGCTGGCCGGGCTGCAGTTCTTCGTGCCGCTGGAATGGAGCCGGATCGGCCTCTGGCTGGTGGCGATCCTGGTCGGGGGCGCGGCCCTTGGCGCCGCCGGGGCGGCGCTGGGGGCGATCGCGCGCGAAGTCCGGGCGGTCTCGCTGCTGGCCTTCATGGTGACCCTGCCGATCGCCTTCCTCTCACTGGTCCCCGCCGGTGCCGTCGGCAGCGGCCTCTACTCGGTGATCAAGGTGATCGCGGCGCTGTTCCCGTTCAAGCCCGCGCTGGAAGCGCTGACCGGGGCCCTCGACGCAAGCGGGCCGGCGCTCGGGCGGCCGCTGCTGCACCTCGCGATCCTGCTCGTCGCCTACGCGGCGATCGCCCGCCTGGCGCTGCGCCGCTTCACCGCGACGTAGCCGGCGGATAGGGTCCGCCGATGCGGGTGCTCTTCATCGGCGACGTGGTCGGCGGCCCGGGGCGGCGCGGCGTCCGCGAGACGATGCCGGCACTGCGCGAGCGCCACGCGCCCGACCTGGTCGTGATCAACGGCGAGAACTCGGCCGGCGGGATGGGGATCACCGAGCGCACCGCCAACGACCTCTTCGCCGCCGGCGCCGACGTCATCACCACCGGCAACCACGTCTACCGCCACCGCGAGGCCTACGAGTTCATCGACCGCTGCGAGCGGCTGGTGCGGCCGGCCAACTACCCGAGCGGCAACCCCGGCCGCGGCCACACCTTGGTCGAGGTGGCGGGACGGCGGGTGGCGGTGATCAACCTCTCGGGCGGGATCGGGCTGACCGTCGCCCGCTCGCCCTTCGACACCGTCGACGCGATCCTCGACCAGCTCGGCGCCGAGCTCGCGATCGTCGACTTCCACGCCGAGGTCTCGAGCGAGAAGGTGGCCATGGGCTGGCACCTCGACGGCCGCGTAGCCGCCGTCTTCGGCACCCACACCCACGTCCCCACCGCCGACGGCCGCGTTCTCCCCGGCGGCACCGCCTTCATCTCCGACGTCGGCATGACCGGCTCGCGGACCAGCGTCCTCGGGGTCAAGCCGGAGCAGGTGCTGCAGCAGATGATCAAGCAGATGCCGACCCGGTTCGAGACCGCGACCGAGGACGTCTGGGTGATGGGGGCCGTGGTCGAGGTCAACGAGCGGGGGCTGGCCGACCGCTTCGAGCAGGTGATGGAGCCGGCTCCGCCCCAGAGCTGAGCCGGCCGGCGTCCCCTTCCCCTCCCCCACCCGGCTCGCGCTCGAGCAGGGCCAGCGCGACCAGCAGCAGCGGGTAGAACCAGACGATGTAGAGGTAGAACCAGTGGTGGAGGGTGAGTTGAACCCCCAGCACCAGCGCCGCCGACAGCGCCGCCACCTGAAGCAGCGACTTGCGGCGGGGGACGAAGGCCAGCGCCAGAGCCAGCGCGGCGAGGGCGACGAGCAGGATCGTGTGCAGCCATTCGAGGTTGGCCTGTCCCCAGATGCTGAACGGGGAGCTGCGGCCGGTCTGGGCGCCGAGCGAGCGTTCGAAGGTCACCTTGAGGCCGGGGTCGATCGCCGGCCACAGCATCGAGGCGACGGCGACGAGGGCGAAGCCGGCGGCGAACAGCAGCGCGGTCCGAGCCGGCCTGCGGGTCTCCCCCTTGGGCCGGTAGGTGAGCAGCATCGGGCCCAGCACCGCCGGCACGAACTTGGCGAAGGTGGCGAGCGAGAGCATCACCCCGCGGGCGAACGGCCGCGCCAGGACCAGCAGGGTGGCGAGGAGCAGGGCCGCGATCAGGCTGTCGTTCGAGTTCGACTCGAGGACGTAGGCGGTGTAGGGGTAGGCGGCCCAGCCGAAGGCGAGAATCGCCGCCAGGCGCTGCCCGGCCGGTCCCGGCCGCGCCCGCAGCCCGAGCAGGACGAGGAAGCCGAAGGCCAGCAGGTCGAAGACGAAGGAGGCCGCGTGGGCGGCCGGGAGGTCGTCCCATTCTCCGCTCCAGGGCCAGATCCGCTCGAACGGGACGTAGGCGAGGTAGTTGATCGGCCCGTAGGTGTCGCCGGAGTGGATGTCCTCCGGGAAGTTGTCGTAGATCGGTTCGCCGTGGGCGATCTTGTCGGCGCCGACGACGCCGGCGTAGCCGACGTCGATGACGCCGGCGTTGGCGACGTTGAGCCCGACCCGCAGTCCCATCAGGAACAGCGCCGCGATCACCAGCCAGGCGGTCGGCCAGACCGGCCGCAGCCCCTCCCCCCTGCCGCGGAAGCCGATCCACAGCGCCCGCGCCAGCAGGTAGACCAGCGGCGGGTACTGGAGCGGCACCGAGACGCCGATGTCAGCGCGGTTGAAGAAGAAGTTGGAGGCGGTGAAGCCGAGCAGGAAGATCAGGTCGAGGTTGGCCACCCGCCGCCAACGCCGCCAGTCGAACAGGCCGAGCAGGAAGATCAGGCAGAGGGGGACGAAGACGAAGGGGGAGTTGAGGGCGTGGCCGAAGGCGCCGGAGTAGCCGCGGGCCATCTTCCAGGCAACCTGGTAGCCGGTCCATTCCTCGGTCACTTCCGGCTTGTGGGCGTCGACGTAGACCACCGCGACCTCCTTGCCGTCGGCGAAGTAGGCGACCTGCCAGTGACCTTCCTGGAAGGTCGTCGTCGAGCTCAGCGAACCGTTCTCGCTGCGCTCCTTTTCAACCGCGGGGGCACTCTCGGCGGCGCGGGTCGCCTCCAGTTCGGTGGTGCCGTGGGGCGGCGGCGTCGATTCGGCGTCGGTGGCGCCGAGGGCGGCGGGCGCGGTCAGCGCCGCGAGCAGGGCGATCGCCGCCAGCACCAGCAGCGTCCGGGTGAGCTTCATCCCGCCCCACCGCCGCCCGGGTCGAGGCCGAAGTGCTCGCGCACCACCGGCGCCACGTCGCGGAGCGTCCACTGCTCGCGCGCGGCCGCCGAGTCCGGGCCGCAACCGAGGAACAGCAGCGGCCCGAGGCTGTCGCCGGCGTGCAGGGCGCCGTGGCTGCCGCCACCGACATGGCTGGTGCCGCCCCAGTCGACCGCCTCGTAGCCGAGCTCGAGCGAGAGCACGAAGTCGCCCGCGTGGGGCGCGGTCAGCGCCGACCAGACCCGCTCGAGGGGATCGGGGTATGCCTCGCTGGAGAGTCGCCCAGCGGCGACCGTCGCCTCCAGCGCCGCCGGCTCGCCGGCCAGCTCCCAGCGACCGCCGCGGAGGTCCTCGACCCCCTCGCCGGGCCGGAACCGCAGCTCCTCCCCACCGCGCTCGACGACCGCCCACTCGCCGCCGCGGGGCGCCATCCCGGGCTGCTCCCGCCGCAGCTGCGCACCGCTCTCGTCGACCAGGCGGCAGACCAGGTCGACGCCCTCGAGCTCGGCCAGGCGGGCACCGACGGCCGTCGGCTCGGCCCGCTCGCCGCGGCCCGGCAGCAGGTAGACGTGGGCGGCGCGACCGGTCGGGCTGACCGCCAGCTGGGCCAGCTCGGGGCGGTCGTCGGACGGCTGCAGCACCGACCACTCGGCCTCCAGCAGCTCGGCCAGCGGCAGGCCGCGGCGGACGTCGGTCTGGGCGTGGTCGGCCATCAGGATCAGCGCGTGCTCGGCGAGGAAGGCGTCGATCCCTCCCCCCTCCTCGACCAGGCTCGCGAAGCACTCGTCGGCGCGGCCGATCGACTCCACCGTCGCCTCCGGCCCGTGGCGGTGGGAGTAGTTGTCGTTGTCGGGCAGCGAGAGCAGGAGGAAGTCGAAGCCTTCCTCCTTCATCAGCTCGACCGCGCAGCAGGCCGCGTAGGGGTCGCGGACGCCGGGGATCGAGGTCGACTTGCAGGGGACGTCGCGGCTGGCGTAGAGGTCGCCGTAAAAGAGCTCGGCCGGGCCCCAGGTGTGGTGGCGGAAGTGCAGCCGGGTCGCCTCGACCGCCCGCCGCAGCAGGCCGTCGAGCGAGACCGGGTGGCGGTGGCGGCCGCGGTAGATCAGGAACGGCGTGCAGGCGGTCCGCAGCCCGGCGTCGTCGAGGCTCTCGAACAGGGTCTCGATCTCCGGGCTGAGGTGGGCCAGGTTCATGTTGAAGACGAGGTCGTAGAGGGCGCGGAAGACGCCGAAGGCCCGGGTCGCCTCGAGCGAGGAGCCGTACTCGACGTAGCGTCGCTCGAGCCGGTGGTACCAGTTCATGCCGCTGATCCAGTGCTCGTCGGCGCCGCGGCCGGTGGCGATCTCGGCGCAGGCGACCGGGGTCACCGAGGGGAAGCTGGAGACGCAGTCGCGGACCAGCACGCCGCGTTCGATCAGTGCTCCGAAGGTCGGGGCCCGACCCTCGGCCACCGCGCGTTCGAGCATGTCGGTGCGCAGCGAGTCGACGTAGGTGAGGATCAGCTTCTTGCGCGGGGCCATCGGCGGCGCCGCCACCTCGGCACTAGCGGAGCACGCGCAGCCCGGCGTGTTTGCGCTGGGCGCGGCGGTGGCGCGAGATCCCGAGCCACAGCAGGAGCAGGATCACGACGATGATCGCGACCGGCAGCAGCAGCGCGATCGCGGCCACCACCAGCGCCGCCAGGCTGACGAAGAAGGCGAGTGCGCCGGCGCCGCTGCCCTCGCGGCGGCTGGCGCCGGAGACGACGTCGGAGATCACCAGGCAACCGCCGACGGCCCCGACCAGGCCGAGGATCGCGCCGAGCCCGCCGTCGATCAGGAAGCCGACGATGACGCCGATCACCGCGGCCAGGATCGTCATTCGCCCGCGGGCGGACCCGTGGGTACCGGTGGTCCCGGCGAGCATGCCGATCGCGAGGCCGATGCCGACGTCTTTCAAGAAGTCCACGCTCGGAAACCTAGCGATCCGCCACACTTCCATCAGCAATGGCAGAAGTTCCGCGACCCCGGCACCGTCGTCGCGCCCACTCGAGCGCGCGTGATCTCGAACGCTACGCCGGCCTCTTCGCCGAGCGGACCACGGTCATGCGCTCCTCGGCGATGCGTGACCTGATGGCGATCACCGCCCGCCCCGAAGTGATCTCGCTGGCCGGCGGGCTGCCCGACACCTCGACCTTCCCGGCCCAGAGCTTCGCCGCCCAGATGACCCGGATCGCCCAGGAGTCGGCGGCGGAGGCCCTCCAGTACGGCCCGACCGAGGGCTTCGAGGAGACCAAGGACTGCATCGGCGAGGTGATGGCGGCGGAGGGGATGCTCCCCGACCCCGAGGACGTGATCGTCACCACCGGCGGCCAGCAGGCGATCGACCTGGTCTGCAAGACGCTCGTCGATCCCGGCGACGTCGTCGTCTGCGAGGCACCGACCTACCCCGGCGCGGTGCCGGTCTTCTGCAGCTACCAGGCCGACGTGGTCCAGATCGAGACCGACGAGCAGGGAATGCGGATCGACCTCCTCGAAGAGCTGCTGGCTCGGCTCGGGCGCGAGGGCCGGCGGCCCAAATTCGTCTACTCGGTGCCGAGCTTTCAGAACCCGGCGGGGGTGACGATGTCGCTGGAGCGGCGGCTGCGGCTGGTCGAGCTCGCCGCACGGCACGAGATGCTGGTGGTCGAGGACAACCCATACGGCCAGCTCCGCTACGAAGGCGAGCCGCTGCCGCCGCTCTACCAGCTCGACGGCGGCGACTTCGTCATCTACCTCGGCACCTTCTCGAAGATCCTCTCGCCCGGGATCAGGCTCGGCTGGGCGGTGGCGCCGCCGCCGGTGATGGAGAAGATCGTCCTCGGCAAGCAGGCCGCCGACCTCTGCACCTCGACCCTGACCCAGTACTTCCTCCGCGAGTACTTTGCCGAAGGCCGCTGGCGCGACTACGTCGCCGACCTGGTCGAGATCTACCGCTCCCGCCGCGACGTGATGCTGGCCGCGCTGCGCGAGCACTTCCCCGCCGAGGCGACCTGGACCGAGCCCGAAGGAGGCCTCTTCATCTGGGCGACGCTGCCGGAGTACCTCGACACCAGCGACCTGCTGGCGAAGGCGCTGCGCGCCGACGTCGCCTTCGTCCCCGGCCAGGGCGCCTACGTCGACGGCCGCGGCGTCAACTCGATGCGACTCAACTTCTCCGGCGTCGGCGAGGACGAGATCCGCGAGGGGATCCGCCGGATCGGCGCCGTGATCGAGGAGCAGGTGCAGCTGTACGGGGCGGTGACCGGGGAACTTCCGCTCCCTGGGCGCTCTGCCGACGCGGTGGAGCCCGGGACCGACGAGAACGTGCTGCCGTTCCGCAAGTCCGGCGAGGGGTCGCCGTGAAGGTCGCCGTCCTCAAAGGCGGGCGCTCGCTCGAGCGTGGGGTCTCGTTGCGGTCCGGGGCCCGGGTCGAGGATGCGCTCGAGCGGCTCGGACACGAGGTGGTGCCGGTCGACGTCGGCGCCGACCTGGTGCGCCGGCTCGAGGCCGACCGGCCGGACGTCGCCTTCGTCGCCATGCACGGGGCGGGCGGCGAGGACGGCACGGTCCAGGAGCTGCTCGAGATCCTCGGCATCCCTTTCACCGGCCCGAGCGCCGCCGCCTGCGCCCGCTGCATCGACAAGGTCCTCGCCAAGCACGCGACCCGCGAGGCCGGCCTCCCCACCCCGGACTGGTTCGGCTTCAAACAGACAGCCTTCCGCGAGTTCGGCGCCGGTGACGCGCTCGCGGCGCTCGAGGCGACGCTCGGCTTCCCGCTGGTGGTGAAGCCGAGCCGCGGCGGCTCCTCGCTGGGGGTCCGCTTCGCCGCCAGCCCCCGCGAGCTGCCGCAGGCGCTGGTCTCCGCCTTCAGCTACGACGAGCAGGTCCTGCTCGAGCGCTTCGTCGAGGGGCGCGAGATGGCGGTCAGCGTCGTCGGCGGGGAGGCGCTGCCGGTGGTCGAGGCGATCCCAGCCGGGGGCGACCGCTACGACTTCGAGGCCCGCTACGAGATCGGCCGCACCCGCTTCGAGTGCCCGGCGGAGCTGGCCGAGGACGAGCGTGGCGCCGTGGTCGAGGCGGCGCTCGGCACCTACCGGGCCCTCGGCCTGACCGGCTTCGCCCGTGTCGATCTGATCCTCGCCGCCGACGGCCCCTGGGTGCTCGAGGCCAACGCGATCCCCGGCCTCACCGACACCAGCCTCCTCCCCCAGGCCGCCGAGGCGGCTGGGATGTCCTTCGAGCGCCTGGTCGAACGGATCCTCGACCTGGCGCTCGCTCCTGCCGGCGTCTCCTAGGAGCGAAAACCAAGCAGATCAAGGACGAGGGAGGGAATGTGCTCCGCACATGACCGACCGAGGACGCCGATATGCGCCGGTTTGCAGCCCTAGGAGTCGCCGGCAGCGAAGTCTTCGGGCGATACCTCGTCGAGGAACTCTTTGAATTTGTCGACGACCTCCTCGGTGTCTTCGACCTCGTGCTCGAACTCGATGGCCGACTCCTCGATCACCTCCTCAGCCGCGAAGATCGGCGCCGAAACGCGCACCGCCAGCGCCAGCGCGTCGCTCGGCCGCGAGTCGATCTCGACCTCCGAACCGCCAACAGCGAGCGTGATCGAGGCGTAGAAGGTGTTGTCGCGCAGCTCCGTCACCGCCACTCGCTCGCATTTCGCATCGAGGTTCTCGAGCACGTCGGAGAGCAGGTCGTGGGTCATCGGCCGCGGGGTCGAGGCACCCTGCAGCTTCATCAGGATCGCCGCCGCCTCCGGGTGCCCGATCCAGATCGGCAGGAAGCGGTTGCCGTCGACGGTCTTCAGCAAGACGATCGGCTGCTTGCCGACCATGTCGAAGCTGACTCCGTAGATCTGCATCTGCTGCACAATGGGCGATCCTGGATTCGAACCAGGGACCTCGTCCTTATCAGAGACGCGCTCTAACCAACTGAGCTAATCGCCCGCGGACGGCGATGATAGCGGCGCCACCGCGGCGGCGGACGGGGCCGCTCGGCTCAGGGCCGCGCCGCTCGGCCGCTCAGCCGAACCCCCTGCCGGTGCGGACGATGGTGACGACGACTTTGCCCCTGAGCACGCAGCCGGTGACGTGGGCTGGGATGACGGCGGAGGCGTGGGCCCGCAGCGTCGCGCCGCCGCAGCCGCCGCCGATCTCGATCGTCCGCTTCAGCCGCTTGCCGACGCGGAGCCTGAGGAACTGGACGTCGTTGGCCCCCAGCGGAGCGATGATCCCCGTGTAGGGGTCTGCCTGCCAGCCTTCGGCGTCGATCGCGGGGCGGTCCTGGCGGCAGGAGGCAGTCTGCGGCTTCGGCGGGGTGCGGATGGCCGCGAGCTGGACCTCGTGCACCAGCGGCGTTGGGTCTTCCGGCCCGGCGGTCTCCGGCGCCGGCGCCAGGCCGAGGCTGATCGGCCCCCGCAGCTTCTTCGTGCAGACCGGTTCGGGCGGCTCGGGGGCAACCGTGCTCGGCGGGCAGTAGTTGGTCGTCTGCCACCCTTTCAGCTCGGTTTCGAGGCTGGCGGCGCCGCGAACGGGGAACAGCATCACTTCGCCGTTGACGATCGAGACCTTCGTCGGGCGCGGGCGGCCGAGCTCGAAGCCGAAGTGTTCCTCGACCGTCTTCGCGTAGCCGAGCGAGCACTTTTCTCGATTGTCGTAGGTCCAGGTGTAGTCGAGATAGCCGACGACGTCGAGCGTCACCGGGTACTGCGTCACCTTCGGTGCTTTCGGGAGGGCCGTCGCGGAACTGGCGAGAGTCGCCGCGGCGGCGAGGGTGGTCAGGACGAGGAGGACGAGATTGCGTGAGCGCATCCGGCAAGCATGCCGCCAGCGGCGGCGTTCCGCATCCCGGACAACGAATATCTGGTCCGGTAGCGGCGGGCTAGTGCCGTTTGCGGCCGACGGCGCGGGCGAAGGCGCGGGTCTCGTCGAGGTCGTCGAAGCGCAGCTCGACCGCGATGCCCTCCCCTTTCGGGCGCACCGTGACCTCGTGACCCAGCGCCTTCTCGAGCTTGTCGGCGGCCTCGACGAGCGCCGCCTCCTGGTCCGGATCGAGCTCTTTACGGCGTGGCCTCGTCTTTGGCTGGCCAGCCAGCCGAACCCTGTTCTCGGTCTCGCGAACCGACCATCCCCCCCGCGCCGCGTCGCGCGCGAGGCGGCGGCGGACGTCGTTGCCGCTGGCCCCGAGGATGGCCCGGCCGTGGCCCTCGCTGAGCTCTCCCGACTCGAGCATCGCCAGCGCCTCGTCGGGCAGCTCGAGCAACCGGATCAGGTTCGAGATCGAGGGGCGGCTGCGACCGACACGGCGGGCGAGATCCTCTTTCGAGAGGTTGAGCTCGTGGATCAACGCGTCGCAGGCGCGGGCCTCCTCGACCGGGTTGAGGTCCTCGCGGACCATGTTCTCGATCAGCGCCGCCTGCAGTCGCTCGGTCTCAGCCTGGTCCCGGACCACCGCCGGCACCTTCGCCAGCCCGGCCTGCTGAGCGGCCCGCCAGCGGCGCTCTCCGGCGACCAGCTCGTAGCTGCCGTCGCGCAGGGGGCGGACCAGGATCGGCTGAACGACGCCGCTGCTCTCGATCGAGGCGGCCAGCGCCGACAGCGCCTCGGGGTCGAAATTGGTCCGGGGCTGCTCCGGATTTGGCTTGATCAGCTCGACCGGCAGCTCCCGCAGCTCGCCGGCGTCGCCGGGCTCGCTCTCCGGCAGAATCGCCGCCAGGCCACGGCCGATCCCACGCCGGCCGCTAGCCACGAGCGGCGAGCTCCGTCGCCAGCGCCCGGTAGGCGACGGCGCCGCGCGAAGAGGGAGCGTGCTCGGTCACGGGGAGACCATAGCTCGGGGACTCGGCGACTCGGACGCTGCGCGGGATCACGGTCTCGAAGACCATCTCGCCGAAATGGCGGCGCAGCTCCGCCTCGACGTCCTGGGCCAGCCGGGTGCGCTCGTCGTACATCGTGATCAGCAGTCCCGCGACCTCGAGCCGGGGGTTGAGCTCGCGCCGGATCAGCCCCAGCGTCTCGAGGAACTGCACCAGCCCCTCCAGCGCCAGGTACTCGGCCTGGACCGGGACGATCACCCGATCGGCGGCGGTCAGCGCGTTGACACTGACCGGCCCAAGCGAGGGTGGGCAGTCGAGCAGGGACGCCTCGAAGCGCTCGCGGACCGGGCCCAGGCGGTCCCGCAGCCGCGTCTCGGAGCCGTCGATCCGCGGCAGCTCGACCGCGGCGCCGGCGAGGTCGCGGCTGGCGGGAACGAGCCAGAGATTGTCGGGGCCGGCCGGCCGCGCCGCCTCGGCGACCGAGGTGTCGCCGGTCAGGCAGTCGTAGGAGGAGGGGTGGGAGTCAGCCGCGGCACCGAGGGCGGTGGTCGCATTGCACTGGGGATCGAGGTCCACCAGCAGCGTCTGGTTGCCCGCGGCGGCGGCGCAGGAGGCGAGGTTGACAGCGGTCGTCGTCTTGCCGACGCCGCCCTTCTGGTTAGCCACTGCGTAAACGGTCCCCATTCGCCGGCAGCCTATGACCTGAGAGCTTCTGACCAAGCAGACCAAGGACGCAGGGAGCGCCGCGTGCTCTGCACACAGGCGAGCGAGGCCGTCGGTATGCGCAGGACAGAAGCTCTCAGGTGGGATAGCCTGGCGCCCGTGGCGGAAACCTTCGACTGGCCGGATACCCCTGCCGAGCGCGCTCGCGAGCTGGTAGAGGGAGTGCTCGACGAGCTCGACCTCGACGGCGACGTGGTCGTCGAGGAGGACGAGGACCGGATCGCGCTCACGGTCGTGGGGACCGACGACTACGGCCTGCTGATCGGCAAACGCGGCCAGACGATCGATGCCCTGCAGCTGCTCTGCTACCAGGCCGCGTTCCGGGGAATGCGCGAGCGCAAGCGCGTGGTCCTCGACGCCGCCGGCTACCGCGGTCGCCGCCGCGAGACGCTCGAGGGGCGCGCCGACCGCGCCGCCGAGCAGGCCCTGACGAACAATCGGGTCGTCGAGATGGACCCGATGAGCGCCCAGGAACGCCGGGTCGTCCACGAACGGCTCAAAGACCGCGCCGGAGTCGAGACCTACAGCGAGGGCGACGAGCCGCACCGCTGCGTGGTCGTCGCCCCGTTGATCTCCGGTGACTGAATCCCGACCCGGCGCCCGGTGAGCGAGCCGGGCGACCTGTCGCCCGGCGGGCGGGCGGCGCTGCTGAAGGTGCTCGGCCTGCTGCGCGAGGACCCGGCCTCTCTCAGCTCGATCACCGACGAGCGCGCCTGGCAGGTCCACATCGCCGACAGCCTCACCGGGCTCGAGGTGCCGGAGCTGGCGGCGGCCCGGCGGATCGCCGACGTCGGGGCCGGGGCCGGATTCCCGGGCCTGGTGCTGGCGGTGGCGCTGCCCGACGCCGAGATCGACCTGATCGAGTCGGTCGGGCGCAAGACCGTCTTCATCGAGCGCGCGGCTGCCGCTGCTCGCATCGCCAACGCCCGCGCCATCAATGCCCGCTCCGAGGAGCTGGCGGACGGGGAGGGACGCGAGCGCTACGACGCCGTCACCGCCCGCGCCGTCGGCCGCCTCTCGACCCTGGCCGAGCTCGCCAGCCCGCTGCTCGTCGAGGGTGGGGTCCTCGTCGCCTGGAAGGGCAAACGCGACCCCGACGAGGAGGCCGAGATGGAGCGGGCGGCGGGGCCGCTGGCAATGGCACCCGAGGCGATCCTCGCGGTCGGCTACCGCGCCGGCAGCCGTCACCGGCACCTGCATGTGCTGAGGAAGTCGGGTTCCACCCCGGCCGATCTACCGCGGCGGCCCGGGGTCGCGAAGAAGCGCCCCAAGGGTCGCGCCTAGGGCGCGGCGGGCTGGGGCGGCGGTGCTAGCGCCGCTTGCGCTTGCGTTTTTTGGGCGGCGGTGGAGGGGGTTTGGAGGCTGCGATCGCCGCCGCGCCCTCGGGGGTAGCCGCGACCGGCACCGGGATGATCTTTTTCATCACCAGGCCCTGGCCGATCGTCCAGAAGTTGGTCGTGATCCAGTAGACGATCAGCCCCGCCGGGAAGCTGAGGATGAAGGGGACGAAGACCAGCGGCAGCACGAACATCATCATCCGCTGGCTTTTGTCCGCGGTCGCCGACATGAAGAAGCCCGATGCCAGCTGGGTGCCGACGTAGAGGACGAGGAGGGCGATCAGTTCGCCGCCGGTCGCCTTGCCGGTGAGGTCGTGGATGAAGAGGAATTCGGCTCCATAGGCGGCGCAGTGGCCGGCTTCCGGACAGCCCATGTCCGGCGGCAGCTCGTGGCGGAGGACGTAGAAGAGGGTGATGAAGACCGGCAACTGGGCGATCAGCGGGATGCAAGAGGCAAAGGGGTTGACTTTGTTCTCTTTGTAGAAGCGCATCATTTCCTGCTGCATGCGCTGTTTGTCGTTCTTGTATTTGGCCTGGATCTCTTTGATCTGCGGCTGCAGCGCCTGCAGCGCCCGCATCCCCTTCAGCTGTTTGTAGGTGAGCGGGATCAGGATCGCCCGCACCGTCACGGTCAGGGCGATGATCGAGAGGCCCCAGCTGAGGCCGACGTTGTCATGGAAGAAGGTGAGGACCGAGTTGGCGACATCGATCAGCGGCTGCAGGATGTTTGCGGCGGGGATGAACATCTAGGGACGCGCCTCGCCGTGGTAATCGGCCGGGTGGATGTGGCCGAGGCCCCGCAGGGTGAAGTGGTCGGGCACCGGATCGAAGCCGCCGTGGTTGAACGGGTTGCAGCGCAGCAGGCGCCAGGCGGCCAGGAGGGAGCCGCGGAAGATGCCGAAGCGTTCGACCGACTCGACGGCGTAGGCGGAGCAGGTCGGCTCGTAGCGACAGCGGCGGGGGCGGGCCGGCGAGATCCAGCGCTGATAGCCGCGCAGCGGCGCGAGGAAGACCCGTTTCACGTGGAACGCCCCTTCGAGCCACCGGCCAGAGCCTCTTCGAGTGAGGCGGCGACACCCGCGGTCCCCTCTCGCTCGACCAGGTCGTCGATCTCGGCCCGGGCGACGATGACGAAGTCGTGCCGCGCCGGCAGCTTTTCAGAGAGCCCCCAGAAGGCCTCGCGCAGCGCCCGCTTCACCCTGTTCCGGTCGACGGCGTTGCCGACTTTGCGGCTGACGGAGACCCCCAGCCTCACGCCCTCTCCCTCCTCTTCGCGGCGCGGGAAGGTGTAGAGCACGAGGTACCTGGTGGCATGGGAGGAGCCATCGCGATAGACGCGGTCGAACTCGCCGCTGCGAGAGAGCCGCCGACGCTTCGACGCCACGGCTAGGGGGTCAGGCGCTTTCGCCCTTTGCGCCGGCGGCGCTTCAGGACCGCGCGCCCGCCGCGGCTGCTCATCCGCGCGCGGAACCCGTGCGTCTTCGCCCGCTTCCGCTTCTTCGGCTGATAAGTGCGCTTCATAGGGTCGCGGAGTATACGGACGCGCCTGGGAAATGTGGCGCGGTCGATGCACAATCTCAGGACCGCCCCACCGGGACCGAGCCACGGACGGCGGCGGCGACGTCATCGCCAGTCGGCCGTCGAAATCTTTTCTGCGGGATTTGCTGGGGTGCCAGGGCTGCGCCCGCAGGCACGTCGCTATGGTCGCCGCAGGTGTCAGATGTCCCGCCCAGACAAGATCTCGAGGCCCTTTGGAGGGCTACTCAGGACCGGCTGAAGGCCTCGGTCCCAGGCTCGACCTACAGCCTCTGGCTCGAGCCGCTGAGCCCTGCTGGAGCCGATGCCGACACCCTCTATCTGACCGGCCCTGAGAGCGTCCGCACCTGGGCCGAGCGCCGCTACGCAAAGCTGATCGTCGAAGCTCTCGCTGACGCCGGCGCGGACCTGACCCGGGTCGTGTTCGCCGGCGAGAGAGCCGCCGTCCCCGGCCACGCCGACCCCCACGGAGTCGAGCTCAATCCCAACTACACCTTCGACCGCTTCGTGATCGGCCCCGGCAACCGGCTCGCCCACGGTGCCGCCCTTGCCGTCGCCGAGGCGCCCTCGGAGGCCTACAACCCACTCTTCCTCCACGGCCCGCCCGGGCTCGGCAAGACCCACCTCCTGACCGCGATCGCCAACTACCTCGGCGCAAATGCTCCCGGCCTCAGCGTCCGCTACGCCACCGCCGAGTCCTTCACCAACGAGTTCGTCACCGCCCTCAAGTCCACCGGCGTCGACGCCTTCAAGGCCCGCTACCGCGACATCGACGTGCTCCTGATCGACGACGTCCAGTTCCTCGAGGGCAAGGCCGCGACCGAGGAGGAGTTCTTCCACACCTTCAACGCGCTCTACGAGGCTGGCAGCCAGCTAGTGCTTTCCGCCGACCGCATTCCGAGCGAGCTCTCGACCCTTGCCGCCCGCCTCCGCGACCGCTTCGAGTGGGGCCTCACGGTCCCGGTCGAACCGCCGAACCTCGCCACCCGGCTGACCGTCCTGCGGCGCCTGGTCAAGGAGAGCGGGATCGAGATCGCCGACTCCGGCGCTCTCTCCGAGCTCGCCCACCGGATCGACGCCAACGTCCGCCAGCTCCACGGGGCCCTCACCCGCGTCCTCGCCCACGCCTCGCTGATGGCGAAGCCGCTATCGAGCGAGCTGATCGCCGAGGTCATCCCCGGCGTCTCGCGCAGCGCCACCGCCACCTCGGTCGAGGAGATCCAGCAGCGGGTCGCCGAGGACTTCGGCATCTCCCGCGCCGAGCTGATCGGCTCCAGCCGTGCCGCCACCCCGCTTCGAGCCCGCCAGGTGGCGATCTTCCTCACCCGCGAGCTGACCGACCTCTCGCTACCGCAGATCGGCCGGCTCTACGGCGGCCGCGATCACTCGACCGTGCTCAACTCGCTGCGCCGGGTCGAGGCCAGCCTCGGCGAGGACGACGAGCTCTCCGGCCGGGTCAGCGAGTTGCGCCAGACAATCCACAGCTACGACAGCGGGAGCGCCTGACAGCCGGTGGCGCTGCAAGAATCAGCAGCCGCCCACAGCCTCGTCCACAGGCGGTAAACGGCTTCACCACGCCGATCCGCCCGCGAGCCGAATCTTTTCCACAAGACCTAATCCAACTCGAAAAGGCGATCACCTCTTGAAGCTCACGACCAAACGCGAAGACCTTGTCTCGAAGCTCTCGGTCGTCTCGCGAGCAGTCTCCACCCGCGCCGCCACCCAGGCCCTGTCCGGAGTTCTCCTCAACGCCGAAGCGGGAGAGCTGAGCCTGGCTGCGACCGACCTCGACCTCGGTCTGGAGACGACGCTAGCGGCTGAGGTCGAGGAGGGCGGCGCAACGCTGCTGCCCGGCCGCCTGCTGGCCGAAGTCGTGCGCTCACTCGGCGACGCCGAGGTGCAGATCGAGACTCGCGAGGCCGAGCACGACGTCGAGATCCAGAGCGGCGGCTCGCGCTTCCACCTGCGGGTCCTCGCCTCCGAGGACTTCCCGAAGCTGCCGGAGGCGGCGGATCAACCCGGGATGACCCTCCCGGCCTCGGTCTTGCAGGAGAGCATCGACCTCGTCGCCCGTGCCGCCTCGCGCGACGACATGCGGCCGGTCCTCACCGGCGTCTTCGTCGTCGCCAGCGGCCGGGAGCTGACCATGGTTGCCACCGACTCCTACCGGCTGGCGGTCAAACGGACGGAGCTCGAGGTGGAGCTCGGCGGCGAGCTGGAAGCGAACATCCCGGCCCGAGCGCTGCGCGAGCTCGGCCGCGTCCTCGCCGCCGAGGAGGCCGACACCGCCGCGATCACCCTGCTGCCGAACCAGGCGGTCTTCGAGGCCGGCTCGATCACTCTCAGCACCAGGCTGATCGACGGCCAATTCCCGAACTTCCGCCAGCTGCTGCCGGAGTCCTACGAGCACGACGTGCGCCTGCCCCGCGACGAGTTCCTCGAGGTGACGCGCCGGATCAGCCAGCTGGCGCAGCGCAACGCGCCGCTGCGGCTCTCCTTCCAGCCGGGCGAGCTGACGGTTGCCGCGGAGACGCCGGACGTCGGCGATGCCCGAGAGACGATGCCGGCCTCGTTCGAGGGCGAGCCGCTGGAGATCGGCTTCAACCCGGAGTTCCTCAAGGAGGGGATCGAGAGCGTCGGTGGCGAGGAGATCCTCCTGCGGCTGATCTCGCCCCTGCGGCCCGGGCTGCTGCAGCCGGTCGAGAGCGAAGACTTTCGCTACCTGGTGATGCCGATCCGCCTCAACGTGTAGGCGATGAGCCGGTGCTCGTCACCGCGATCGAAGCGCGCCCCCTGCGCAGCCTCGAGCGGCTTCGGGTCGAGCTGGCGCCTGGGATCGTCAGCGTCGTCGGTCCCAATGGCGCCGGCAAGACCAACCTCGTCGAGGCGCTCTACTTCGCCCTCACCGGCCGCTCCTTCCGCACCTCCGACCGGCGAGAGCTGATCCCCTTCGGCGGCTCCTTGGCCCGGGCCGAGGCGACGGTCCGCGACGAGGACGGGATCGAGCGGCGGCTGCTCGCCTCGGTCAGCCGAAGCGAGGGCCGCCGCCACCTGCTCGACGGCAACCCGGCCGACCCGGCGACGATCGCCCGCAGCCGCCCTCCTGTAGCGGTCTTCGCGCCGGATCGGCTCACCCTGGTCAAGGGCCCGCCGGCCGAGAGGCGCGCCCACCTCGACGGCTTCCTCGCCGCCCGCTGGCCGGCCCGAGGCGAGTTGCGCAAGCGCTACGGCCAGGCGCTGGCCCAGCGCAACGCGCTGCTCTCGCGATTGGCGGCGGGTTATGGAAACCCGGCCGACCTCGGGGTCTGGGACGCCGGCCTCGCCACTGCCGCCGCCGCGCTGGTCGAGGCGCGGGCCGAGGCGGTCGCCGAGCTGGCAGGGCCGTTCACCGCCACCGCGGCCGAGCTCGGCTTCGACACCTCGGTGGCTTTGGCGTACGCGCCGCGGGCGGAGGGGAGCGCGGAGGAGATCCGCGCCGGGCTCGAGGAGCGGCGCGCGACCGACGTCAACCTCGGCCGCAGCAGTTGGGGGCCGCACCTCGATGAGCTGAAGCTCGAGGCCGACGGCCGCTCGCTGCGCAAGTACGGCTCCCAGGGCCAGCAACGCGCCGCTCTCCTCGCCCTCCTCTTCGCCGAGCGCGAGGCGCTACGACGCGCCCGCCGGGTGGTCCCATTGCTACTGCTCGACGACGTCATGAGCGAGCTCGACCCCGACCGCCGCGAGCGCCTCGTCGCCCGCCTCGGCGATGGCGGCCAGGCGCTGATCACCGCCGCGGACCGCGAGTCGCTGCCGCCGCCGGCGCTGGCGACGGTGGTGCCGATGCCGCCTGAGTCCGAGGCGGGCGCGTGAGCCGCCGCCGCGCCCCGCGTCCGGCCGGGGACGCTTTTCGGGCAGCACGGGCCCTGGCCGCGCCCCAGACCGGCCTGGCGGCGCTGCAGGCGGTCTGGGCGTCCGCGCTCGGAGAGCGCCTGGCCGCCGCCGCCCATCCTGTCTCCGAGCGCGACGGGACGGTCACGGTCGAGTGCGTCGACGGCGTTTGGGCCCAGGAGCTCGACCTGATGCAGGCGACCCTGCTGGAGCGGCTCCGGGATGAACTGGGCGAGAGAGCACCCGAAGCCCTCCGCTTCCGTGTCCAAAAGGACCATTCCTAGCTTCACTTTTGCCACGATTTGCAGGTAAATCGTCACTCTATGGACTGGGATACAGCAACCCCAACTGATATCCTTATGTCAACCGACCAGGCCCCGATGTGCCCGGAGATCGGCCTCCAGGCGTCGGGGCTTTCTGTGTCGGCGTGACCTCAGCCAGCGCCGGCTGAACCAAACGGAAGGAAGCATTGCCTAAGAAGAACACCGATGCCGCCGGTTCATACGGGGCAGAGGACATCACCGTCCTCGAGGGCCTCGAAGCGGTCCGCAAACGACCCGGGATGTACATCGGCTCGACCGGACCTCGCGGACTCCACCACTTGGTCTACGAGATCGTCGACAACTCCGTCGACGAGGCTCTCGCCGGATACTGCGACAGCGTCCGGGTCGTCCTGCACCCGGACAACAGCGTCACCGTCGACGACAATGGCCGCGGCATCCCGGTCGGGATCATGGCGAAAGAGGGTCGGCCGGCGGCCGAAGTCGTGCTGACCGTCCTCCACGCCGGCGGCAAGTTCGGCGAGGGCGGCGGCTACAAGGTCTCCGGCGGCCTCCACGGCGTCGGCTCTTCGGTGGTCAACGCGCTTTCCGAGCGGCTCCACCTCGAAGTCCGCACCGACGGCCACGTCTGGAACCAGGATTACGAACGCGGCAAGCCACAGACCAAACTTGAGCAGGGCGCCGCCACCGACGAGCACGGAACCTCGATCACCTTCCTGCCCGACCTGGAGATCTTCGAAGACATCGACTTCGATTTCGAGACGCTTTCCGAACGGCTGCGCGAGACCGCTTTCCTCACCCGCGGGCTGAAGATCGAACTGGTCGACGAGCGCGGCGAGACCCACAGCGTCACCTTCCAATACGACGGCGGGATCGAGGACTTCGTCCTTCACCTCAACTCCAACAAGGAGGTGTTGAACCGGAAACCGATCTTCTTCGAAGGCGACAAGGACGGCGGCGAAGTCGAGATCGCGATGCAGTGGAACAACTCCTACCAGGAGTCGATCTTCTCCTTCGCCAACAACATCAACACCCACGAGGGCGGCACCCACATGTCCGGGTTTCGGGCGGCGCTGACCCGAACCCTGAACGCCTACGCCCGCGCCAAAGGGATGCTGAAAGAGAAGGACGACAACCTCGCCGGCGAGGACGTTCGCGAGGGGCTGACCGCGGTGATCTCGGTCAAGCTCCACGACCCTCAGTTCGAGGGCCAGACCAAGACCAAACTCGGCAACCCGCCGATCAAAGGGTTGGTCGAGGAGACGGTCAACCGCAAGCTGGCCGAGTACCTCGAGGAGAACCCGCCGGAGGCGCGGCGGATCATCAGCAAGACGATCGACGCCGCCCGCGCCCGCGCCGCCGCCCGCAAAGCACGCGACCTGACCCGCAAGTCGGCGCTCGAGAACTCGACCCTGCCCGGAAAGCTGGCCGACTGCACCGTCAAGGACCCGGCGCTGGCTGAGATCTTCGTGGTCGAGGGCGACTCCGCCGGCGGCTCGGCGAAGCAGGCCCGCGATCGCAACACCCAGGCGGTGCTGCCGCTGCGCGGCAAGATCATCAACGTCGAGAAGAGCCGGATCGACAAGGTCCTCGCAAACAACGAGATCCAGGCGCTGATCACCGCGATCGGCACCGGGGTCCACGACGAGTTCGACATCGAGCAGGCGCGCTACCACAAGATCGTGATGGCGACCGACGCCGACGTCGACGGTGCCCACATCCGCACCCTCGTCCTCACCTTCCTCTACCGGCAGATGAAGGAGCTGATCGAAGCCGGCTACGTCTATATCGCCAAACCGCCGCTCTACCGGGTCAAACAGGGCAACCAGGAGACCTACCTCGAGCGCGAGTCCGAACTCGAAGAGCTGCTGCTGCGGGACAAGCTCGAGGAATTCGAGCTGGTCGACGCCACCGGCGAGTCGCGCAAGCTGACCGCGAGCCGCTGGCAGGCCTACATCCGGCGCTCGAAGGAGTACGAGGGCTGGGGTTCCTCGCTGCAGGCCGACTTCGGCCACGAGGTGGTTCGCTTCCTCGAGGAGTCGAGCCTGCTGGACGAGGGGGTCGCGACCCTGGCGGCGGCGCGCGAGGTGCTGAAACGGAACGACCCCAAGGAGCCGTTCGAGACCGAGTTGGTGGAGAGCTCCGACGATCTCCTCGTCGTCAAGGCGGTCGAGCGCAGCTCCGGCCTCGCCCGCACCCACCGGCTTACGGCCGAGCTCTTCGAGCAAAACGACTACCGCCACTTCGCCGAAGTTCACGCCGCCCTGCTCAAACAGGTCGGCCGGCCGCCGTTCGAGGTCAAGCGCGGTGAGAAACGCAGCGTCGCCCTCTCCTTCGAGGGCCTCCGCGCCGCGGTCATGGAGCTCGCCCGGCAGGGTGTGCAGCTGACCCGGTTCAAGGGGCTCGGCGAGATGAACGCCAAACAGCTGCGGGAGACGACGATGGACCCCGCCTCGCGGACGCTCGCCCGGGTGACGCTCGAAGACGCGACCGCCGCCGACAAGATCTTCTCGATGCTCATGGGCGACCAGGTTGCCCCGCGGCGTCAGTTCATTGAGTCGCACGCCAAAGAGGTCAAGTTCCTTGATGTTTGAGCGCGGACGCTGCAAACCGGCGCATCTCGCGGTCCTCGGTCGCTCGGGTCGGATCACGCACTGTAAGTGCGCTCACCTCCCCTCGCTCCCTGCGTCCACCGACCTGCTTGGTTTTCGCGCCCGTGGCGTTGACGGGCTAGATTCGAGGGGCGGTAATAGTCATGGTGACAGTCACTGTGACGGTATGAAAGTGGTGACTTGCTGATGGCCTTGGACGCGCTGACGGGCAACATCGAGGACCGGGCGCTCGAGCAGGAGATGCGGTCGTCGTACCTCGATTACGCGATGAGCGTGATCGTCGGCCGGGCGCTGCCGGATGTGAGGGACGGGCTGAAGCCGGTCCATCGCCGGGTGCTCTACTCGATGCACGACCTTGGGCTGCAGCCCACTCGCCCGTACCGCAAGTGCGCCTACATCGTCGGCGAGGTGATGGGCAAATACCACCCGCACGGCGACTCGGCGATCTACGACACCCTGGTTCGGATGGCGCAGGACTTCTCGCTGCGCTACCTGCTGGTCGACGGCCAGGGCAACTTCGGCTCGATCGACGAAGACCCGGCGGCGGCAATGCGGTACACCGAGGCTCGCCTCGGCCGTCTCGCGACGGAGCTGCTGCGCGACATCGACGCCGACACCGTCGACTTCGGCCCCAACTACGACGAATCGACCCAGGAGCCGCTGGTCCTGCCGTCGCGCTTCCCCAACCTGCTCGTCAACGGCACCTCTGGGATCGCGGTCGGGATGGCGACCAACATCCCGCCGCACAACCTCGGCGAGGTCGCCGGCGCGGTTCGGGCCTACATCGACAACCCGGAGCTCGACCTGGCCGGGGTGATGGAGCACGTCAAGGGTCCCGATTTCCCCGGTGGCGGGATCATGAGCATGGAGGGGATCCGCGACGCCTACGCGTCCGGCCGCGGCAGCATCCGGGTCCGCGCCAGGGCTCACGTCGAGCCGCTGAAGGGGGGCAAGGAGGCGATCGTCGTCACCGAGCTCCCGTTCATGGTCAAGAAGCTCGGCGACAACGGGCTGGTGGCGAAGATCGCAGAACTGGTTCGCGAGAAGAAGCTCGAGGGCATCTCCGACATCCGCGACGAGACCGACGAACGCGGCATGCGGTTGGTGATCGAGCTCAAGCGCGGCGGCCCGCCGGCCAAAGTAGTTCTCAACAACCTCTACAAAAAAACGGCGATGCAGTCGACCTTCGGCGCCAACATGGTCGCCCTGGTCGACGGGGTGCCGCGGACCCTCAGCCTGCTCGAGCTGATCCACCATTACGTCGAGCACCAGCGCGAGGTCGTCACCCGCCGGACCCAGTTCGAACTGCGCCGGGCCGAGGCCCGCGCCCACATCCTCGAGGGCCTGCTGGTCGCCCTCGACAACCTCGACGCGGTGATCAAACTGATCCGCAGCTCGAAAGACCCCGACGCGGCCCGCGAAGGGTTGATCGACAAATTCGAGCTCTCGCGCGAGCAGGCGCAGGCGATCCTCGACATGCGGCTGCAGCGCCTTACTGCCCTCGAGGCCGACAAGGTCAGGGCCGAGCACGCCGACCTGATGGAGCGGATCGGCGAGCTGCGCGCGATCCTCGGCGACGAGGCGAAAGTGATGGCGCTGGTCAAGGACGAGCTGGCCGAAGTCGTCGACTCCTATGGGGACGAACGGCGCACCGAAATCGTCCACTTCGAGGGCGACGTCGGGATCGAGGACATGATCGCCGACCAGCAGATGGTGATCTCGCTGACCGCCTCGGGCTACGTCAAGCGACTGCCGCTCGCGACCTACCGCCAGCAGCGGCGGGGTGGGGTCGGCGTGATGGGGATGAACCTCAAAGAGGACGACTACATCGCCCATCTCCACATCAGCTCGACCCACGACTACCTCCTGTTCTTCACCAACCGCGGCAAGGTCTACCGGCTCAAGGTCTACGAGCTGCCGGAGGGCTCGCGGACCTCGAAAGGCAGCAGCTTGCGCAACCTGCTGCCGCTGCGCGAAGGCGAGACGGTGATGGCGGTGATTCCCACCCGCGACTTCAAGGAGAACAAGTACCTCGTCTTCGCCACCGCCGACGGGTTGGTGAAGAAGACCGAGTTCCTCTCCTACAACACGCCGATCCGCGCCGACGGGATCATCGCGATCAAGGTCCGCGACGGCGACGAGCTGGTCCAGGTCCGGCTCACCTCGGGCGAAGACGACATCCTGATGGTCTCCCAGTCCGGCCACGCGGCGCGCTTCTCGGAGGAGCTGGTTCGGTCGATGGGCCGCGACACCAGCGGCATCAAGGGGATGAACGTCAGCGGCGCCGACAACCGGGTGCTGGCGATGGACGTCGCCCGCAACGACACCGAACTGTTCGTCGTCACCGAGAACGGCTACGGCAAGCGCACCTCGGTTTCCGAGTACCCGGTCAAGGGCCGCGGCACCAAAGGCGTCCTCACCGCGAAGCTGACCGAGAAGAAGGGCGGCCTCGCCGGCGCCCTGATCGTCGGCGAACACCAGGACCTTCTCTTCATCAGCCAGAACGGCATGGTCCAGCGCACCTCCGTCTCCGGGATCTCGAAAATGGGCCGCTCGACCCAGGGCGTGCGGGTGATGAACATCAAGGACGACGATCGGGTGAGTGCCGTGGCCCTGGTGGTGGAGTCGGAAGACGGGGATGGGGCCAAGGTGGAGGACGAGGATGGGCAGGCGCCGACGTTGGAAGACGGGGCAGAGCCCGGGCACGACGGCGGGACCGCCGTTGATGGAGCGTCTGCGAATGGGGAGGGTGGGTAGGCCTCCCGTAGGGGAGGGACCCCCGATGCCCCCTTGGTTGACCCCACCATGAGGTCTCCGAGCCCCGCCCCGCTAAGCAGCCTGGGGTAAGTACTGCTGCCAAGCCACCGGAATCTTCGGACTCGCCACCTGGATGAACACCGTCGGCGGCGGTGCCTTCGGCTCCCGCGCTGGGTGCATGTGGATCTCTCGCGGCAGGCGGTTGCCCTTGCGGCGGTTGCAGGAGGCGCAGGCGGCGACGATGTTCTCCCAGACCGAAAGACCCCCGCGGGAGCGGGGGATGACGTGGTCGACGGTGAGGCCCGATTTGGTCGAGCCGCAGTATTGGCAGGTCCAGGAATCTCGGGCGAGGACGGCGCGGCGGGTGATCTTGCGGCGATGGGCCTCGCGCGGGATCCGGACGTAGTTGGTGAGCCGGATCACGTCGGGATGGTCCATCGCCATCCGCTCGGAGTGCAGGACGGCCCCGTCGCGTCGCTCGAGGAGTTCGGCCTTCTCCTTGAGGAGCAGCACGGTCGCGCGTCTCAACGTGCAGACGTTGATGGGCTCGTAGGTCGCATTGAGCACCAAAACCCGTGCCATACCGCGAGAATTGTAGGCACAGCGTCCCCCGGGCTAGGTCAGCTAGGCGACCGGGTAGCTGCCGAGCACCCGCACCGACTCCGCCTTCGCCCGCAGAGCCCGCATCGCGGCCGCCACCGGGGCGTCGTCGATCCCGCCGTCGAGGTCGCAGAAGAACATGTAGCGGCCGAGGCCGCGGCGCAGTGGCCGCGACTCGATCCGGGTCATGTTGACCCCGCGCTCGGAGAACTCGGCGAGGGCGTTGACCAGCGCCCCGGGGTGGTCCTCGCCAAGCTCGGAGAAGACGAGCGAGGTCTTACGGGGCGCCCCGGCGGGGGCCTCGACCTCCTCGCCCTGGCGGCTGATCCAGACGAAGCGGGTGGTGTTTTCGGCCTCGTCCTCGACGCTTTCGCGGAGGATCGTGCAGCCGTAGAGCCCGGCCGCGGCGCGCGCCCCGAGCGCCGCCCAGGGTCGCTCCGACTCGCTCACCATCCGCACCGCCGCCGCGGTGCTGGAGACCGCTCGCCGTTCGACCTCGGGCAGCGTTTCACGCAGGAAGCGCGCGCACTGGGCCAGCGGCTGGGGGTGGGAGAGGACGGCCTCGACCCGGTCGACGGCGAGCCCGTCGCGGCCGATCAGGTGGACCCGGACCCGGTAGTCGTGCTCGCCGGCGATCACCACTCCGTTGGCCTCGAAAGCGAGGGTGTCGAGGGTGGGCCGGACCGAGCCCTCGATCGAGTTCTCGATCGGGACCAGCGCCCGCTCCGCTTCACCGGCGTCGACTGCGAGGATCGCCGCCTCGATCGTCGCCGTCCGCAGCGGCTCGAACTCGACCCCCGCGGTCGCCTCGCCGAGCGCGTCCTCGGTGAAGGTCCCGGCCGGTCCCAGGTAGGCGATCCGCATCGCCGTAGTATCGCCGCAGCCCGCTGCCTGCCGCCTCGCGGCGCGGCTATTCGAAGACGACCGTGTAGGTGCCTTCGTTGTTTTCGGTGATGTGCTCGCCCGGCACCGGACCGGCTTTGACTTCGAGCGACACTTCGCCTTTCGGGGTCGGCGTCAACGGGATCGTGGTGGTGCCGGTTTCGCCCACCCCGATCTGTTCGATCGTCCCTTCGAGCGTGTTGCCGCCGTTGACAGAGACCGCGACCTTGACCCCGTTCTCGGTCGATTCGCCCTGGTTTTCGACCGAGACTTCGACTTCGGCCGCTTCTTCGATCACCACCGAGCTCGCCGCTTCGGTGGTCAGTTCGGTGCCGTTGACGCTGACCCCGGTCAGTTCGATCCCGTGCACGCCCTGGGTGGTCGTCCCGGTCGAGCCGGTGACCCCGCTCAGGG
Organism: Actinomycetota bacterium; assembly: GCA_018268655.1. Lineage (GTDB taxonomy): Bacteria > Actinomycetota > Thermoleophilia > Solirubrobacterales > 70-9 > VAYN01. The sequence goes on from JAFDWC010000009.1 coordinate 30,434, forward strand.
CGGAGCTGACCTTGCTTTCGTCGATCCATTCGGTGCTGGGGAGGAAGGTCGATTTCGGCACTTCGCCGCCTTCGACCCCGTTCGCTTCCAGCCCGTGGTCGATTTCCGGCCGCACGATCGTTTCGTAGAGGACGTCGCTGGCCAGCAGCTTCTGCATCTGCCGGGCGATCCCGGCGACCGCCTTCGCCGAGCCGGCGCTCCCCAGCGCCGTGCTCATCTTGCTGGCGATTTCGTCCATCGCGTCCTTGCGCAGCTCGTAGACGAGCTCGAGCGTGCTCTGGGCGTGGCTCAGTTCTCCGGGCGCGCTGAGCGCTTCGACCCGGGTCGCGTAGCTGTCCATCGCGCTGGCTTCGGCGTTGACCTGAGCGGTGAACTCGGTGACCGAGAGCTTGCCCGGGTTTTCGAGCTTGCCGAAGAAGTTCTTCGAGGTCTGTTCGGTCGACTTGACGATCTGTTCGACCCCGCGCGCGTAGTCGGTCAGAGCGCGGTGGGCTCGGGCGTCGAGGCAGCCCTTGACCCCGAGCACGACCAGGATCAGGACGACCAGCCCAGCGCCCAGCGCCAGCCCTCGCCGCAGCATGATCTGCTGGCGTCTGTCTCGGGGTTTGGGTCGCGGCCGCCGCGGCGGCCGCCCGGCGGCGGAACTCTCCAAGTAGCTCACTCCAAGCGTGGGGGCTGGGTCGGAGAGTATGAAGACTAGGGCGCGCCGCGGCCGAAGAGCCGCAGCAAACGGTGCCTTTTTCCCAGTTCGGACCGGTTTCCGCCCCCGTTCGGGCGTCCGTCGGCCCCCTGGGCACCGGCTTGCGCGGGCAGGAAGCGGGCCATCGGCGGCGAACTCGGCCAGTGCTTTGGTTGGCTCCCTCGTGCTCAACCGGTTCCTGATCGAGCGCCGCATCGGCAGCGGCGGCTTCGGCGTCGTCTACGAGGCCTGGGACGGCCGCCTCGAGCGTCCGGTCGCGGTGAAGGCGATCGAGCAGCGCGGCGAGGCCGGCCGGCGGGTCCTGCGCGAGGCGCAGGCGGCGGCCCGGCTCAACCACCCCGGCATCGTCACCCTCTACGAGCTCGGCGAGGAGGACGGCAACGCCCTGCTCGTCACCGAGCTGGTCGAGGGCTCGACCCTGGCCCGGCTGGCCCATGCCGGCGAGCTCTCCGACCGGGAGATCGGCGAGATCGGCGCCGATCTCTGCGAGGCGCTCGACCACGCCCACTCGCGCGGGGTGGTCCACCGCGACATCAAGCCCGAGAACGTCCAGGTCACCGACTCCGAGCCGCGGGCGAAGCTGATGGACTTCGGGATCGCCCGCCTTGCCGACGAGGTGCCGCTGACGGCCGCCGGCGACGTCGTCGGCACCCTCGCCTACATGTCGCCGGAGCAGGCGGAGGGACGCGAAGCGGGCCCCGAGGCCGACGTCTACTCGCTCGCCCTGACCCTCTACGAGTGCTGGAGCGGCGAGAACCCGCACCGCCGCGCCACCCCGGCGGCCACCGCGCGGGCGATCGGCAGCCGCGCCCGCAGCCTGCGCAAGCTGCGCCCCGACCTCCCCCGCGAGCTCAGCGAGCAGATCGACGCCTGCCTCGCCGCCCGCCCCAACCGCCGTCCCTCGCTGGAGCGGCTGGGGACCGCGATCGAGGACTCGCTCGACCAGCTCGCCGACGAGCTGCCGGGCGAAGGGCGCCACCACTTCGGCCTCGCTCTCCTCGCCCCGGCCCTGCTCGCAGCGATCGGGTTTTTCGTCCTGGTCGGGCACGGCGCCCTGTAGGAGGTCGCTGTGGCCCTGATCTTGAGGCTCGATCTCTAGGATTTCCCGCTCGGTCTCCCGCCGCGGGAGACGAACCAACGCACGCAAAGGAACGATCCGATCGGCGTCCTCCGCAACCTCGAGTCCCGCATCGAAGGCCTGGTCGAGGGGGTCTTCAGTCGCGCCTTCAGCTCCGAGGTCCAGCCGGTCGAACTGGCGCGCAAACTGGCGAAGGAAATGGACGCCCACAAGACCGCCTCGGTCCAGCGGGTATACGTCCCCAACGAGTACACGGTCTTCCTCTCGCGCCAGGACCGCTCCAAGCTCGAAGGCTACGAGCGCTCGCTCGAGCAGGAGCTGTCCGGATACCTGCTCGAGCACGCCCGGCGCCGCGGCTACGACCTGCTGACCCGGCCCACGGTCGAGTTCCAGACCGACGAGCGCCTGCGGCTCGGCGAGTTCGGGATCCAGGCGCGGCTGGTCAAGCCGCCGGCCCGGGAGGGGGAGGCGCCGAGCCAGGGCGAGGAAGGCCACACGATGGTCTACTCGGCGGTCCGCGAGCGGGACCGCTCGCGGCCGAAACGGCCGGAGCAGGCGGTTGGCGCTCTGGTCTCGACCCGCGCCGTGGTCTCCTTCGACGACCGCCGCTACGTGCTCGACGGCCCGGTCGCGACGATCGGCCGCTCGAAGTCGGTCGAGTGCGTGCTGCCGGATCCCAACGTCTCCCGCCGCCATGCCGAGCTGCGCCGATCGGAGTCGGGCGAGTGGGCGATCGTCGACCTCGGCTCGACCAACGGGGTCAAGGTCAACGGCCGCCGCGTCTCCTCGACCCGGCTCCAGCCGGGCGACCAGGTGACGGTCGGCACGACGACCTTCATGTTCGACGTCGAGCAGTAGGCGAGGCCCGGGTCGGCGCCGATCGCGCCGACCTCCAGGGGCCTCATTAAGGTGCGCTAACAAATGCAATACGACCCGATATCGGTGGCGCTCAAATTCGGCTTCCTCGCCGTCCTCTTCCTGTTCGTGCTGGTGATCGCCCGCAGCGCGCTGAAGGACCTGCGGCGGACCGCCGCGCCGGCCCCCGACGCAACCGGGTTCCACGCCGTCCCCGCCCACCCGGAGATCCCCTACGCGGTCGACGCCTGGCTCGTCGCCGAGCGCGGCGGCGGCCTCGAGCCGGGCGCCCGCTTCGACCTGATCGGCGGCCTCTCGATCGGCCGCTCGGGCGAGGTCGACGTGCAGATCGAGGATCGCTATGCCTCCGGCCTCCATGCCCGCGTCTTTCCCCGCGGAGATCGGTTCCTGGTCGAGGACATGCGATCTACCAACGGCACCCTGCTCAACGGCGCCAGCCTCAACGGCGAGGCGGAGCTGATCGACGGCGACACGATCCAGATCGGCGACACGGTCTTCCGGTTCGAGCAGTGACGGTGAAGCGCGTGCGGAGCGACGGTGCATATCTGATTCTTCCGGCGCGGAGCACGCGCGAAACAGGTGTCCGGATGCGGAGGACAGGTTCGAGATGGCGCTGAGGATCGAGGACTCCGCGGTCCGTACCGACACCGGCCGCCAGCGCAACGCCAACGAGGACTCGGTCTTCACCCGCGCCGAGCTGTTCGTCGTCGCCGACGGGATGGGCGGCGCCCAGGCCGGCGAGGTCGCCTCCAGGACCGCCGTCTCGGCCTTCGAAGGCGAGCTGCGGCCGGGGCCGCCGGAGCGCGTCCTCGAGCAGACGATCAAGGCCGCCAACCGGGCGATCCACCAGCAGGCCCAGGGCGATCCCAACCTGGCCGGGATGGGGACGACGACGACCGCGGCGATCGTCGACCCCGCGGCGGAGGAGGTGGCGATCGGCCACGTCGGCGACAGCCGCGCCTACCGCTACCGCCGCGGCAAGCTCGAACGGCTGACCCGCGACCACTCGCTGGTGGAGGAGATGCGGCGCAAAGGGCAGCTGACCGACGCCCAGGCCGAGGACCACCCCCAGCGCTCGATCATCACCCGCGCCCTCGGACCGGAACCGGAAGTCGAAGTCGACCTGCAGACCGTTCCCGCCCAGGCCGGGGACGTCTTCCTGATCTGCTCGGACGGGCTGACGACGATGCTCGACGACGAGCACATCGCCCGCCTCCTCTCCCGCGCCTCCTCGATGGAGTCGGCGGTGCGGGCGCTGGTCGACGAAGCGAACCGGGCCGGCGGCCGCGACAACATCACCGTCATCGCCTTCCGCCTCGGCGACCCCGACCGGGCACCGGCCGGGGAGGAGGGGGCGACGCTGATCGGCCCGTCCGCCGCCGAGGCCGGGCTGAGCGCAACCGAGGTGAAGAAGCGCGCCGCCGCCGAGGCGGCCCGCCAGCGTCGCGAAGAGCTGGAAGCGCGGCCGCGCCACCGGCGGCTGCGGACCGCGGCGAAGGTCCTGGTGCCGCTGCTGATCATCGCCGCGCTGCTGTTCGGCGCCTGGTACGGCAACCGCCAGGTCTGGTTCCTCGGCACCGACAGCGGCGGCCGCGTCGCCCTCTACCGCGGCGTTCCCTACGAACTGCCGCTCGGGATCAAGCTCTACAGCGAGCGCTACTCGATCCCGGTCCAGACCACCGCGCTCAGCGGCCGCCGCCTCGACGCGGTCACCGGCCACAGCCTGCGCTCGCGCTCCGACGCGGTCCAGCTGCTGGAAGAAATCGAACGCGAGCAGCGCAACGCGGCCCGGGCGGCGGTCGAAAAGGAAGCGGCCGAACGCGAAGCCAAAGCGAAACAGGAAGAAGCGGCGACGAGAGAAGCCGGAGAAGAAGCCGCGAAAGAACCGACGCCGCCGCAGAAAAAACAAGGCGGCAAATGAAGTCCGGGGCCCGCAACCGCGAGCTGCTGGCGCTGATCCCAGTGGCGGCGCTGCTGACCGCGGGGTTCGCCGGGGTCTTCGCCCAGGACCACGCCAAACTCGGCAACGCCAGCCTCGTCTACGGGGCCTACTTCTTCGCGATCTGCCTGGCGACTCACATCTACCTGCGGATTCGCCTCCCCAACGCCGACCCCTACCTGTTCCCGCTGGCGGCGCTGCTGACCGCGATCGGCCTGGTGATGGTCTATCGCATCGACCAGCACCTGGCCCGCGACCAGGCCAACTGGTTCGTGATCGGGTTGATCCTCTTCGCCCTGACGATCCAGTTCCTGCGCGACTACGAGGTGCTCGAGCGGTATCGCTACCTGATCGCGGTCGGCGGCCTGCTGCTGCTGCTGGCACCGCGACTGCCGGGGATCGGACAGCAGGTGAACGAAGCCTACCTCGGGGTCAAGATCGGCCCGATCGCCTTCCAGCCGGCCGAGTTCTCGAAGCTGGCGATCATCATCTTCCTCGCCTCCTACCTGCGCGAGAACCGCGAGGTGCTGGTGGTCGGGGCGCGGCGCGTCCTCGGTGTCACCCTGCCGCCGCTCAAGCACTTCGGCCCGATCCTGGTGGTCTGGGGCGCCTCGATGTTCATGCTCGTCTTCATCCGCGATCTGGGCAGCTCGCTGATGTTCTTCGCCGCTTTCCTGGCGCTGCTCTACGTCGCCACCGGCCGCTTCTCGTTCGTGGTGATCGGGATGGTGATGTTCGTGCTCGGAGCCTGGTTCTTCGCCACCACCGTCCCCCACGTCCACGAGCGGATCGAAATCTGGCTCCACCCCTTCAACGACCCGCTCGAAAGCGGCTACCAGATCCTCGGCTCGATCTTCTCCCAGGCCGACGGCGGCCTCTTCGGCAAAGGCTTCGGCCATGCGCTGATCACGGTCCCCGGCAGCCCCAGCCAGACGCTGCTGCCGGCAGCCCAGACGGACATGATCTACGCCCTGATCGTCAACGAACTGGGGCTGTTCGGCGGCACCGGCCTGGTCCTCGTCTACCTTCTCGTCACCGCCCGTGGCTTCAAGATCGCGCTGCTCGCCAGCGACGGCTTCTCGAAGCTGCTGGCGACCGGTCTGACCGCGGTCTTCGCCATCCAGGCCTTCGTGATCATCGGCGGGGTCACCAGGGTGATCCCGCTGACCGGCGTCACCCTGCCCTTCGTCAGCTACGGCGGCAGCTCGATCGTCGCCAACTTCGTCCTGATCGCGCTGCTGCTGCTGGTTTCCGACCGTGCTCGGCGCGAGGCGGTCGAACCGGGCGGGCGCGAAGCGCTGGCGCTGGGGGCGAGCTGAGTGAACCGCCAGATCATCAAGCTGTTCGCCTTCATCGTCGTCCTCTTCGGCATCCTGATCGGGTTCACGTCCTACTGGTCGGTCTTCGATGCCAAGAACCTGAAGGCCCAGGAAGTGAACAGGCGGCCGCTGTTCGAGCAGCAGCAGATCCCGCGCGGCCGGATCCTCGCCGCTGACGGCACCGTGATCGCCAAGTCGGTGCCGGAAGGCCACGGCTCGGCGCTGCGGTACGTGCGCCACTACCCGCAGGGGGCGCTGTTCGGGCACCCGATCGGCTACAGCTACATGAAATACGGCCAGACCGAATTCGAGCAGTTCCACAACGGCGAGCTGACCGGCGAAGAATCCGAATTCGGCTCGATCCTCGACCAGCTGACCGGGAAGAAGCAGGAAGGCGAACAGATCGTCACCAACCTCGACCCGAAGGCGCAGGAAGTGGCGCTGCACGACCTCGAAGCGGCCGGGTACGGCGCCGTCGTCGCGATCGAACCGAGCACCGGGAAGGTGCTGGTGATGGCCTCGAACGCTCCGTACAACCCGAACAAGGTCCCGGAAAAGATCGAACACTGGAACCAGGCGGGAGTGGAAGCGCCGCTCGTCAACCGGGCGACCTTCGAACGCTACCCGCCCGGCTCGACCTTCAAGGTGGTGACCGCCGCCGCCGGCCTCGAAAGCGGCACGATCACCCCGGAAACAACGATCAACAGCCCCGGGATGATCATCGACGAAGGCCACGAACTCGCCAACGACTACAACCAGGATTGGGGCCCGATCAGCCTCGACACCGCCCTGACGAACTCGGTCAACACCTACTTCGGCCAGCTCGGCCAGAAGGTGGGCCAGGACGCGCTATTCGAAACGATGGAAAAGTTCGGCTTCAACGCCACGCCACCGATCGACCTGCCCGAAAGCTCGGTCCTCGAGAGCGGCGTCTACGACTCCGAAACCGGAAAGATGCTGACCAAGCACGACCCGGTCGACCTCGCCCGGGTCGCGATCGGCCAGGAGCGCTTGCTGGCGACGCCGCTGCAGATCGCGATGGTCGCCGCCGCCGTCGCCAACAAGGGCAAGCTGATGAAGCCGCAGATCTGGAACCGGGTGATCAACGCCGACGGCAGCGTCACCAAGCGGTTGAGCCCGACCGTCTACAGCGAACCGATCACCGCCAAGACCGCCGAAGAGCTGACGACGGCGATGGAAGGCGTGGTCCGCGAAGGGACCGGCACCAACGCCAGCATCGAAGGCGTGCCCGTCGCCGGCAAGACCGGGACCGCCGAAACGCCTTACAGCAAGGCCTGCGGCGGCGGCACCGAACAGAACCAGGGCTGGTTCATGGGCTTCGCCCCCGCCAACGAACCGAAGGTCGCGATCGCCGCCACCGTCGAGTGCACGACCCAGTTCGGCAACGACGTCGCCGCCCCGATCTTCCGCGACGTCGCCGAAACGATCCTGGCCGGCGAATAGGCCGGAGGCGTCGGGCCCGGGAGCATCTGCCCCGGTTCGTACGTAGTAGGGGCAGATGCCTGAATCAGGGGAACTTCCCGCCCTGGCGCCCGCCGTCCGGGGCAGCCGCCGCGAGCGCTCCGACGCCGAGCTGATCGGCGCGGTGAGGGCCGGCTCCGCGGCCGCGGCCGAGACCCTGGTCGACCGGCATTGGGATCGGGCCCACCGGGTCGCCTTCGCGATCCTCGCCGACCCACACCTCGCCGAGGAAGTCACCCAGGAGTCGATGGTCTCGATCCTCGCGAGGGTCGGGCGCTTCGACACGCGCCGCCCCTTCGAGCCCTGGCTGCACCGAGTCGTCGCGAATCGCGCCCTCGACTACGCGCGGGCGCGAGCCCGGCGCAGCCAGGTCCACCGACTGGTGGCGGCCCCGGCCAGCGAGTCGGGCAGCGACCCGCGCCTGGTCGAAGCGCTGGCGGCACTGCCGCCGGACCGGCGCGCGGTCGTCGTGCTGCGCCACGTCGCCGGCTACGGGACGAACGAGATCGCCCGGATCCTCGGAATCCGCCGCGGAACCGTCGGCTCGCGGCTGCGCCGCGGTCTCGACCAGCTGCGAAGCGAACTGGAGGAAAGCGATGGATGAGACGACGTTGATCGGCAGGCTCGGCGCCCTGCGCCCGCCCGATGCGGAGCTGGCCCGGTCGCGAGCACTCGAGAGGGTGCCGGCGCGCGTCGCCGCGGCGCGGTTGGGCGGGGGCCACACCCGCGCCCGCCTCCGACTGCGGCTCGCAAGCGTCGCGGCGGTGGTGCTGGCCACGCTCGTCGCGCTCTCGTTCCTGACGGCCCCCGGGCAGGCCTTCACCTCCTGGGTCGGCGACCGGCTCGGGCTGGGACAGCCGGGCGGGCACCCGGCCCTGCAGTCGCTGCGCGGTTGGGCGATGCGCGGAACCGGGGGCGCCGGGCAGCCGGCCTTCGTCCTCGCCCGGGGATCCGGGCGGCGCGGCGTTCCCTACGAATTCATCACCTACCGCGTCAGGCCGCAGCCCGGGAAGGAGTGGCCGGCGAACGGCGCGCGCTGCTTCCAGCTCGAGTTCCCGCGGGACCGGGGGCTAATGGACGCCGGCTGCGGCCTTCCCGCCGCCAGCGGCGGGCTGCTCTTCCGGGGCATCGGCGGGAACTCCCAGCCCGGGTCCGCCTACCGGTATGCCAGCGGTCTGGTCAGCGCCGACGTCGCGGCGGTGGAAGTCGCGATCAACGGGCACCCGATCCCGGTCGAACTGAAGCCGATCCCGGCCAGCCTGATCGCCCGCTTCCAGATCCGCCGTCCCTTCAAGTTCTTCATCGCCTTCTTTGGCCCCGGCCCCGGCCGGCTCACGGTCACGGCCCGCGACGCCGCCGGGCGCCGCCTGGCCGAGCGCACCGCGGCGCTGCCGCCACCGATGCCGCTCGGGAGCGTCGCCAGGAGGCGCTGACGCCGCCGCTGCCCTGGCTGCATCGTCCCGCCTGCCGGCGCGACCCCCGGGCGCCTGGCTGGTCACTTATGGTCCCGGCCCATGGATAGCCCAACGGCCGCGGGACCACGTGGCTGAGATCCCCGACGGCAGCGTCTTCGACGGCCGCTACCGCGTCCTGCAGCGGATCGGCGGCGGCGGCATGGCCGACGTCTACCTGGCCGAGGACACCCACCTTCAGCGCCGGGTCGCGCTGAAGGTCCTGCACCGCCGCTTCGCCCAGGACCGCGAGTTCGTCGAGCGCTTCCGCCGCGAGGCCGAGGCGGCGGCCGGGCTCTCGCACCCGAACGTCGTCGCGGTCTATGACCGCGGCGAGTTCGAAGGCAACTACTACATCGCGATGCAGTACATCGAAGGGCCGACCCTGCGCGAGCTGATCGACCGCGGGCTGACGATCGAGCAGTCGGTGGCGATCGTCCTCCAGATCCTCGAGGCGGCCCGCTTCGCCCACCGCCGCGGGATCGTCCACCGCGACCTGAAGCCGCAGAACGTGATCGTCGACCCCGAGGGGAAGGCGGTCGTAACCGACTTCGGCATCGCCCGCGCCGGCGTCTCCGACATCACCCAGACCGGCTCGGTGATGGGGACCCCGCAGTACCTCTCGCCCGAGCAGGCCCAGGGCCAGGACGTGACCGCGGTGTCCGACCTCTACTCGGTCGGGGTGATCCTCTACGAGGCGTTGACCGGGCGGGTCCCGTTCGAGGCGGAATCGGCGGTGGCGATCGCGATGAAGCAGGTCTCGGAGCTGCCGCAGCGGCCGAGCTCGATCAACCCGCACGTCTCACCGGCGCTCGACGCGGTGGTGATGCGGGCGCTGGCGAAGGACCCCGGCCAGCGCTTCCAGAACGCCGACGCCTTCATCGTCGCCCTGACCGCGGCGATGCGCGAACCGGCCGCCGCCGGGACCGCCGACTTCGCGGCGCTGCCGCCCGCCTACGTCGACCCTGCGACGGCGCAGACCGGTCCGGGCGAGGAGGACAAGAAGCGCCGGCGCTGGTGGCTGATCGGCCTCGCGGCGGCGGTAGTGGTCGGGATCCTGGTCGCCCTGCTGCTGACCAAGGACACCACGACCGAAGTCCCCGACGTGACCGGCAAGCAGGTCGAATTCGCGATTCTCCAGCTCGAACGGAACGGCTTCAAGCTCGGCAAGGAAGAGAAAGTCCACCGTTCGGTTGCCGCGGGGACCGTGCTCGAGCAGGAACCGACCCCCGGCAATGCCGACGAAGAATGCTCGTTCCTGACCCTGTTCTGCTCGAAGCCGAAGGTCAACCTGACGGTAAGCGCCGGCCCCGGCTCGAGCACGGTCCCCGGGGTCGCGAACCAGCCGGAAGCGGCGGCGAGGAAGAAGCTCGAAGAAGCGGGCTTCAAGGTCGAGGTCGAACGGGAGAACTCGGCGTCGGTGGAAACGGGGCTGGTGATCCACCAGGAACCGTCTGGCGGCGAAGCGGCGACCAACGGCTCGACGGTGACGATCTTCGTCTCGCAGGGGCCGAAGCTGATCAAGGTCCCGGTCCTGGTCGGTAGCAACCGCCGCACCGCGGTGCAGCGGATCCGCGGCTACGGCCTCGTCCCCGAAGTCTCCGAAGAGGAAACCGAAGCCGCGCCCGCCGGCGAAGTCCTGCGGCAGTCGCCGTCGGCCGGCAGGGAGGTCGAACGGGGGAGCACGGTGGCGATCGTCGTCGCCCGCGCGAAGCAGAAGGTGCGGGTCCCGAACGTGGTCGGGAGGGAACGCCGGGAAGCGGTCGAAGCGATCCGCGCCGCCGGCTTCACCCCGTTCGTCGAAGAAGAAGAAACCGAAGTCGAAAGCGATATCGGCAGGGTGCTCGAACAGTCGCCGGCGGCGAACTCGCAGCAGCCCGAAGGCGCCGAAGTCACCCTGGTCGTCGGCAAGCGCGCCGCTGTCGCGCCGAAGGAACCCGAAGAAAACGAAGAAGTGCTGCCGTGAGGGTCGCGGTCATCTGCGGCGGCCGCTCATCCGAGCACGACGTCTCGCTGCGCTCGGGCGAGTCGGTGGCCCGCGGGCTCCTCGCCGCCGGCCACGAGGTGGTGACGGTGACGATCAGCCGCTCCGGCGAGTGGCGGGTGGGGGAGGGGGAGGCGGTCGAGCTCGCCCCCGGCGGCGGTCTGCTCGGCGTCGACGCCGCCTTTCCGGCCCTGCACGGCCCGTTCGGCGAGGACGGCAGCCTCCAGGGCCTGCTCGAGCACCTCGACGTGCCCTACGTCGGCTCCGACGTGCTCGCCTCGGCGACCTGCATGGACAAGCTGACCCTGAAGCGCCTCTACGCGCAGGCGGGGGTGCCCCAGGTCGAGTTCGCCGCCGTCGATCCGGCTCGGCCCTGGCGCCAGGAATGCGAGGCGCTGGGGCTGCCGCTGTGGGTGAAGCCGTCGCGGCTCGGCTCCAGCGTTGGGATCAGCCGGGTGGAGCGGCTCGAGGACCTCGACGCTGCCGTCGAGCTGGCCCTTCGCCACGACCCGCGGGTGATCGTCGAGGCCTCCGCCCCCGGCCTCGAGGTCGAGTGCTCGGTCCTCGGCAACGAGCCGGCCGAGCTCGAGGCCTCGCCCCCCGGGCAGATCGTCGCCCACGCCGACTGGTACGACTTCGAGGCCAAGTACGGCGCCGGCGGCATGGACCTCCTGGTCCCGGCCCCGATCCCCGCCGAGCAGCTGACCGAGGTCCGCGAGCTCGCCACCGCCGTCTTCGCCCTCGCCGGCTGCGCCGGCCTCGCCCGCTGCGACTTCTTCGTCGAGCCCGGCGGCGCCGTGCTGGTGAACGAGATCAACACCATGCCCGGGTTCACCGAGACGAGCGTCTACGCGAAGCTGTTCGAGGCCGGCGGGTTGGCCTACCCGGATCTGTGCGACAGGCTGGTCCGGTTGGGCGTTGAGAGGTACGAGAAGGCCCGCTCGTACGAGTTCTGACTACCGGAGAGATCTCATAGT